>JAHIWG010000111.1 GCA_018816345.1 Spirochaetota bacterium | reverse complement strand
GCGGGTATTCCTAACGAAAGAGCATCTAAGTGATGCTAATAAAATGATTTGGCTGAAAGAATCCATTACCCCGCTCAAGAAAGGACGAGACTATCTGCCTCAATATGCATGGGCTTAATCGCAACAAGGTTCGAGGAACTATCTAAACGATAAAACCCGCCTCGCGGCGGGCTTTATCATCAGTATGGCGCGTAGTCCGGGATCAGAACGGGAGCAGCTTCGTCCCGAGGGCCTCGTTGACCATCTCCGCCATGGAGAGGTACAGGGCCGCGGAGCCGCAGACCAGGCCTTCCCAGCCGGCGACGTGGCCGATGAGCTCGGAGCCGGTCCAGTCGCGGAGGGCGAGCAGGATGAACAGGATGTCCAGGGTCACGAAAACGAAGGTGAGCACCTTGCTCGACTTGAGCGTGCCTATGGTCATGAAGATGGAGAACACGGCCCAGACCGCGAGGAACCAGCCCATGTAGCCCGCGGGGGTAGGCTCGGCCAGGCCCATCCTGGGCAGGGTCCAGGTGGCGACCAGGGCTATCCAGAAGAAGCCGTAGGACGTGAAGGCGAGGGTGCCGAAGGTGTTGCCCTTCTTGTACTCCAGGACGCCGGCTATGACCTGGGCGATCCCGCCGTAGAAGATCCCCATCGCCATGATCATGGCGCTGACGGGGAAGAATCCGGCGTTGTGGATGTTGAGCAGGATCGTGGTCATGCCGAATCCGGCGAGGCCGAGCGGGCCCGGGTTTGCGAGTTTCTGTTCCATGCTATGGGTTCTCCTAGGTTCGCGGGAAGGGGATAATCAGCGCCGCTACTGAGCGCCTACGTCCCGTAAGAAGCGAAGAGTTTATAGCCCGCGCCCCGCCCCGGGGTCAAGCTCCGGGGCGGGGCGCGCCGCCGGGGGCTCGGGTCCCGGCGGCGGCTAGGCGAGCATCTTCCGTATGTCCCCGACCCGAGCTACGCCTTCCTTCTCCATGAAGGCGCGTACGCCCGCGAGTATCTCGGAAGGGGTCTCGGGGCGGGCGAACAGAGCGGTGCCTACCTGGACGGCGACCGCGCCGGCGAGCAGGTACTGGAGGGCGTCGTCCGCGTCCGATATGCCTCCGAGGCCTATCACCGGTATCGATACGGCGCGGCTGGCCTTGTAGACGCAGGCGACGCCTACGGGCCTGACGGCCGGGCCCGAGAGGCCGCCCGTCCTCATCGCGAGCACCGTCCGCCTGGCCTTCACGTCTATTACCATGCCGACGAGGGTGTTGATGCACGAGACGGCGTCGGCCCCGCCGGCCTCGGCGGCCTTGGCGATCGAGGCTATGTCCGCGACGTTGGGCGTCAGCTTGACGATGACGGGCCTCCGAGGGGACCTCGCGCCCTGCGCGCCGCGGATCGCGCGGACGAGCCGCTCGACCTGGGCGGGATCGGTGCCGAAGGCCAGGCCCCCGTGGGCCACGTTGGGGCAGCTGACGTTAATCTCGTAGCCCGCTATACCGTCCTCGGCCTCCAGACGCTCCACGACGCGGATATAGTCGCCCTCGGTCTTGCCGGCCACGTTGACTATGACGGCGCAGCGCCTGGCGCGCAGGCCGGGCAGCTTGTCGGCGACGAAGGAGTCGAGGCCCGGGTTGGCGAGCCCTATGGAATTGAGCATGCCGGCGGGCGTATCGGCGAGGCGGGGCGCGGGGTTGCCGGCGCGGGGCTCCGGCGTTACCGCCTTGGTATAAAGGGCGCCGAGGGCGTCTATGTCGACGAGGCTCTCGTACTCCTCGCCGTAGCCGAAGGCGCCGCTGGCGACGCCCACGGGGTTCCGCATGACGAGCCCGCCTACGCGGACGGACATGTCCAGGGCCTCCGATACGCTCATAGCGACGCCTCCCAATCCACCAGGTCGCCGTCGAGGACCGGGCCGTCGGCGCAGGCCCTGACGAAGGCGCCCGACTTCAGCGGCACGGCGCAGCCGGCGCACGCGCCGACCCCGCAGGCCATCCACTGCTCCACGGCGGCCTCGTAGGGCGCCCGCCTCGCCGCGGCTAGCCGCCCTACGGCGGCCATCATGGGCGCCGGGCCGCAGGCGTAGAACGCCGGCGGGAGGCCGGGATCGTAGCCGGCCAGATAATCGGCCACCGTGCCCTCGTAGCCGTACGAGCCGTCGTCGGTGCAGACGACCGCGCCGGGCGGCAACGGGAGCCCGGGTACGTACGCGGCCGACCTGAAGCCCATGGCCAGGGTCGGAGCCTCTCCGAGGCCGGCGTCGGCCCGGGCGGCCAGGGCCGACGCGAGGTACAGCATGGGGCCTATCCCAATGCCCCCCGCGACGAGGACGGGCCTAGTCGACCTGGGAGGAGAGCCGAAGCCCTTGCCGAGTGGGCCAAGGACGTCCAGCGGGTCGCCTGGCTTCAGGTCCGCGAGGAACGCCGTCCCCCGGCCCCTCAGCTGGAAGACTATCGCCGCCTCCCGGGCGTCGGGCGAGTAATCCGAGAACGCGAAGGGACGCCTGAGGGCCGGGTCGTACCTACCCCCGGCCCGTATCGTCACGAATCGGCCCGGGGCCGGCGAGTCGTCGCCGGCGTGTCCCCCGTTAACGTGTCCCCCTATTGAGGGGGCCCCGATAGCGGGGTTCCCGATAGCGGGGTTCCCGATAGCGGGGTTCCCGATAGCGGGGTCCCCGATAACGGGGTCCCCGATAACGGGGTCCCCGATAACGGGGTCCCCGTTATCGGGGAGTTCCCATGCGAAGCGCAGCTCGAAATAACCCTCGGCTACCTTGCGTATCGATCGTACCGTCGTGTCTATTCGTTTCATGGCGTGGTGGCGCCAGACTATATGCGAGTCCCGCCCGTGTCAATCGAGTCGGCGCTTCGCGATTTCCCGTAGTGCTAATCGCGGAATCGGTGATACCATAGAGCATATTAAACAGAACGGAGTCGCGATGAGACGATCGATACTGAGCCTTCTGGTAGTCGCGCTATGCGCGCCGCCCTCGGGCGCCCTCGACATAGGCTATTCCGCCTTCATAGGCGCGGGCGCCGCCATGGCGCTCGGGGGAGACATGACGGAGGCCGCGGCGGAGTTCGGCTCGTCCCTGGGCGCCTCCGCGACGACCGCGCCGGTCCTGGGCGCCTCGGTCGGCGCGGTCGCCGACGTCCGGCTGTACGGCCCCCTGCGCGCCGCGGCCGGCCTCGAGCTGAGAAGGCTAGGCTACGCGACCTGGGCTCCCGATCTAGGCGCGACGAGCTGGCTGGCGCTATGGACGGTCGGCCTCCGACTCGGCCTGCGCTACGAACCCGAGGCCTGGTACCTCGGTGCGGGCGGGCTCGCGTGCGCCCCCGTGTCGGCGCCCGATCAAGCGGTCTCCCAAGGCGGTTCCGGCGTCGTCGTTACCTATAACTTCAAGGCCGGCAACGCGTTCATCCCCGGCGCGTACCTGGAGGGCGGGCTTAGGCTCCGCCCCACGCGGGCGATAGGGCCCGTATTCTTCGTCCCGGCCATCGGCGTCGAGGCCGGGCTGTGGCCGGGCGGCATAGTCGATAACGTCGTAAGCTGGCAGGCCGCGCTCTCGATAGTATTGACCATGGACATAGAAAGAAGGACGCGCCGATGAACCGCGCCGGAAGACGTATCAGGGCCGTAGCCGGTATCGCCGCCACTATAATAGCAGCCGCCTTCACTCTCGCCGTCTCGTCATGCGACGTCTTCGGCGGCCTGGCCTCCCCGGCCGCGTCGGGAGCGCCCTTCGTGCGCTTCCTCGAGCCCGTCAACGGGGAAATCGACCTGAGCCTCTACGCCGACGCCGCCGGCCGCTCCGCCTACGTCGTGTTCACGACGGGGGATTCCGCGAGGATCGTTCCCGACGCCGAGGCCAAGGCCCTCTCCTCCGACGACCGGAGCCCGCCCGCCGCCGGCCGGGACCTGGGCGAGGCGGCGACCGAGCGCATCAGGGCGATACCCGCCATGCCCGCCGGGACGGCCGCCTCCGGGACGGCGCGCTCGGCTCTTTTCAATAGTACCGGGGCCCCCGCCGGGGATTATCCGGGGCGGACTCAGTCGTTCATGGTCGTCTCGAATGCCGCGGGCACGACACTGGAGGCCTTTCCCGCGACCTGCCGTTACGCGAGCGGTAGCGCGGGCTCGGGAGACCCGATGGACGCCGTCGACTTCGGCAGCGGGAGATCGCGGACCCTTAGCATATGGGTCGCCGATAACTGCTGGGATGTCGCTCCGACCTTGAAGCACGCGGTGACGCAGGAGATGGTTGACGCCCTCGCGGCGGCCTTCTTCGGGACGTCGGGCGCTCCGAGCGCCTCCATATACGCTTGGGTCACGAGCATGCTCGGGGACGAGTGGGGAAGCCATGGGTACTCCAACCTCATCGCCGCCGACGGCAACGTCACGATCCTGCTCGCTGACATTTCCAAGGACAACTCCGACACGGGCGGCATAGTAGGCTATTTCGCGCCCGTGAACGCCGTCGTGGGCGTAACGGCATCGAACGAGCGCGTGATGTTCGTCATAGACGCCGTCATGTACGCCAACCCCGACGACGAGGGCGACGGCGTCGGGGCCTCAGGCTATCTCGCCGACGCGTGGGAGCAAAGCGACTACTGGGCCGAGACGACCTTCTCTACGCTAGCCCACGAGTTCCAGCATATGATCCATTATTACCAGAAAGGCGTCCTCCGCGGCGGCGACTATTATAACCAGCCAACCTGGATAGACGAGCTGTGCTCGATGCAGGTGGAAGACCTCCTGTCCGATAAGATGGGCGTGGCGGGCCCGAGGGGCGTCGCCCCCGGCGATTGGACGGCTGGATCGCCGGGCAACGCAGCCGGGCGCCTCCCCGATTTCATCTACTTTAACGATATTTCCCTCGACGACTGGGGCGGCATCGACATCTACGCCAGCTATTCCGCGGCGTACGCCTTCGGCGCCTACCTCGCCCGTAATTACGGCGGCGCCGAGTTCGTGCGCAGGGTCGTGCAGTCGGCCGACGCCACTCCCGGGGCGATTGCCGCCGCCGCGGCCGCCTTCTCGGGCAGGGATGAGACGGCTGAGAGCCTCCTCCGCCGCTGGGGCGCGGCCGTGCTCCTATCGGGCCGAACGGACGCGCCGGAGTACTACCGCTATAACACGGGCGCCCGCTTCGCCTCTGCCGGGGGCGGCGTCGAGTATAGCCTCGGCTCCATCGACATGCATAATTATAGGCTCGGCATTGACACGAACGCGGACGGCGCCGTCGACTCGTACGTCTCGGAGCCGTACGTCTACTCCGCGGCCACTATCCGGAGAATACTCGGCGGGGCCTATTCCAACGCCTTCATGGGGCTCGGAGACCCCGCGTCGAAGCCCGGCTGGAAGCTGACGGTGCCCGCGGGGATGTACGCGACTATAGTGATAGATTAGGGGCGGGCGCGAACGATGAAGGGGCCCGGGGAGTACCCGGGCCTTTCGCTAATACTTGATCGAGTAAAGCGATGATCCATCGATCTCGGCTAGGAACGTTTCCGATTTCGGGATTTGGGAAGTGTAATACTCGGCGCTCGACGCTACTAGGGTATTGTCTGCAATAGAAGATCTCGAAGACTGTTTTAATAGCCCCAACGTGCTTGCGATACCGTCGCTCTCTCGTCGCACGATGTTTCCAGCCACGTTTGATTGGGCCGATAGGGTAGCGTACGTGGAATATAGGGACCAAATCCTATAATACCCGTTGCTTACCGATGTACTAGTCGTCGTGCTGTAGTAATAGTTATTGATATCCGTCGCTTTATAATACTGGTACGCGGTTCCCAGATTATAAACGGTCAGGCGTTTGCCCGGCGCTAGCACGCCGGAGTAGATATCGTTGCCCCAGTCGGCGGTCGTGGTGATGTATATCTTATCGTACGACACCGTATCGTGATTGTCTATCCTAAGCGATGATCCGGCTAATATGGAAATCGGGGCGTAGGCCTCCGCCGTATCGATACCGTCGCTAACAACGACCTTGACGGTTCCAGAAAATCCCGCCGAGCATAGCCAGTACCAGGAGACCGACGATTCTGTCTCGCTCTGCTGAAGGCTGTCATTCCAATACCATTGGTATGTCAGCCTATCACCGTCCTTATCCCGAGCGGTAGCGGAAAAAGTGACCGTCTGATCGGAGTAGGCCGAAGTCATGTCCGCAGTCAGCGTCACGGTAGGAGCCTGGTTGAATAGGCTTTCTATCAAGGGACACGCGCTCAATCCCAATGTCACCAGTACGATAGCGATGACTGACGCGAGGCGGTACTGTCTTTCACTTTGCATACGTTCTCTCCTCTGCTTCCTTAATAATCATTTAGTATCCGGAATTATAAACCTCTTATTTTTTTTGTGAATTGTATTCACACGTTGACGGAGGGGGCCCCTGGCCCGCCCCGCCTTGACAGCCTCCCGCCCTCGCCGCCTAGAACGCGAGGCCGACCCGGAGAGCTAGCGCGCCTGCCGAGACCTCGGCGTTAGGATAAGTGCCGTCGTTCTCGAGCGAGCCGACGTCGATGGCGTACCGAAGGCCGATCGAGAATAGGCCGAGCCTCACGTCCCCTCCTACCTCTACTCCGAAGCCCGGGCCGCTATAATCATACGTTTCCGATGTCCCATCGACGTAATCCCAGGTGAAAGAGTAGGCCATGTAGGCGGCTCGTAGGCCCGCGTACGCCTGTACTGGCCCGAGCAGGAGATTCAAGCCGAGGCCGGCCCCGAGCGCGAGAGTCTCGCTCGAGACAGTAGCTACGTTTCCAAGGTACTCGGCCGTCGTCATGGAACCAAAGCCGGAGAGATACAAGAGGCCGATGGGCAGGATGGCGCTCGCGCCGAAATTAAGGCCGCTGACCGCTTCTATATCATTATCTATCCAACTATAGTAATTGAAGTCGGTATCCAGCTCGTAGCCTACGGTCGCCCCCGTCCCGACGTCTATCGATAGCGTCGAGAACCGGGCGGCCTTGGGCTTGGGTTCCTTGGGAGGCCTCTCCTTGGCGGGCCGCTCGGCTGCCGGCTGCGCGGCTTGGGCCGGAGGCGCGGAGGCCTGGGGCGCGCTCGTCCTGCCCGAGGACCTGGCGACGGCGGAGGAGTCCTGGCCCATGGCGGCCGCGACCAGCTTCTGGCCCAGCTCGCCCGCCATGTCTATGAGGACGGCCACCGAGCCTTCCCGGTTCACCGAGGCCTGGGCCGTGATGACGCCAGACTTGACCTCTATCATCTTGGCCGATAGGAAGTACGTCTTGTCGAGCTGCTGGACCGTGGAAACGACTATGTACGTGGCCTTGAGGAAGCCGCCTATGGTCGCCAGCTTGTCGCTGTCGCCGGCGGTCAGGTCGGACGTGCTGAATTCCAGCTCGGAAAGGGTCTTGGCGATGAAGGACCGGTCGAGCACGGTGAATAGCTTCGAGCGGACGAACTCCTCCATGATCTTCTCGGTAACGGGGATGACGACCTTCGCATCGATTCCCTTGGGCAGGTCGGTATCAATCACCGCGATCCGTTCCTGGGCGCCGGCCGCCGCGGCGGCGAAGACGGTTAAGGCCAGTATTCCGCAAAGGCGTTTCAGCATCGGTTCCTCCTGGGCTCGACTGTAGTATAGCGCATGATAGCGAGGCCATAAAGAAGAATCCGCCTCGGGCCGGGCCGCGGTTCGCCGGGCCCGGGGGCCGCCCGCGCCGCGGCTTGCGGCGCCGTCCGCTTCATGGTACCGTCATCGGTCATGAGCACCGTACCGAACCTGCGCAAGGACGAAGACCCGCGCCTGGCTTCCGCCCTCGTCTGCATGGTATACGCCGAGGCGGCCTCCATAGGGCCGTCGCCGGAAGCGCTCGTCGCGGCCTCGGCGGACCTAGCGGCTCGCCGCGCCGGGGAGGATTTCCCGCCGGCCGCCGTCAAGGATGCCGTAAGGGCGATGCTGCGAGCCGGCGGCTATAGGCCGGCGGGCCGTCAGAAGCCCGCGAGCGAGTACCTGGCCCAGGCCGCGAGGGAAGGGCGCTTCCCCGCCATCAACGGCCCGGTGGACTGCAATAACCTCCTATCGCTGGAGACGGGCCTCCCCATCAGCCTCCTGGACGCCGACGAGCTCGGGGCCGGCGCCGTGATCAGGATTTGCGGCCCCGGCGAGGGCTACGTCTTCAACGCCTCGGGCCAGGAAATGGACCTGTCGGGGCTCCTCTGCGTCTGCGCCGCCGACGGGACCCCGCTCGGGAATCCTGTCAAGGACTCGATGCGGGGCAAGCTCAAGGACGGGACGAGGCGCCTCGCGGGCTTCATCTTCGCGCCCCCGGGCCTCTATTCTACCGCGTCGCTGACGGCGCGGGGCGAGCGCTTCGCGGCCCTCCTGCGCGACCATTGCGGGGCCGTCGGCGCCGCGGTAGTAGCCGTCGTCTAGCCCGGAGCCGCGGGGCCCCGCGGGGCCGCGGCGAAGGCGCCCTCTCACTCGACCCGTACGACGACCGGGAGCGCCTCGAAGCGCGTTCCCCGCGCGCCCAGGCGGACGTCGCCGGGCTCCCCGCGGGTCCGGATCCAGAACGCTATGCATCCGCCTATGAGCGGGACCCTGGTCGGTCCTATGACGTCGGCGGGGCCAGTTATGGAAATATCTACGGTCTCGGAGGCGAAGGGGTACAGGTTGCCGTACTGGTCGTTAAGCCTGAGCTCCACCCGGGTCGTGTCCCAGTCCCCCGCTGACAGGACCCCGTCGTCGGCGGCCATGGACAGGCCCGCGGCGCACGCGTCGCCCCCGTAGCGGCGCCTCGCGATCTCCCGGCCGTCGGCGAGGCCCGCGAGCTCGAAGCCGTCGTCCTCGAGGCCCCAGGCGAGCGCGTACTTGCCTACCAGGGCCTCGGCGTCCTTCATGGTCATCCGGTACTTGAGCAGCATGATCCCGAAGCGGGCCTTCTCCGCCCAGCTAAGGCTCTCGAGCCCCCCGGCGAGCGCCTTGGCCGCGAGGCTCTTTATAAGCTTCCTGTCCGCCTTGGCGAAGCTCGTCTCCTCGAGCTGGTCCCCTATGAGGTCCGCTATCAGCACCGGCGGATGCGCCAGGTGCGGGAAATCGGCCTTGGCCGGATAGTACGAGCCGACCCGGGTCCCGCTCCTATAGAGGACTATCTCGTCGCAATTGGTGTAGACGACGATGGGGAGGAGCTTGGCGGAGGACCGCTCGCCCTTGGCGAAGACAGTCGCGGCCTCGAGCACGACGCCGGAGGCCCGGTCGCGCTGGCTCGAGTAGGCGTACGACGCGTACTTGGCTATGCGGAACATGTCCATGACCCCGTGGTAGCATATCCGGTCGCCCGAGCCGAAGTCCTTGTGGGTGTTATAGTCGAAGGCGCACCAGCCTATGGCCCCCGCTACGCCCGGCGTCGCGCGGGCGGCCTCTAGCACGCGCGCGTGCCTGAGCGAGTGCTCCACGAGGCGCTCCTCGTTGTCGAAGCGCTTCGTGGGGAACATGTGCCCGTTATGCTCGGTCACGAGGTAGGGGACGTCCCGGCGCAGGCGCGTCACGGAGCGCGGCTTCCTGAGGACCAGGGCGCCTCCCGAGTGCGAGAAGTCGTTGAAGGTGTACACGTCCTCTAGGAGCTCGCTCTTCTCCAGGAAGCGGACGCCGCCCGTCTGCCGGGTAGGGTCGAGGCGCCTGGCCGCCTCGTTGGTGCGCGCGTAGAAGTCGTGGTCGTCGCCGGACTCGTTGATGCGCACGCCCCATAGCACGACCGAGGGGCGGTTCCTGTCGCGCCTGATCATCTCCTCCAGAGAGAGGCAGGCCGTATCCTTCCATTCGGGCCCGCCTATGTGCTGCCACCCCGGCAGCTCCTCGAATACTAGGAGGCCCAGCTCGTCGCAGGCGTCGAGGAAGTGCGTCGACTGCGGGTAATGGCTTGTCCTGACCACGTTGACGCCGAGCTCCCGCTTGAGTATCTCGGCGTCCCGGCGCTGGGCCCTGGCGGGCATCGCGTAGCCGACGTAGGGGAAGGACTGGTGCCTGTTGAGCCCGGCGAGCGGCAGCTTCCTCCCGTTGAGATAGAAGCCGTCGGGCTTGAATACCGCGGAACGGAAGCCGATACGGAGCGCTATCGCGTCGATGCGCGCGCTCCCTCGTACGAGAGCGATTTCCAGGGTATACAGCCGCGGGTCGTCCACGTCCCACGGGACGACGCCTTCGAGCGAGCTCAGCTCGAGCGACGCCGCGCCGCTATCCGATACGGGGGCCCTCGCCGAGCCTATCGCGCGATCCCCGTCCTTGAGCGCGCATTCGAGGGCCAGTCCTCCGCCGTCCGCCCCGAGGGGCGCGAGCCCGCCAAGGTCAACGTCGGCGTCGAGTTCCAGCCGCTTGCTCGGCAGCAGGGCGTCCAGGGGCCTGGCGAAGCATCCGGAGATGAACGCGGCCTCCTGGACGCGCAGGGTCACTTCCCTATAGATGCCCCCGTAGCATAGGTAGTCTATGACGTGGCCGAATGGCGGTACGTCGGCGCGCTCGGTGGAGTCGACCCGCACGGTTACCCGGAGGCGGCCTCCTTCCTCCCGAGCGAAGGGGGTAAGCTCGACGCTGAACGGCGTGTAGCCGCCTAGGTGGGAGCCGGCCTCCCGGCCGTCGACCCATACCCGGCAGGCGTTGGCCACGCCCTGGAAATCCAGGAACGCGCGCCTGCCTCCGGCCAGCGGCGGCACCTCGACGTCCCTCGCGTAGCAGGATACGAACTGGTACGACTTCTCGTCGAAGCCGTTATAGGGCAGCTCCTTGTTGGAATGGGGCAGGTCGACCCTCGACCAGCCTTCCAGCGGCGCGTCCGCCGCCGCGTACTCCTCCAGGAAGGCTTCCGTGTAGCTCCATCCCCTGTTGACGCTCGTCACTATCCTCATCGTCCTACGCTCCTTCCCGTTTCGCCGCCGCCTCTACTATCACTATCGTCTCCATGGCGAGGTCCGCCTCGACCCGACTCTCCCGGTACCTCGTGAAGCCCCACGACGCCGCGACGCATAGGACGAGCGCGAGCGCGGAGGTGAGCCTGACGCCGAGGTCGTCGTCGACGCTCCGCCCCAGGAGGAGGAAGGAGGGGAAGACCAGGTTCGAGAGCGATATGGCCGCCTTCATAGCGAAGTTGTTGGCGGCGTAGAATACCGCCTCCTTGTGGTTGCCCGTCCGTACGCCGTCCGCGCGGGCGATGTCGGCGATTATTGCGGTCGCGAGTATGCCCGTCACCGCGGACGGCACCGTCTGCACGGCTATGACTATCCAGCCCCAGGCCGCGGGAGATATGAGGGGCACCTTGCCGGTGACCCCCAGCATGGCGAATACCAGCGCCTGCGCGGCGAAGGCCATGACCATCATGTTCTTCTTCCCGAAGCGCTTGGCGCCGGCCAGCACCGCGGGGTATAGGGCGAAGCTGGCCACGAACATCACGGCCATCAGCGTGAAGGCCATCGCCTCGGGCAGCCGCATCAGTATGGTGACGTAGTACACTATACCTATCTCCAGGAAGGCGTTGGCCGCGTAGTAGGCGAACTGCCCGAGGAGCACGACCCGGAACTCGTGGTTCTTCAGGGCGCCGGCTATCGCCTGCACCGCGCCTTCCTCGGAGTGGGTCTTCCTGCAGAAGCGGCGCTCGTCTATGAACAGCACGGGAAGCATCATGGCCGCGAAGCCGACGGCGGCGAACAGGGCCACGACGGCGAGGAGGGCCCGCTCCGGCGCCAGCCCCGCGGACTGGAACAGGTCCTTGAGCGCGTACACGGAATTGCCGACGAAGAAGCCGACGGCCCAGGTTATCGACGTCAGGGTGGCCAGGAGCAGCCGCGTATCGGAGTCGTGCCCCAGCTCCGGGATGAGCGCCCCGTAGGGTATCGTGTATATCGTCATGAAGAGGTAGAACCCCAGCAGCGTCGC
The DNA here is from genome assembly GCA_018816345.1 of Spirochaetota bacterium. Lineage (GTDB taxonomy): Bacteria > Spirochaetota > Spirochaetia > Treponematales > UBA12059 > SZUA-370. Next base: position 8,947 of record JAHIWG010000111.1, on the reverse strand, counting down.
GACGAGCCATACGGCGTTGAGAGGCGAGGCCCCGGGAGCCGGCGGGGCGAATACCAGCACCGAGAAGAGGGCCGCCGGGAAGGCGCCCGCGAGCATGAAGAATCGGCGCCGGCCCAGCGGCCGCTTGGACCGGTCGGAGAGCATGGCGATCCACGGGTCGGTGACCGCGTCGAACATCCTGCCTATGAAGCTCGATAGGCCCAGCACGGTGAGCACGCCTATGACGGCTCCCTGGAATATCCTGATAGGGAAGGCCGGGCTCCCGTCCACGATGGGCGGGAAGTAGAAGTAGTTGAGTATCGAGCCTACCGAGAAGGCCGTTAGGCTCCATCCGAACTGGCCAAGGGCGAACATGATCATCCGCCACAGGGGCAAGGCCTCCACCCTGAGCTCCGTCCCGTCCCGCCGGGGGGATCCGGGTCCGCTTCGTACCGTCATTCTGGCTCCTTATGCCTTGGCGCTTTTCCATTATGGATTCCTGCCTTGGGGACTTTCGCTTTATCGGCTCTTAGGGAGGAGGCGCCCCGCGGCGGGCTAGGGTTCTCCAGAGCCATCGCGTACAGCTCTATCTGGTAGTACACGAGGCCCATGGGATCCATCGCGTACTCCTGCCTGAGCTGGCCTCGCCTGGCGGCGATCCTCTGGCCGAAGCCCCAAAGGATATTGGAGATCGAGTAGAGCGCCAGCGTTACGTCTATATCCGGCCTCACGGAGCCGTCGGCTATTCCCGCCGCTATTATCCCGCCTAGCATCGCGTCCGATCCGTGGCTGAGCTCGAGGTAGCGGAGCCGCAGCTCGTCATCCGGGGAGAAGGGCGAGTCGTCCTTGAAGTAGAAATCGAATTCACCCATGAATTTCATGATATTGTCGTTTGCCGACAGGTATTTCGCCAGCCTCGTGAGGTAGTCCTTGAACCGCTTGAGGCCGTTTCCGCGTAGCGTGCCGAAGACCGTGGCCTGGTAGCGGTTCCAGTCGCTCAGGATCTCGCATGCCGCCTCGAAGGCGAGCTCCTCCTTGCTCGCGAAGTAACGGTACAGCGTCCTCCTCGTGAGGCAGGAGCGGATGGCGACGTCCTCCATCGATGCGGCGAATAGGCCCTTCTCTAGGAATTCGCGTACGCCGCTCTTGAGGATTATTTGTCGCGTGCTCTCCTTGGCCGGCTCCACTCGTCCTCCTGTCGAGAGTATATGTCACAATATGAGACATAAGAATAGTCTTGGTTTATAAACTAGTCAATCTGTATTACTCAAACGGATGGCTTATATCTGCTCTAGGCATTCGCTTGACGCTATAGGATAATCATGAGAAGCTATTCGGTATAGCACGCTGTGTGACATGAAATAATGCGCGTTATAGTGGAGGGCTTATTAAAACCTCGCCGATCAAGCTATATGCCGGGTTTTGCCTTTTTATCGGCATAACGGCCACGGGAGCGATCATCCTCCTATATCCGCTATGGAGGGACGTGAGCCTCTTCCTCGGGACCGACCTCCCGGTCATGGCGGCGACGGCTTCCCTGGGAGCGGCCTTCGTCGCGTACGCCATGCGGCTCCTTATCGGCACGGCCCTCGCCGGCGCGCGCGCGCGGCGTCACGTTATCGTCCTCGGCGCCTGCGCGACCGTCCTGTCGGTCTTGCTCGGCGCGCTCCTCACTGAACTGGGTTCGGACCGGGCGGTACTCTGGCGAAATCTCGTCCGATTCCTTCCGTCGCTAGCGGCGGCGGCCGTCATCGGCGTCCTCGTGCTCTTTCCGCCGCGCCGCTTCGCCTTAAGGGCCGCGGCGGTCTATATCGCGGCTTTTTCCCTGATCATCTGGGCCTGGCTGCCTTCCGCGCTCGTGAGGGTCGCCTTTTCGGCGCCTCCCGCGGCGTTCCTCGGGCAAGGCGGCCTGAACGTCGTAACGGCGACGAACGTACGCGCCTCGGCCAGGCTCGACTTCGGCCCCGACGAGCGCTTAGGCTCCGTTGCCTCGGGAAGCGAAGGCGGGCTCAAGGCCGTGACCGGCCCCTTCCAAGGAGTCTTCCTCCCGCTAGAGAGGCTGGAAGGAGAGCTGTTCCTCCGGTCAACCGTAGACGGGATCGAGGCCATCGGAACCGAGGACGTCTCGTCCGCCGGGACCGCGAGGAGCGATACCGCCCGCCTTCGCTTCCCTCGCGCGGGCGAGCCCTTCTCCTTCGTGTCGTTCTCCGATATCCACGAGAATGTAGCCTTGTACGGGAAGCTGGCGGGGAACGTCGATTTCGACGCTATGAGCCTAGCGGTGTACCTAGGGGATTTCCTGAATCACGTCGATAGCCCCGAGCAAGCGCGGCGCTCCATCGTGGGCCTAGCCACGGGAAGCGTCGCGCTCCCGCGCGCCTTCGTGCGCGGCAATCACGAGGCCAGGGGCGAGGGCGCCCGGAGCCTCGCCTCGTGGATACTGCCGGCCGACGGCGAGTACTATTACTCGTTCACCCTGGGCGACGCGTTCTTCATCGCGCTGGATACGGGGGAGGACAAGCCCGACGGCTCGGCCGCGTACGGCGGGCTCGTCGATTTCGGAGCCTACCATAGGCGACAGGCTATCTGGCTGGCCGAGCGGCTGGCCTCCAGGGAATATAGGGACGCGAAGGCCCGGATCGTGCTAGCCCATATACCGCCTACGGAGGAACCCCTCGCCGAAGTCGAGCCGCTCTGGTATCTTCTAAGGCGTCGGGACGATATCGACCTCGTACTGAGCGGCCATACCCACGAGGCGGCCATACGCCTGCCTTCCGATACCGGGTTGCCCTTCCCCGTGGTATGCTCCGGCGGCGGCTCCGCCGATACCGCGGCCGCAGTCGCCGTGACCGTAGACGGAGGCTCCGTATCCGTCGCTATCATAAGGCCGGACGGCAGCCGGGAGGCGAGCTCGGTCTTCGGTAGCCGCTAGGCGGCGGGGGGCCTGGCGGATAGGCTCCGCGATGGCCGTTTCGCGGGAAGCATGGAGGATATGATATGATTACCACCGCGTCGAGGCCGGAAGCCGTCCGGGCGGTCGCCTAGCATGGGCGCCTTCGTCCAGATACTCGTGCTGCTCGCGTTCATGGCGGCCGGCGCGATAGTCTTCTTCCTTCGCCTCGCCCCCCCGCCGAGGATAAGCGACCTCCTTATAAAGATAGTGCTATGGGCCCTCCTGCTAGTGATGGGCTTCAGGCTAGGCAACGCCGGGGAGCTGCGGGAGCGGCTCGGCGAGATAGGCCTGCTCGCTCTGGGGACGGCCGTCGCCTCGGTCGCCGGGACGGTGCTGGCGATTCGGGCGGCGTACGCGCTCCTCGAGGCCGTCCGCTCGCGGCTCGCCGGTCGGGCGGGGCCCGCGGCCGCGCCCGGGAACGCCGTAGCGTCCGCCGGGGCGGAGGCCGCCGGGGGAGCGTCCGCCGGGACCGCCGTAGCCGGCCGCTTCGACTGGGGGCATTTCAAGGGGCCGGCCGTCCTGCTCGCGGTCGTCGTCGTAGGGTTCGTCTCCGGCGCGCTCGCGCCCGAGGTCCGGCTCGATTACGGCCGGGTAACGGGCTGGGTCCTCAACGCGCTCCTGTTCATGATAGGCCTCCAGTTCGCTCAGTCCGGCATATCGCTCAGGGCGGCCTTCGTCAGGGCGGATACCGCCCTCGTGCCCGCCGCCACCGTCGTCGGGTCGCTCGCGGGCGGGCTCGCGGTCGCGGCCGTCTTCGGCATATCGGCGGGAAAGGGCCTCGCGCTCTCGGCCGGCTTCGGCTGGTACAGCCTCTCGGGCGTCCTCATCTCCGACCTCGGCGACCCCGCCCTAGGCTCGGCCGCCTTCCTCGCCAACATGATACGCGAAGCGCTGGCCCTCGTGCTCATCCCCGTGCTCGCGGCGACGCGGCGGCCCTACGCGGCGATAGGCGTAGCCGGGGCCACAGCGATGGACGTCACCCTGCCCCTCATAGAGCAGTGCGTAGGGCCCGAGTCCGTGCCCGTCAGCTTCACGAGCGGGGCTATCCTGTCGCTCCTGGTCCCGGTCCTGGTTCCTTTGTTCTTCTCGATGGGTTTATGATCCGGATGGTGTCGAGCCCTACGAGGCCTCGTCCGCCAAGGCCTCACGGGTAAAAAAAACGGCCCCTCGTCGAGAGGGGCCGATACGGCGCGCGGCGCGGCCGCTACGCCTCCCGATTACTTGAGGATGAGCGTGAAGCCCTCGTCGCCGAGGACCTTGCGCTTGCCCGCGTAATCCTTCATTCCGCCTACGTTATACACCTTGGTATAGCCGATGCTCTCGAGGGCCGACTTGACGTAGCCGGCGCGGGTGCCGGAGGCGCACATGAGGAATACTTCCCTGTTCTTATCGCCGAAGACGTTCTGGAGTATCGCCTTGGATACGATGTCGGCGGCGGAGAATTCCCAGCCGGTATTGCGCTTCAGGGCGTTGCCGTCCAGGTACTCGAAGAATGACACGGTCTCGAAGCCGTCGACGTACCCGGCCTTGTACTTGTCCGACACGTTGCGCAGGTCGACGTACTTGGCGCCCGGCCTGTCGAGGTACGCGTCGATGGTGGCCATGGTCACCGTCTTCGGAAGGGCGGCGAGGCCGGCGTAGACGCTGTCGCCGAGGATCTTGCGGGCGCCGGCGTAGTCCTTAATGCCGCCGGCGTTGAATACCTTCTGGTAGCCGAGGCTATCGAGAGCCGCCTTGACGTAGCCTGCCCTGGTGCCCGAGCCGCACATAAGGACGACTGCGCCGTCCTTGGGGCCGAAGAGGTTCTCGAGCATGGCGGCGTCGACGACGTCGGCCGCGGAGAACTCCCAGCCGTTGCGGCGAACCAGGGCCCTGCCCTCGATGTACTGGAAGAACGGTATGACCTCGAAGCCGGCGATATAGCCGCCGTTCAGGAGGTCGGCGTAGTTGCGCAGGTCGACGAAGCGGGCCGGGGCGGTCAGGTACGAATCGATGGTAGCCATGGTGACGCCCTGCCCGGCGTCGATGCCTGCGGCCTTGGCGGGCTGGCTGACGCAGGATACCGACAGGAGCAGCGCCGCGGCGAGCGCGAAGGCGATGATCTTCTTGTTCATATGTCTCTCCTCTATCAATAGTGCGATTCCCGGCGCGCGTAGCGTACGCGACTAACCGGGAATTCGCTTAATGCATATACTTGGCGTTGTGATACGCGAAAAGTCCCTGGAGCATGCGTACCGCGTTGTTAGGGGTAACCGTGGCGCCCGTGAACGCGTCTACCTCGCCGTGCATCGGCTTGATCATGTTGACGGCCTCCTGCGACTTGCCGAGGAGCTCGTCCTTGATGAACCCGTCGAACAGGTCCTTGGCCTCGACGCCTTCCCAGGTGACGTAGCTGTCGCCGTACATGCCGGGCGTATAATGGCCGGTAGAGTCCTTATCGTACGACAGCTCGACTATAGAACCGTCTTCCTTGCTCAGCTCCACGTAGGCGACCGAGTAGAAGTTGACTTCGGGGCCTCGGCAGGTGCACGCGATATAGGCGACCTGGTACTTGACCTTCTTTAGGAGCTCGTACTCGAAAAGGACGTACGCGACGGTCTCCTTCTCGTCCTTGTGCCCGTCCACGTGCATATAGGTAAAGGCGTTACGTACGAGAATGCCCTTCGACGCCTCGTCCGCCGACGGCTTGGCCGGGGCGGTCGCGGGGACGTTAGCGCATCCGGCGATGATCATCGCGAGCGAGGCCGTCGCGAGGAGTGGGAAGATACGTTTCATGGGGAGCTCCTTAAGAATAGTAGGTTCCTTGAATATACGACAGATATTATAACAAGTAAAACATATATATAAAAATATGTCTAGTTCTATATGAATATTTAAGCCGAAGACGTAAAAAAAGTCGAGCGATAGCCGGCGATTGCAGGCGGCTACGGGGCGAGTACGGGGCGATAATGGGCATGAGTAGCGAGCGGTCCAGGGCGACCTCGTCATAGACTCGCGGCAGCGATAGCCGCCCGGTTCCGCGCCGGAGATGAGTCCGTTCAGGATTGCCTGGGCGCAGCCGACGCCGCTCGAGACCGAGATAGCGCCGGTCGGGCAGTTCCGCGCGCAGGCCCCGCGCTCCATGCACCGGTCGCGGGCCGTTATCTAGGCCTTCGCGTCTCGTATGACGAATACGCCGCGAGAACCGACATGAGCCGCTCGGCTATCAGCCCCAGCGCGCCCAGGACGGCCGACTCGAGCATCATCGATGATGAGGAGCCGGGAGGGGAGGGCGAGCGACTTGAGGATGCGCGCCCTTCGCCCAAGGCGAATACCGTCCTGATCGGTCGTCCGTCCTCCTTACGACTCGGCGCTCTCGACGATGGGGAGTTGCCATTATTGGCCGTTTCGCCAATATTGGTAGCGTCGGGCGGGCGTCTTGTCTACCGCGTCGCTATATCGGCGGGGACGAGCGCGCGCCGATCGCGGCGAGACAGACGACGCGTCGCTATGAAACCATAGGAGGCTTCGATGACAAGGGTGCTTTTCCTGTGCGTCCATAATTCCGCGCGCAGCCAGATGGCCGAGGCCTTCCTAAAGAAGCTGGCGGGCGATAGGTTCGAGGCCGAGAGCGCGGGGCTCGAGCCCGGGAGGCTCAACCCCTACGTCGTCCGCGCGATGGCCGAAATAGGCGTGGATATCTCGGGGAACCCCGTGAAGAGCGTATTCGATCTCCACGCGGCGGGCCGCTCCTACGACGTCGTCGTGACCGTCTGCTCCGAGGAGGCGGCGGAGCGCTGCCCCGTTTTCCCGGGCCTCGCCAGGCGGCTGCACTGGCCGTTCCCCGATCCCTCCTCCTTCGCCGGAAGCGACGAGGCCGTCATGGCCGGGGTCAGGGCGGTGAGGGACCGGATCGAGGCGGCGGTCGGGGATTTCGCCCAAGGCCTCACCAAGTAGGCGGGGCCTTCGGGATCCGCGCCTACTCCTCGCCGTACTTGGCTATCTCGCTCTCGACCATGGTGAGGCGTTCCTGGAGCGTGCGGATGGTCCGCTCCAGCCGCTCTCGTTCCTTGTCCAGGCGGAACTTGGGATCGTCCGACGGCTTTTCCTGCTTGATGAGCGCCTTGACCGATTCGGGGCTCTTGCCCGACTTGAACGCGTCTATGGCGGCGGAGCGCGACTCCGGATTCTTGATGCCGGAGACCACCTTCATGGCGTCCCAGCCGATGTCGGCCGGCACCTGGTAGCCGTAGGCCTTCATCGCCGCGCCGGCGCTGGTCCGGGGCACGCCAATGGCCCGGTCCAGGTAGTCCTCGAATCGTACGAAGCGCTTACGGCATAGGGCCTCGGCCTCGACTATTAGCCTCCCGAGGTCGAGCATCAGGCGGCCGTTCTCCGGCATGAGGGCCTTGATCCTCGAGGTCATATCGACGAATTCCGGATCCGTCGCGAAGCTATTCTCGTACGTTCCTTGCCGCTCCGCCTTCTCGAGCAGGTCGTGGAAGATAGACCAGAATTCGTTGGTATGCGCCCTTGCCCCCGGAACGAAGGCTCCGCGCTCGCAGTGCAGGTGGTGGGCGTATTCATGGATAGCGGTATAGACGAGCTGGCCCTCGTTCTCGAAGTTCTTGTTATGGATCAGTATCTCCCGGGTTAGCGGCTTGTATAGCCCGTTGACCACGTGGCTTTTCTTGCCGGTGAATACGACGCTGAACTCCGTCTTGCATTCCTCTATCCCGAGCAGCAGTTCCTTTACTCTATCCTGGTTCATGGGGCCTCCGCGGCGTCAATCTACTACGCGCCAAACGGAGCGGACAAGTCCGACAGGTCGCCGAGCGCGCGGCATAGACCTTAGCCCGAAAAAGGTTTAGGATACCTACCTCTTAGCGCGCGATGCGGGCTAATCTCAAGCCTCAATCCTCCATGCACACCAGAAAGGACGTACCGTGGCGAAGAAACCTAATTATTCGTTCGAGAAGCGCCAGAAAGACCTAGCTAAGAAGAAGAAGAAGGAAGACAAGCTCAAGAAGAAGCAGGAGCGCAAGGCCGGCATCGCTGACGGCTCGATCGATCCTAACGCGGAAGAGACCGACGCCGACGATTCCGAGGACGACGCCGAGGATTCTGACGACTCCGACGGAGCCGAGAGCCCCGCCGAAGGCGACTAGCCCGAGGCCCGGAGCCCAGCCCTACCGTAGCGCCCGCTCCAGCTCGGCCGTATTATATCCGACGATGACGCGTCCGTTGACGTCCGTTACCGGTACGCCCATCTGTCCGGATTTCCTGACCATCTCCTCGGCCCTCCTGGAATCCGAGGCGATGTTATACTCGTCGAATCGTACGTTCCTGGCCTTGAGCCAATCCTTGACCATCCTGCAATACGAGCAGCTCGGCGTGGAATATACACTGATAGCCATAGCGTCTCCTTAATATGAGAAATACTATATAAGAAATACTGAAAAAGCTAAATATCGTCAAGCGCCGGGGCTCGAGAAGCCGTCCTCGTCGCTATGATGCCACGCCCACGCCCACGCCCACGCCTTGGCTTACGCCCGCAAGGCCCCTCGTCGCCTCGGTTCGCGGCAGCCCTATGGCTCTGTTCGCTCGCATCGCTCCCGGCCTTCCCGTCGCCCGGCACGCTCGCCTACTCGGGGAGCGTATCCGCCGAGGCGTCGAGCGCGGAGGGGTTGGAGGCGGGAGCGCGGCTGCGAGCGGCCGGGCTAGACGTCAGGGCTGCAGCCGCCTGGCCGTTAGAGCTGGAGGACGGCGTCTTTCGGCTCGCCTCGCCCGCGGCCGGTATCTCGGTCTCGGCGCCCTTCGTCCGGCTCGGTTCGATGCGTCCCGACGGCATAGTCGGTTTCGTCTATCGGCCGGCTCAGGCCGGACCTGTCCTCGTAGGGCGTTCCGGCCCTCCGTTCGCGCCGGCATCCCCCGCCGACCCGTCGTACCTGGGCGTGGCGCTGGGAGAGGACGTCGGCGCCTTCGCGGCCGCGCCGGCCGCGGCGGGATGGCTACCCGATACCGAGCGAACGGCCT
>JAHIWG010000110.1 GCA_018816345.1 Spirochaetota bacterium | reverse complement strand
GGCCAGGGTGCGCGAGATCGGCGCCCCCGAAGCGCTTCCCGCCGCCGGGCTTCGCGCCGCGGGCGCGGCGGGCGCGGCGGGCGTCTCGCGGGCGCGCGCGTTCCGCGTAGCCTCCCTGGCCGCCGCCGCGGTCCTCGTCGCCGCCCTCTCGTCGGTAGTGACGCTGAGCCTGATACGCTCGGGCGGCACCGTGGAAGTCCGCTTCGTCCTGGTCACGCCGGAGGCGCATAGCGTCTCGCTCGCGGCGGACTTCAATCAATGGTCTACCGAGGGCTATCCGCTTCGCAAGGCCGACGACGGCACCTGGGAGATTACCGTGCCGCTCCGCAAGGGCAGGGCGTACGCCTATAATTTCATCATCGACGGGGAGCGCTGGATATCCGATCCGACCTCGCCCTCGATGCTCGACGACGGGTTCGGCGGATCGAGCTCGTCCTTCTCCCTGTAGGAGGCCCCTATGCAAAGGTCCCGATCGCTCGCCCGCGCCTGCCTCGCGTTCGCGCTCTTACTCGCTTTGGCGCCAGGGCGGGCCGCGTTCGCCCAGCCGGGCGGAGCCGGCCCGGGATCGGGCGGCAAGCCTGCGGGCGTAGGCGCGGATACGGCCGCGGGAGAGGCCCCGGACGACGGGGCCTCCGCGGGCTCCGGCTCCGGGAACGGGAGCGCGGGAAGCGCCGGGAACTCCGCGGAAGGGACGGGCCGGACGGGCGCGCCTTCGCGGGCCGCCGGGCGCTCGGACGCTAGCGAGAGGCGGGCGATCGAGGCTGGCGACGAGTCGGTAGCCGAATTCGACCGATGGCTAGCGTCGTCCAAGGAAGGCGCCTCCCTGTCGGGAGCCAAATCGCGTATTCGGGCCATAGCCTATCCGGCTATCTCCGTAGGCGTACCGGTCGGGGCCTTTACCTCGCGTATCCGCGAGGCGGTGGCCAAGGGCGCCTCGCCCGAGGTCCTGGCCCGCGCCCTCGAGGCCGACGCCGCGAGCTGGACATGGCTAGCCCGCCTAGCGGCCGGAGGAGCCTGGCCCCCCGCCAGGAGCGCCTCCGAATTCTACCTCGCCGTCTCCTCGGCGCTCAGGAACGGGCTAGGGAAGGACTCGGTTAGGGAAGTCTTCGAGTGGGCCAGCGCGTCTCGCGCTAGCGCCGAGAAGGCCGGGGCCGCGCTGACGGCCGCCGCGGCGGTGACGGCGGCGTTAGGATACCCGGGAGGCGCCGTCAAGTCCCTGGCGCTTAGGATCGCCGAGTCGCGCCTTCCGGTAGGCCGGTACGGCGACCTGGCCTCACTGGCGCGCCGCGCCGCGGCCGCCGGGATATCCCCCTCGCGCTTCGCGCAAGGGCTCGAGTCCGCCCTCGGACGAGGGGGGGCGCTCTCCGACCTCGAGCGGGATCTCTTCCCCTAGTAGGGCCGGTTCCCTTAGGCGGTCAGGGGCTTCTTAGGCTTGGCAGGCTTGGCAGGCTTGGCAGGCGCTTCGGCGGGGATAAGCGCCCGCGTCTGCGCGCCGGCCAGCTCCGGCGTGCCGAAGTGCTCCTGGACGAGCCTCGCCAGCTCGGCGGCGGCGTTGATAAGCTTAAAGAGCCTGTTGGAAACCGTCTTGAGCTCCGCCTCGTCCATGGCGTCGTCGTCCTTGAGCGAGTTGACGATAGCCATGTTGAGGGCCGCCGTCTCGCCCATGAGCTCGGCCATGCGCTGGACCAGGGCCTTGTAGGAGTACTCCATCCGCCTGTCGGCCATCGACGTCACCGACTCGATGATGGACATGATGTTCTTGAGCGAGTGGATCATCATGGGGTTGGGCTTGCGCTCCACCTCGACGCGCCAGTTCTCGAAGCGCGTCATGGTCTGGTCGAGCATGCGCTTCAAGTCCGCGTTGCTAACCTCCGGTACGTCCCGCTTGCCCTTCATGAATTTCCCTTATTGTAGAATTTGGGCACAGAGACACAGGGAAGATGAGGAAGAGGAAGAAAAGGGAAAGACTTACGGTGCAATTTCATTTTCTTCTCCCTTCTCCACTCATATCCGATTCTTGCCTCTGTGTCTCTGTGCTAAAGTCTTCGCCTACCAGCCTCTCAGGCCGGGTTCCTGGACTTGAAGTCGTCCATGAAGCCTACCGTGGTCTTGATGTTGTCGAGCGTGACGGCGTTATACTCCGACATGCGTATCCCGCCCACGGTGCGGTAGCCCTTGATCTGGACTATGCCGGCGGCCTTGGCTTCCTTGATGAACTTCTCCTCGAGCTCGACGCTCGGGAGGCGGAACACCACGTTCATCCACGAGCGGGCGTCGACGTCGACCGGGCAGGTATAGTAGCCCTTGGAACCGTCGATGGCGCCGTAGAGGGTCCTCTGCTTGGCTTCGTTGACCTTGCCCATGCCCTCGAGCCCGCCGTTCCTCTTCAGCCACTTCATCACCAGGTTGAGGATGTAGATGGAGAAGCACGGAGGGGTGTTGAACATCGAGTCCTTGTCGGCGAAGACCTTGTACGACATCATGGTCGGCAGGTCGTCATGGGCCTTGGCGAGGAACTCGTCCTTGATGGCGACGACGGTGACGCCGGAGGGGCCGAGGTTCTTCTGGGCTCCCGCGTAGACCATGCTGTGCTTATTGAACTCGGCCGGGCGGCTGAAGATGTCGCTGGACATGTCGGCGACGAGCGGCTTGCCCTTGGAGTCCGGCGTGTAATGGAACTCCGTGCCGAAGATGGTGTTGTTGCTGGTATAGTGCACGTACTCGGCGGCGGGATTGAGCTTGAGGTCGCCCTGCTTCGGGATGGAGCGGAAGAGCTCGCCCTCGAGCTCCATGTCGGCGGGCCGCGTGATAGTGCCGAAGCGCTTGGCTTCCTTTATCGCCGCCTTCGACCAGTTGCCGGTGTTGATGTAGTCGGCGCTCTTGCCGGGGCCGAGCATGTTCATGGGCAGCATCAGGAACTGGGTGCTGGCCCCGCCGGTGGTGAACAGCACCTTCCACTCGGGGCCCATGCCCGCGAGCTCGCGGAACAGGCTCATCGTCTCCTGGTGCAGGGCGTCGTATTCCTTGCCCCGGTGCGATACTTCCATGACGGAGCAGCCGGTGCCGTTCCAGTCGAGCATCTCGCTCTGGGCCTGCTCCAGTACCTCGACCGGTATGCCGGCGGGGCCGGCGCTGAAATTGATAACTCGTTTCATCGTGTGCTCTCCTTTTTTCCGTGCTTACTTCTTGGCCGCGTAGGCCTTGACCCTGTCGACGATGCAATCGCCCAGGCGCTCGAGGTTCTCGGCCGTGGAGGCCCCGATGTGGGGCGTCAAGAGGGCGTTAGGGGCCGAGGCGAGAGGCGAGCCCTCGGGCGGTTCCTTGTCGTAGACGTCGGTGGCGAAGCCGGCTAGTCGGCCGGAACCGAGGGCCGCGGCGACGTCGGCCTCGACGACCACGGGGCCGCGGCAGGTGTTGATGATGCGGACGCCGGGCTTCATCTTCGCGATGGCCGCGGCGTTGATCATGCCGCGGGTCTCGTCGGTCAGCGGCGTGTGGATCGATATGTAGTCGGACTCGGCGTAGACCCGGTCGAGGCTCATCATCTCCGCGGCGTCGCTCTTCTCGACGTACTTGTCGTACGCGACGACGCGCATGCCGAAGGCCTTGGCGCGGACGGCGAGCTCCCTGGCGATGCGGCCTATGCCTATGAGGCCGAGGGTCTTGCCCATGAGCTCGGTGCGCTCCAGGTCCTTCTTGAGCCACTTGCCCTGCTTCATCGAGACGTCGGCCGCGACGAGGTTGGCGGGCATGGCGGCCATCATCGCGAAGGCCAGCTCGGCCACCGCGACGCTGGAGGCCTCGGGCGTGTTGACCACGGCGATGCCCTTGGACTCGGCGTACGGCACGTCGATGGTATCGACTCCCACGCCGCCGCGGATTACGAACTTGAGCTTGGGCGCGGCGTCTATCATGTCCTTGCCGACCTTCGTCTTGGAGCGGACGATGATTATCTCGGCCTCTCCCACGCGTCCGGCGTCCTGGGTGACCTGGCCGAAGGCCTCGAGGCGTTTAGGTAGATCGGCCTGGAACGCGTCCGCGAGCAGAATAAGCATTGGAAACCTCCTTATTTATACCGTCCGCATCCGAAAACCGTTCCGGTGACGCGAAGGCGCCTCGGCCGAGAGCCGGGCGCTCCGAGGTCGAGACTTCTCCATCATGGATACGCTATGCGGAAGGACGATCGATCAATCTTAACACGGCGAGGCCGATTGTCAAGGCGGGCTCAGTCGCCTAGCGGGACTCCTAGCTCCTCGGCGATGAGGAGCGCCGTAGACTCGAGGTCGGCCCTTCGCCTGAAGGGCACGGAATCGAGCATGTAGCTGTCGCCCGACTTGGTGTCGAGCACCAGCCTGGCCTGCGACCCGTAGGGCATCTTGTCGGCCGGGGGCAACGATCCCTGGTCGAGCCGGCCCTTCGCGAACACGTCTATCCTGAGGCGGGCCACGTCGGAGGCCTTGAAGTCGGGTCCCTTGGCCGCGAACAGGAGCCCCATCCTGCCCGAGCACGCGTCGGCCTCCGCGTCGAAGGTCCAGCGCTCCTGGTAGAGGGCGGCGAGCGCCGCGACGGCGACTATGACGAGGCCGGGCGCGCCGAAGCCGCCCGAGAACGCGGAGGCCGCTACGAGGACGAGCGCGATGGCCCACGAGACTATCCTATACCAGCGCGGGATGCCGTAGACGAGCGCCGAGCCGGAACGGCGTATCGATAAGCGGATTTGCATGGCACGACTATACCCCCCGCCGCCCCGGCCGGGCAAGACCGCCGGCGCGCTTGCATCCGGCGGGAGGCTCGGGCTAGACTCCGGGCGATGAAGCTCCTATCGTGCCTGATCCTCGCCGCCGTAGGCGGCTCCGCGTTCGCCCAGGCTCCCGTCGTGATCCCCCCCGAGGCGGTACGGCGGGGCGAGCCCGCGTTCGCCCTGCTCGCCCCGCTCGGCCCGGGCCGCTCCGCCGGCGACTATAGCGCCGTCGTCAGGTACGCCGACGGTTCCTCGAGCCCCGCCTATACCGGGTTCCGCGCCCCGGCCCCCGCGTCTGACGGCGGGCGGGACGTCGAGGCGGCGGGCCCCTCGGCCGCCTACGCGCCGGTTCGGGCCGCGACCTTCCTCTTCTCGGCGCCTATCGAGGCGGCCCTAGGGGAGGCGTCGATAGTCGTGTTCGACCGGGACGGCCAGGCCGTGTCCGGCGCGCGCTTCACCGTCGCCGACAGGGCCTTCTCCAGGCAGGACCTGCGCCTCGACGCGGCCCTGACGAGCCTTCGCGTCGATCCCGACCCCCGGAAGACCGAGCAGGCGAAACGCTACCAGGCGTTGCTGGCGACCGCCGATCCTTCCGCAGTCTTCCTCGATTCCGGTTTCATGCGGCCGGTGGCCTCGGAACGGCGCACCACGCTCTTCGGGCTCAGGCGGCGCTATCTCTATGCCGACGGCGGGGTCGACGTGACGACGCATAACGGCATCGACTACGGTAGCCCGACCGGTTCCGAGGTCGTAGCGGCAGGCTCCGGCAGGGTCGTCATGGCGGAGGACCGCATCGTGACGGGCAAGACCGTGGTCGTCGAGCATCTGCCCGGGGCCTTCACTATCTATATGCACCTCGATTCTATCGCGGTATCCGAGGGCGACCTCGTGACGAGGGGCGACCCCCTCGGCGCGGTCGGCATGACGGGGCTCGCCACGGGCCCCCATCTGCATTGGGAATTCCGCGTCAGGGGCGTCGCGTGCGACCCGGAGGCCCTCGTCGGCCTTGACAAAATCCCGAGTATCCGTACAATGGTTCCCGCTATCGAGGGGGGGTGATTTTTTATCAGCCAGATTATCGTAGACGACAACGAGCCGCTCGAGAAGGCCATCAAGCGCTTTAAGCGCATGGTCGAGAAAGAGGGCATCATCCGCGAGTGGAAGAAGCGCGAGTTCTTCGAGAAGCCCTCTACCGTGCGTAACCGCAAGGAGAAGGCGATGAAGCGCAAGCTCCTCCGCAAGGCTCGTAAACCCCGCGAGGGCAAGTCCTACTAAGACTATGCCGAATCGGAGCCCCGGTTATCCCGGGGCTCTTTTTTTTCCCTTTTCGAATTTCGCCTGGGGGCTTGCCTCGGCGCTCACGGGGTCGCGGGGTCAGGGAAACAGCACGAGCCTGGCGCCGAGGGCGGCGAGGCCGACGGCGAAGGCCAGGACGAGGCCGGCGAAGCTCCTGGGCCTGGCCCTGACCAGGGTCGCCGCCCGCTTGCCGGGCTTCGAGACGGCCACGAAGAACAGCGCCACGCCCAGGCACGCCCCGAAGCCCGCCTTTGCGAGCTCCGGAGCGGCGTAGAGGGACTTTGACGGCGCCCCCGCTCCGACGCCCAGCATCGTTCCAGTAAAATCCATGATCCTGCCTGCGAAGGCCGCGGTAGCCAGGCAGAGCCCCGCGAGCAGGATCATCGACGCTTTCATGGAGGCCGTGACGCTCATCCTCGGCGGCTCCGCCCCGGCGGGAGCGGCTTCGGCCGTCCGCGCGTCCTTAGGCGCTTCCTTCGCCGGCAGGAAGATCATGGAGAGTTTCAGGAAGGACGCTATGGTGCAGGCGCCCGCCGCGAAGAGGACCCAGTATCGCCACTCGCCCTTGAAGAGGGAGCCGACGAAGCCCTTGCTGGCGTACCCGTTGAACGGCGGCAAGGCGCATATCGACAGCGCCCCGACCGCATAGGCGACGACCGTGATCGAGCGGCGGTCCCCCGCGCGCCTGAGGCTCGCGCCCGCTCCCCGGACCTCGTAGACGTTCCTGCCGCCCGCGGCGTCCGCGGCCGTGCCGACGCTGAGGAACAGGAGCCCCTTGAACAGCGCGTGGAACAGCGCGTGCAGGTAGGCGGCCTGGAGGCCTACCCGGGTTCCCATCCCCCAGGCCGCGACGACGTAGCCTATCTGGCTGATGGAATGGTACGCGAGCAGCCGCTTGGCGTCCTTCTGCGACAGGGCGACGAGGACCGCCGCCAGGGCCGTGACGGCGCCGGCTGCCCCGAGCAGCTCCATAGAGGCGGGGCCGGCGGGCAGGAACTCTAGGAGGCGGCCCAGGGCGAAGAGCGGCGTCTTAATGAGCACCCCCGACAGCACCGCGGAGACCGCGTGGGGAGCCAGCGCGTGCGCGTCGGGAAGCCAGCCGTAGACGGGCATGACGGCTACCCTGATGGCGACGGCGGCGGCGACGCAGGCGGAGGATAGGGACGCGGCCGTTCCGCCGCCGTCGGGGAGGGCGGCCAGGGCGGCCGAGATACCCTCGTAGGAGAGGCTGCCGGTCAGGCGGTAGAAGCCGAAGAGGCCCACGAGGAAGAACACCATCGCCGCGGAGCTGATGGCCAGGTAGCTGAACGCCGCGAGGAAGGCTCCGGGCTTGCCGGAGCTGGCCACGAGCACGTACGACGAGAGGCCGAGCACCTCGAGGCAGACGAAGAGGTTGAACAGGTCGGCGGTAGAGGCCGTGGCGGCCAAGGCCGAGGTCTGGATGAGGAAGATGGCGGTGAACAGCGGCCCCCTGGGGCCCGCCCCCCGGGAATAGAGATAGGCCGCCCCCGCCCCCGCGAACCCGAGGGCGTCGACGAGCCAGGCCAGGCCGTCGAAGCGTAGCGCTATGCCTATCGCGGGGTCCCACCCGGAGACGACGAAGGCGACGCCCCCTCCCGCCGCCCTGGGAAGCAGGACCGCGAGGGCGGCCCACGGCAGGACTAGCCCGACCGCGGCCCCCGCCGCCTCCATGGCCGCCGCGGGCCCCGAGCCCCGGAGCGTCTTCGCGACGAGGGCCATCGCTGCCCCGGCCAGGGGCAGGAAGACGGGGGCGAGAGCGAGGGCGACATCACTCATGGCCGGACAGCCTCTTGAGCTCGTCGACGTCGAGGGTGCCGTAGGCCTTGTAGAGGCGGTAGGCGAGCGCCAGCGCGAGCGCCGAGACGCAGACGCCGACGACTATGGCCGTCAACATCAGCGCCTGGGGCACCGGGTCGACGAAGCTCGCCCCCGGGCCGCCGAGCAGCGGGGCCTCGTCGCCTATGCTCGAGCCTTCCAGCACGAATAGCAGGACGACGGCCGAGTTCATGATCGCCAGGGCGAACGTCTTCTTGACGAGGTTCCTCTTGGCGACGAGGCCGGCGATGCCTATCAGGAACATGCAGAGTACCAGGGCCCGCGCTATCATTCGCTCTCGCCTCCGAGCATCATCACGCACATCAGGGCTACGCCGGAGCCCACCTTGAGGCCAATGGAGACGTTCAAGGCGACGATGTACGATACCGCCGGGACGGATACGCCGACGGCCGAGGCTCCGGCCCGTAACCCCTCGAAGGCGCTTATAGATACTGGGAACGATAGCAGCACTATGGCCGCGAAGGCGGAGGCCTCCATCCTCGACAGCGCCCGCGGGCCGAATACCGTGAGCCTGGGCCCTATCCGCCCTATCCCGCCCGACCGTCTCCCGATGGCTATGAAGATGACCCCGGAAGCTATCACGACGCCGCCTTGGAATCCGCCGCCGGGCGAGGAGTGGCCGTAGAGCATCACGTAGGCGCCGAACAGCAGCACGATGGGAGCGAGCTTGCCGGCGATAGAGTCCATGATCTCCGTATGAAGGCGCCGGCGCTTGTCGGCCGGGCCGCGGTAATCGCCTCGATCCGCGGCGACGCCCGCTTCCTCCCCGTGGAGCGGCGTATCCCGAGCCGCTCCGATCAGCGAAACGGCGCCCGCGAGCGCGGCGAGCAGGACGATCGTCTCGCCGAGCGTATCGAAGGCCCGGTATCCGAGGTATATGGCGCTCACGAGGTTGCTCGCCCCCGTTTCCCCGAGGCCGCGGGCGGCCAGGAGATCGCGCGCGGCCTCGGGCCACGGAACGTCTGGAAGGAGCACCGGCGCTACGACCGCGCACGAGAGGATCGCCACGACGATTCCGGCTAGAGTCCCCGCGATGTCCGCGCGCCTCATCGTCCGTCCTTCCTGTCCGTCTCCCGGATCGCCCAGACGAAGATTATAGTAGATACGCCTGCGCCTACCGCCGCCTCGGTGATCGCGACGTCGGGGGCGCGCAGCATGAAGAACAGCAGGGCCGAGAGGACGCTCGTCGCCGACAGCGCTATCGTGCCGTGCAGGAGATCCTTAGATAGCAGGGCGTAAGCCGATCCGGCGCACGCGAGCGCGATGACGAACTCTATCACGGGCGGCGCTTCCCGCGCTTCCCGCGCTTCTGAGGGCCGGTCGCCGGCTCGAGGCCCGATTTCCAGGCGTACCTCGCGATGATGTGCGTAGCGGTGGGGTTCGATATGAGGAAGAATACCATTATCACCACGACGCGGGCGGCGACGGCGACGGAGGGCGAGAGCGCGAGCGAAGCCAGGAGGATAGTGAATACGGCGGTGGTGCCCGTCAGCGACGAGGCCTGGAGCCGGGTGTACGGGTCGGCGAAGCGGAATACCCCGACGGTCCCGGCTATGGCGAATACCGACGCCGCCGCGCACAGGACCGTCGCCGCGATCTCCCTCGCGAGACCCGCTATTCCCTGCCAGTCGATCATACCGTCGGCTCCTTTCCCTCGCCGCCCTCGTCGCCGGGGGCCTCGTCGCGGTCGTCGCGGTCGTCGCGGTCGTCGTCGGGGGCCTCGGCGCGATCCGGAGCCCCCGCGCGTCCCCGGGCCGCTTCCGCGCGGGCGTCCCTCGTGAACGTCGCGATAGCCAGTATCCCGAGGAAGCCGAAGATATCGTATACGAGCGCGACGTCCAGGTACGCGGCCCTGCCCGCGAGCGCGCCCCGCAAGGCCAGGATCGCCAGGACGAGGGACGATATCGCCGATAGCGCCGTCAGGCGATCGACGCCGGTAGGGCCCGCGACCAGACGTACGAGGAGCGCCGCCGCGCACAGCGCGAAGACCCAGGTCGTCGATTCGGCGGCTATCGCGCTCATACCCATATCCTCTTGATAGCCGCCTCGAGCGTGCCCTTGACCTCGTCGCCGGCGCGGGCCGAGTGCCGCGTCGTCGCGTTGAGCCAATGGACCACGAAATGGTCCTCGTCGAGATCCATGCTGATGGTGCCCGGCGTGAAGGTGATCGCCTCCGCGAGCGCCACGCGCGCGAGGTCCGACCTAAGCCTGGAACGGAAGTGCACGACGCGCGGGTTGACGCGGCCCGTTACCACGGACGCGAGGACCTTGGCGCTCGAGGCGTACATCGCCGCGACGAGCACGAACGGGTACGCGAGCGTGGGCAGGAGCCTCGGGAATATCGAGTTCCTCGCCGCCTCGTGCTCCTCTATGAACGAGTCGTACGAGATAGACGCGATGAGCAGGGAGCAGCATAGCCCGGCGAATATCGCCGCCGGCTCGAGGCTGCCCGAGAAGAGGAGCCAGAGGACGGCGAGCACGGCGAACGTGGCCGCGACCCGTATCAGCTTCCAGAGACTCCTGGGACGCACGCCGGCTAGTCCCTGTCGTAGATGAGCCTGGCGAGGGCCGGCCCGTCCGGAGCCTCCCTCGCGGCCTTCCTGAACTCGGGGTCGTGCAGGGTGCGCGCCAGCTTGGAGAGAAGCTTCAGGTGCCCTCCCGTATCGGATCGCGGGCCTGCTATCATGAATACGAGGTCTACGGGGCCGCCGTCCTCCGCGTCGAAGTCGACCGGTTCCGCGAGCCTGGCGACGGCCATGGTCGTCGCCGCCACGCCCTCCATCAGGGCGTGGGGGATGGCGACGCCTTCTCCTATGCCCGTGGACGAGAGCTTCTCTCGCGCGGCGACGGCGACGAGGAGCCGCCCCTTATCCAGCCCTGCGCCCGCGGCGAGGAGGCCCGCGGCCGCCTCGAGCGCGCCCGCCTTGTCCTTCGCGGCTATCCCGACGGCGGCGAGGCCGTCCCTGAGCACGTTCCTATAGCTAGCCATGCGGCCTACTCCTCATCGTCGTCCAGGCGGGCGAACCCGTAGCCCCATTCGATGGGGAGCGTGAATATCACGCCGGTCCCGGGATTCTGGAGCCCGCCGACCACCTCGTCCAGAATAGGGACGAGCCTGCCGACCGCTTTCTCGTCCTTGACGACCGAAAGTATCGTCTTATTATACGGCTTGTTTCCCTTCATGAATTCCTTGAAGCCCGCGAATAGCGGCACCTCGTAGGCGAGGAAGTATCCGAGCCCCTCGGAATCGAGGATGGTCGCCCCCGGGATGCCCGCCTCCACGTAGGCTTCGAGCACTTCCTCGAGGAACTCTTCCTTGTTCAAGACGAAAACGAGCAGCTTCATGTACGAATCAGTATCACGGCGTCTCATGGACGCTGTCAAGGAAAAGCTGGCCGCGCTACTCGGCGGCGCTTTTCCGCCGTTTTAGTCCTTGACGGCAGGGGCGGATTCGTCAAGAATACGCCGCGATGACATACATACCGTACGAACCACCGCCGAACGATTTCGAGATGGAATCGCGGCACGCGCGCGCGGCGCTCTTCGGCTTCCTCGGCTTCCTGCTGGCCTTCGGCCTGGCGGCGTCGAGGTTCGATCTCTTGACGATCGCGCGCGGCCTGGGAGCCGTGATCGTCAGCCCGGACATCCTGATAAACGATTACGCGAGCATCGCGGGCATGGGGCCCGCGTTCGTCAATTCGGCGCTCTGCGTGTTCGTCGCTATCTGCATCATACGGCTGTCCCGCGTGGCGGTCTCCGGACCGGTCATCGCGGCCGTCTTCACGATCGCGGGCTTCTCGCTGTTCGGCAAGAATATCGTCAACATCTGGCCCGGCATCTTCGGCGCGTGGCTCTATTCGATCGCGAGCCGTCGGCCCTTCGGCGAGAATATCATCGTGGCCCTGTTCGGCACCGCGCTGGCGCCGCTCTCCAGCGAGGTCGCCTTCGGGCTCGGCATCCAGGCCCCGTGGAACGTGGCCGTAGCCGTAGCCGTCGGCGCCGTGGCCGGGTTCCTCATCTCGCCCATCGCCAGGCACGCGCTCGATTTCCACCGCGGCTATAACCTCTACAACATCGGCTTCGCGGCCGGCCTCATAGGCACGGTCGCCATGTCGGGCCTCAGCGCGTTCGGCGTCCCCCTGGCTGGCGGCTTCCATTGGGCCGTGCTCGGGCCGCTACCCGTCCTGCCGTACCTCGCGGCCTTCTTCGCGGCGCTCATTATTGCCGGCATGATCCTTGATCCCCGCTGGCCCGCCGCCTACCGAAGGATCCTGTCGTCGCCTGGGCGCCTCGTCAGCGATTTCGTGCGCTACTACGGGCTCGGCGCGACCTTCGTCAACATGGGCGTCATGGGGCTCCTGGCGAGCGGCGTCGTGCTGGCGATCGGCGGCTCCTGGAACGGCCCGGTCATAGGCGGCGTCCTGACCATCGTCGGCTTCTCGGCCTTCGGCAAGCATCCGCGTAACGTCCTGCCGCCGATGCTCGGCGCGGCGGCCATGGCCGTCGTCTCCAACTACGGCATCGATAAGCCGGCCAGCCAGCTCGCGGTGCTGTTCGCCAGCACCCTGGCGCCCGTCTCCGGCGAGTACGGGCCCGTCGCGGGCTTCGCGGCCGGCATGACGCACCTCGTGCTGGTCCAGGTCGTCGGGACTCTGCACGGCGGCCTCAATTTATATAACAACGGCTTCGCCGGCGGACTGACGGCCGGGCTGTTCCTGCCCGTGCTCGAGTGGCTACGCGAATGGAGGAGACATGAAGTCTGACGCGGCCCAGCTAATGCGCGTGGCCGAGGAAGTGCTCAAGTACTTCTATATCAGGGGTTCCCGCTCGGTTAAGGTATCGTACGACTTCGGCGAGGAGCGCTCGTTCTGCGCCGTCTCGGCCAAGGATATACTCCTCGAGGCCAAGGACGAGGCGTACCTTCGGCACGTGTTCGACGGGCCGGTACAACCCGAGATAGCCAACTACTACGGTACGCTCGTGGGCCGGAGGCGGGACGAGCTCGAGATGGAGCTCGTAGGCACCATGGCCGAGCTCGAGGACCTCCAGAACGAGGAAGGGCTCGGCGTCGTGCTCGTCCTGAGCCGGCGCGAGATGGAATACCGCTCGGCGCATAAGAAGTAGCGTCCCGCGGCATGGGCGCCGACGCTTGCCCGGAATCGGCCTTCCGGTCTATGCTCGCGCCTAATGCCCTTGGAGGTTGCCTTGAAGACGACGCCCCGTAGCCCTCTCGCCCCGAAGCCGCGCCGGCTCCTGTCCGCTATAGCGGCCGTAGCCATCGGCGCGTCGTTCCCGGCGCTCGCGTCGTGCGTCCCCGGCGGCTCGGTCGTCCGGGGCGTCCCGGGCGGCGCCCCGGCGGCCGTGTCGCAGCGGCGGGAGCCGGGCCGGCCGCAGTCCGGCCTAAAGACGGCGGTTCTCCGTAGCGGCCGGGTTGAGATCCTGGCTGAGCTGGCCGTAGGCCCCTCGGAGCAGGAGACGGGCCTCATGCACCGGACCGAGCTCGCCGACGGCCGCGGCATGCTGTTCGTCTACGCCGAGGATCGTCGACTGGCGTTCTGGATGAAGAACACCCTTATCCCGCTGTCGATCGCGTATATCGGGGCCGACGGCACCATCAAGGAGATCCTCGACATGGAGCCCCTGTCCCTCGCGCCGGTGGAGAGCGAGCGATACGTGCGTTACGCGCTCGAGGCGCCGCTCGGCTGGTTCGGACGCGTCGGCTTAGGGCCCGGCGACCGATTCGACCTGTCCGCCGTCGCCCGGGCGCTCGAGTAGGGGCGCGCCGGAGGGCGCGCCATGGGCGGAGGCGTCGCCGAGCCCCGTTATTAGCGATATATTAAAACGTAGGAGAGAAGGATAGATGCTAGACATATTCACGATAGGCGCCGACGTGCTACGCGGTAAGGCCGCGCCTATAGAGAAATTCGACGACGAGCTCAACGCCCTGGTCGAGAAGATGTTCGAGACCATGAAGCTAGGCAAGGGCGTCGGCTTGGCCGGTCCCCAGGTCGGCGTGGCTCAGCGGATCTTCGTCATGCAAATAGACGGCGACAAGCCGCGCGTCTTCATCAACCCGGAGATAGTCGAGACGAGCGTGGAGCTCTCCACCTTCGAGGAGGGCTGCCTTTCCATACCCGGCGTCTACGCCGACCTGGACCGGCCGGCCCTTATCCGGGTCCAGGCCTGGAACGAGCGCGGCCGGCGCTTCGTGCTAGGCGCCGATGGGTTCCTCGCGCGCGTGATACAGCACGAGCTCGACCACCTGGACGGCGTTCTGTTCACCGACAGGCTCCCGGAGCGGAGCCGCGACCGTCTCCTCAAGCAGTACGAGAAGCGGATGAGGGCCTAGCCCCCGTGCGCGTGCTATTCGCCGGCAGCCCGGAAATAGCGCTGCCCTCGCTCGAGGCGGTCGTCGCCGCCGGCCACGAGGTCGTCGCGGTCCTTACTAACCCCCCGTCGCCCAAGGGCAGGGGGCTCGGCCTGTCCCCGACGCCCGTGGCGCTCGCCGCCGAGCGGCTCGGGATTCCCGTCCTCTCCCCGGAGCGGCTCGGCCCGGCGGAGCGAGAGGCGGTCGCCGCCCTGGCCCCCGAGCTCCTCGTCGTGTTCGCCTACGGCCGCATCTTCGGGCCCAAGTTCATGGCCCTGTTCCCGCTCGGCGGGCTCAACGCCCATCCGTCGCTCCTGCCGCGCTGGAGGGGCTGCGCGCCTATTCCGTACGCGATCCTCAACCGCGACGGGACGACCGGCGTCAGCGTGCAGCGCGTGGCTCCGAGGATGGACTCCGGGGACGTGCTGGCGCGGCGCGAGATAGCCCTGGACGGCTCGGAGACCACCGAGAGCCTGTCGGCGCTCTCGGCGGCGATAGGCGCCGAGCTCCTCGTGGAGGCGATCGCCTCCATAGCCGCGGGAACGGATAGCGGGGAGCCTCAGGACGAGTCCGCGGCCACGTACTGCGCCGCCCTGACCAAGGAAGAGGGGCTCGTCGACTGGAGCGCCCCGGCCCTCGATATAGACGCCAGGGTGCGGGCCTATCATCCGTGGCCGGGAGCCTTCACGTACTTCGCCGGGGAGCGGCTCTCGGTATTGGCGGCCCGGCCGTACCCCGGCGACGGCCTCGGAACCGCGAGCGGGACCGGGGCCGGGACGGTCGTCTCTGTAGACAAGTCCAAAGGTATAATGGTACAAACGGGAGAGGGCCTTATCGCCCTCGCGCGCCTTCAGCTTCGCGGAAAGAGACCCATGGACTTCAAGGACTTCGCGAACGGCGCTCGGGGCCTGGTCGGTGCTCGCCTAGGC
Source organism: Spirochaetota bacterium (assembly GCA_018816345.1). Taxonomy (GTDB): domain Bacteria; phylum Spirochaetota; class Spirochaetia; order Treponematales; family UBA12059; genus SZUA-370. Next base: position 81,441 of record JAHIWG010000110.1, on the reverse strand, counting down.
GCGTCCTGACCGCTCTCCGGCCGATTCACTCGCACGGGAGCCACGCATGGATCTTCGCTCTTTCTTCAACTTCAAGAAGCTCGACGGGCTCGATCCCCGTCACTATCGCGTCGCGATAGCCTCGCTCGCGTCCCTCGTCGTGCTCATGGGCCTCTCAGGCCTCATCGCCTTCTTCCTGGCCCTCCGCGGCGACGAGCAGACCCTCGTCCCCAACGTCGTCGACATGGAGCTGTCGGCCGCCCTCGTGAAGCTCCAGGAGAAGGAGCTCTATCCCCGCATATCGCTACGCTTCTCCAGCGAGCCCGAGACCCGCGGCAGGATACTGGAGCAGGACCCCCTTCCCGGCGCCATCGTCAAGGCCGGGCGAAGGATTGCCCTCGTCGTCTCGAGGGGAGCCGCCCAGGAGAAGGTCGGCGATTACGTGGGCCAGACGGTAGACGAGGTCAAGATCCACCTGCAGACCGTCTTCGGCTCCACCCGCCAGCTCATTACCGTCAAGGAGCCGCCCGTCTTCGTCTACGACCAGAGCCCGGCCGGAACCATACTCGAGCAGGACCCTGCCCCCAACGTCGACCTTTCCGGCCCGACCCAGCTGACCTTCGTCGTATCGCGCGGCCCGGAGAAGGCCAAGGTGAAGGTCCCGGACCTCGTCGGGCTGTCGCTGCAGGACGCCGCCCTGCAGATAGAGAAGTCGGGCGTCGCGTTCCAGTTCGCGATGCGCCCCGTCGAGGGCCGCGAGAGGCCGGGGACCGTAGTCGCCCAGCTCCCCGTGCCCGGGACGCTGGAGGACCCTTCCAATCCCGTCTCCATAGTGTTCGGGGCCCCGGCCGCCTCCGAGGGCGTCGTCGTCGGCCTGTTCTCCCAGCCTCTGCCCGAGTACCCGTACCCGCTCCGGACCGTGCTGTACGCGGAGCCGCCGACCGGCGCGCGCGTCCCGCTCATATCGGTGGACCACTCGGGCCGCTCGTTCACGATGCCGTACGCCCTGCCTGAGGGCAGCGTGCTGGTGCTCCAGGTGCTCAATAAGGTCGTCGCCCGCGTGGAGGCGGGCAGATGAGCGATCCGGCGGCCGGCGGTCCCGACGAAGGCGTCTACGCCGTCGAGATAGTGCGGCTGGCGCTGTACGATATCGGCCGCTCCATCGACCTCAAGCAGGCGGCGGACCTGTTGCCGGGAGTGCCGGGCATGCGCATCCAGCGCCGCCGCGACACCCCGACCTCGCTGACCATGCCGGCGCCCCTATGCGTCGACCTGCGCTCCGGCCTCAAGAGGATCTATAGCGAGGAGTCCATCGAGGGCTTCGCCGCCTCCGCCAGGCTCTATGACGAGGGCGTCATGTCCATAATCGTCAGGCTCAAGGTGAGCGCCACGATCGAGGCGCTCCACGGCATCGAGGCCAAGCCCATCACGTATACCATACGCGACATAGATTCCTACATCGACGAGCGATACAAGGCGGTGCTGGAGCAGGTCCTGCCGGCGGTCAGGAGTCCGAGGCGCGAGCCCGAGTCGGAGACCTACCTGGCGTTCTGCTTCGCCGACGTCGGCTGCGATCCGGCCCGGTTCCTCAGCGATAACGATCGCGGCCTCACGACCCTGCTCGCGGGGGAGCCCTGGGCCTATCCTCTCCACGAGTCCCAGGTTCGCAAGGCGATGAGCAACCCCTTCTCGTACAGCGAGCGGGACCTCGCCGTATTCGACATGGACCGTTGCATCATCGTCGACGCCGACCGCGACTACGAGGACGTGCTCCTGATCTGCGAGCTCGCCAATTACCAGTACCTCGAGCTGCGCTCCCTCGATAAGCTCCTCGATAAGTGGCTCGACGAGGCCGAGGACGTCGTCACCGCCTTCGCCAAGAAGGGCAAGGGCAAGACCAAGCCCCTCAAGGCGGGCGCGCTCCGCAGGAAATTCGGCAACGTCCAGGCCCTGCGCCTCGACGCCCTCTTCATACTCGAGAACCTGGAGAATAGCGCCAAGATAATCGGCGACTATTTCCTAGGCACCGTGTACGAGCATATCTGCGGCATCTTCAACACCTCGGGCTGGACCCGATCGGTGGAGCGCCGCCTGGACGCCCTGACGCATATCTACGAGATCGTCAAGGTGGAGCGCAGCGAGCGTACCATGCTCATACTCGACGTCGTGTTCATCATCGTGTGCATCATCCTGCCCGTGCTGCAGATACTCCAGGTGATGCTGTCCAGCTAGACCCGCCGGCCCAGCTCTGGTATTGTTAAGGCTATAACCTCGTCAAGGAGAATCCCCATGGTCATACTAACCCTCAACTGCGGCAGCTCGTCCGTCAAGTATCAGGTCTACGATTGGGACCAGAAGAACGTCCTCGCCTCCGGCATCGTCGAGCGCGTCGGCCAGGAAGGCTCGATCATCAACCACAAGGCCCCCGGCGTCGCCGACGTGGGCATCGAGCACGAGTGCCCCAACCACGTCGTAGCAGTCGAGCTCATACTCAAGACAATCACCGACCCGTCCCACGGCGTCGTGAAGTCCATGGCCGAGATAGGCGCCGTCGGACACCGGGTCGTCCACGGCGGCATGAAGTTCGCCCGATCGGTCCTGATAACCGACGAGTCCCTGGCCACCTTCAAGGACCTCATAGACCTGGCCCCGCTCCATAACCCCGCCAACATCACCGGCATCGAGGCCGCCAAGGCCGTCCTCCCTAACGTGCCCCACTGCGCCGTCATGGATACCGCCTGGCACCAGACCATGCCCAGCACCAGCTACACCTACGCCCTGCCCCACGAGTGGCAGGAGAAGCACATGGTCCGCCGCTACGGCTTCCACGGCACCAGCTTCCTCTACACCGCCAAGCGCGCTTCCGTCCTCCTGGGCAAGGACCCCTTCGCCTCCAACGTCATCATCGCCCATATCGGCAACGGCTCGTCCATCAACGCCGTCAAGGACGGCTGCTCCTTCGACACCTCCATGGGCATGACCCCCCTCGAGGGCCTCGTGATGGGCACCCGCTCCGGCGACGTCGACCCAGGCATCGTCTTCCACATGATGAAGAAGGGCGGCCTTTCGCCCGCCGACGTCGAGAAGGCGCTCAATAAGGAATCCGGCGTACTGGGCATCACCGGCCGCTGGTCGGACAGGCGCGACATAGAGAACGCCGCCGAGGCCGGGGACAAGATAGCCATCGTGGCCCAGGAGCTCGAGGGCTACCGCATCAAGAAGTACATAGGCGCGTATTACGCCGCCCTCGGCCGCGTGGACGCCCTGGTGTTCACCGCCGGCGTCGGGGAGATGGGGCCCGTCACCCGCCACCTGTCCACCCTCGGCCTCGAGGGCATGGGCATCAAGGTCGACCCGGACCGCAACGCCAAGGCGAAGTGCCGCAACGCCGAGCTCGAGATAAGCGCGCCGGACAGCCCCGTCAAGGTCTACGTCATACCCACCGACGAGGAGCTCGTGATGACGGAGGACGCCTTCGCCCTGATGAACGGCACCTACGACATCCATACCAACTACGCCTACGACTTCCAGCGCTTCGACTACGTCAACAAGCAGCGCGCCGCCGGCCTCGTCAAGGACCTCCAGAAGAAGCCGTACCTGGCCGACCTGATAGCGCACCCGAAGAAGTAGACCGTTTAGGAAGGGGAGGGGGGGAGGTCTCCCCCTCGCTCCGAAGGTCCGGCGATTACGCCGGACGCTTCTACGCTACCCCCTCTCCGGGGGGATACCCCCCCGGACCCCCTGCGACGCTGCGCACTGCTCGCGTCGCACCCCCTCGGCTGAGCCTCCTCGTCGCTTCGCGACTGCGGGGTCTCGGCCTGCCCCCTCGCCGGGGGCAGATCCCCCGGCCCCCCTTGCGGTCCTGCGCTTGTAGCAACCGCGCATCCAGCATGCGATTCTCCCCGTCCATGGGGCTCTCTCCGCTGATTGAGGTTGTGGCGACTCCATCATACAGAGGCTGAGCCCCGTACTTCTTCCCCTACGACGTAGGGCCATGGACAGGAAACCGGCAAATTCTCCCCGACTGTGACAGCATGAAGAAAAGGTGAAAATCAGAGTAAAAACTGGATATACAGCCGGATTCCGAAAAGTGCATTCTTCTTCATAATTATTCTCCATGATGAGTGAAACTAAATGTTTTTATGATCAATACATCATGGCGAAAATATTTTACTTGTGCTTGCATGACGCAGCGCCTCATGCCGCGGATTCGCGTGCTCCTGTAGCTTGATGCGATAGTCGTTTCCTGAGGCCATCCGGCCATAAAGTAGTCTCCATCCTCCTCGTCGCGGATCCTTCTATCGGCTTTGCGTAGCTTTCGGACGAATCTGCCGTACGGGCTATTCTTTTAAGGGTGCGACCGGTATCGAAACAGCGCCGTTGCCCTATTTCCTCGCAAGTAGGAGTAGGCTCAAGCTGGCGCGTAGCGACTGATAGGACAGGTCGGCCGGAATCGCGAGCGCCAACCCCTACTAGCAGGTGTTAGAACCCGTCAATCCCGGGATGCTGATATACTGAACTAGGCATAGCAGATAAACGGAACAAATACAGCGAGTCGGCTGAGTTTTAGCGTCGTTGACTCTCCCTGCGATGCCGAATCCGCCGATTTATTAATCTTGGCAGCGAAGCGACACTAGTCCACTCTAGTATCGTGCCTGTGTTGACTGGAAACGGGGTGTGAACCAGGCGGCGAGGTAGCCAGAGTCGCCGGGCCGCGGAAGAATCCCGCTTCCTGGATCATAAACGTAGGCGGCTAATTCAGTAATGGGGTCAAGCGACAGCTTATTCCCATCGCGCGGAGTTCCGATCGAGTCTATACTCCTTTGAAAATCCAGCACTTCGCGCCAACCTTCGGGATAGGCGCGAGGCTCGCTCGAGAACGTAGGAGAAATTCAAAGCACGAAGTCGGTTCCCGATCAGCCGCGCCTTCCAGGCCGATAACGATATGAAAGGTACTAAGAATGAGAAACGTTACGCGCGCCGCGGCCTTCGCCGCCGTGCTTTTCCTCCTCGCGTCATGCGCGACTAGCGGCCGTAGGGTAGATATGTATCGGCCCCTAATGGCTAGCGGTAATCCCTTCTATGCGGAGAAGCTCTCCGATAAAGCCAAGGCTCACGTAGCCGAACTTTCGACCTTCGAGCTTTCGAACGGCATTCCCGTAGTCTTCAAGCGCAGCACGGCTAATAAGGGCATGACCCTATCCCTCGTCATCCGGGGCGGCTCGGCCGCCGCCAAGCCCGGCCTCGAGGGGCTCGAGGCCGTCGCCCTCAAGGCCATGGCCATGGGATCGAAGGATTTGCCCTCCCAGGAGCTCGCCGCCCTCCTCGGCGAGACTGGCTCGAGTATCGATAGCGTCGCGGGGCTCGATTTCTCGACCTACAGCCTCGCGACTCTCGGCAAGAAACTCGACCGTCTCGTCCCCGCCTGGATCGGCACGATAGTCCGCCCCGGTTTCGCCCCCGGCGACGTCGAGCAAGTCATCTCGGAGGCTCGCCTCGCCCTCGAAAAGAGAGGACGGGATCCCCGGGCCGTGACGGCCTCGGCGGTGAACGAGCTTTTCTTCGCCGGTCATCCCTATGCCGCCTCGCCCGAAGGGACGAAGGAGTCACTCGATGCCCTCGACGTCTCCGCGGTGCGAGCCTGGTACGGGGAGGCATTCTCGGCCAACCGCATCTTCATCGTCGCTGTTGGCGACTTCGAGCCAGCCTCCCTGAGGAAAAGGCTCGAGGCCGGCCTCGGCTCCATCCCCGATCGAGCGTTCGCCCTGCCTCCCCCTCCCCCGCGGTTCGCTGTCGGCGGCGGGCCTGGAAGCCTTGCTAAGAGGGAATTCCCTCAGTCGAACGGCCTCGCGTACCTGCGCGGCGACTTCGCCGCTCCCGACCGAGCCGATCCGGCGAACTACATGCCCCTCCGCATAGGCATGGCGATGCTCTCCGATCTCCTCCTGGATGTCGTACGGGACGGCGCCTCTTCCGCTCCCTGCGCCTATATTACTGATGCCCAGGCCGTCTATGGCTCCATCGTCATCACGGAGGCTAAGGAAGCCGCCAGGATCAAATCCTATATCGACGAGGCGGTCGCCGATCTAGCGGCTGGCACTGCCGTATCCCTCGATCCGCGCGCCTCGGAGGGCGGGCGTCAGCGCGTGACGATTGAGGAAGCGCTCGCCTCCTATAAGACTCGCCTCACCACCGATTTCCTGCAGGGACAGGCGACCAACGTCCAAGTGGCTAATAGTATCGCGAGGGCGGTCATCCTTCGCGCCGATTGCCGCTCCTGGGTCCTCGATGACGAGCGCATCGCCGCCGTCAGCGCCGATCAGGTCAAGGCGTCCCTGGCGAAATACCTGCTGGGAGGGAAGATCACCTGGGTAATGCTTGGCGCGGCCGACGATATCCTGTCTGTCTCCGAGGTGGGTTACGAGTCCGTCCTATCACGGTGAAGCGGCAGGGCGGACCGTCCGATCACGGCCTCAGCGGCGCTCGCCTTGACTCGCGGCCGCCGTAACGGCGAGACTTGGGATCGATATATATCCCCGTAGCGTCGGAGCCGCCATGAAGCCCAGAAGAATCGTAGCCATCGCCGTGATCGGCCTAGCGGCCATCGTAGCCGTATCGGCCCTAGGCTTCCTCGCGTGGACGCGCGCGTCACGCTACGAGGCCTTCCCCTCGGCCCGCGCGCTCGTCGCAGGCGACGTCAAGACGGCGGAAGGCTGGTACGCCTTCAGGCCGGACGCGCCGGACGGCACCGGCCTCGTCTTCTATCCCGGCGGCCTCGTCGATCCCGCGGCCTATGCGCCTCTCATGAAGGCGGTCTCCGAGCGCGGCATACTGGCCGTCATCGTGCCGATGCCGCTGGACCTGGCCTTCGCGGGCGTCTCCAAGGCGGACTCGGTGATCGCGGCCTTCCCGGAGATACGGGCCTGGGCGATAGGGGGACATTCCCTGGGCGGCGCCATGGCGGCCCAGTACGTCAAGGACCGTCCCGGGGCGGTGAGGGGACTGGCGCTCCTCGCCTCGTACCCGGCGGAGAACGTCGACCTCTCCGGCCTCCCTATCCCGGCGCTGTCTATCTACGGCACCCGCGACGGACTCGCCGCCGACGAGTTCGTCGCGTCCTTCGCCCGCCTGCCCGGGGCCAGGGCGACGGTGGCGCTCGAGGGCGGCAACCACGCCCAGTTCGGCGATTACGGCCCGCAGAAGGGCGACGGCGTCGCTACGATGAGCCGGGAGGAGCAGCAAGCCAGGACCGTCGAGGCCGTCGTCGCCCTGATGCGGGCGGCCTCGGAATAGGCTCGCCGGAGCGGCCCGCCCGATCCGCGGGCCGGATACTCGATACGAGCCGCGCGCTCGATAGGAAGGGCAAGTCGCATGGATACTGACTGGGAGCGTTTCGTCGGGCTGCTGAGGCGCGAGGTGGTTCCGGCCCTGGGCTGCACCGACCCCGTGGCGATCGCGCTATGCGCCGCGAAGGCGCGCGAGGCCCTCGGGCGCGAGCCCGAGCGTATCGCCCTGGCCTTGAGCCGCAACATCCTCAAGAACGCGATGGCCGTGGGCATCCCCGGCGCCGACGCCGTCGGCGTAGGCCTCGCGGCCGCCCTGGGCGCCTTCGGGGGCTCTCCCGACGCGGGGCTCGGCGTGCTCGAGGACCTGTCGCGGGCGGACGTCGAGAAGGGCAAGCGCTTCGTCGCCGAGGGCAGGGTGTCCGTCTCCATGAGCGATGGCCCGGAAATCCTTTATATCGAGGCCGCGCTCTCCGGGGGCGGCGATACCGCCAGGGCCGTCATCCGGGGCGATTACGCCCGGGTGACGCTCGTCGAGTCGAACGGCTCGCCGACCTTCGCCCTGGCCGACGCCGGGGAGGCCGGGGCCGTAGGGGAACCGACGCCGGGGCTGTCGGTGAGGAGCGCGTACGAGTTCTCCCGTCTCGCGCCCCTGGGAACCATCCGCTTCATGCTCGACGCGGCCGAGGTGAACGGGCGGCTCTCCGCGGAGGGCCTGGAGGGGGAGTACGGGCTCGGAGTCGGCAGGTCGATGCGCGAGGCTTCCGCGCGCGGCGAGATAGGGACCGACATAGGCGTACGCGCGGTCATGGGGACGGCGGCCGCCGTCGACGCGCGCATGGGCGGCTGCTTCCTGCCCGCGATGACGAACTCGGGCAGCGGGAACCAGGGCATCACCGCGACGATCCCCGTCGCGGCGGAGGCCGAGGCGCGCGGCTGCTCCGAGGAGAGCCTCGTCAGGGCGCTCGCCCTGAGCCACCTCGTCAGTATCCACATCCGGCAGCATTTCGACCGGCTGTCGGCTATGTGCGGCACAATCCCCGCCGCGACCGGCGCGGCCTGCGGGCTCGTCGCGCTCCGGGGCGGATCCTACGATCGGGTCGTCGACGCTATAGCGAATATGGCGGGAGGCCTCACGGGGATGGTCTGCGACGGCGCGAAGGCGAGTTGCGCCTTGAAGGCCGCCTCCGCCGTCGAGTCCGCGATGCGCTCGGCTATGCTAGCCATGCGGGGCGTCCGCGTCTCGGGCCTCGAGGGCATCGTCGACGACGACGTGGAGGCCATCATCGACAACCTAGGGCGCTTGAGCTCGGAGGGCATGACCCAGGCCGACTCCATGATACTCGGCATGATGCTCGCGAAGTAGCGCCGTAGGGGCGACGCCGAATTCCGACTCCAGGATCGAAAATCGTCATTGACAGATTGCTGAAACGGGTTTAGTCATTAGAGTAGCTTAGTTATTTAACTAGTTTAGTAAATTAAATAAGGAGAACGAGCATGAAGGCTCGGGTCGCGGCCGACCTCAAGGAATATAACCGCATGCTCGTGTACCGGCTCGTCCGGTCCGAGGGCTCCGTCTCCAAGTCGGCTATCGCCAAGCGCCTGTCTTTGAGCGTGCCGACGGTCATCAAGATAATCGAGTACTTCATCGGCCTCGGCATCATGGGCTACGACGGCGCCTGCGTCTCGGCGCTCGGCCGGCGGCCCATGATGCTGAGCCTCCGCGCCGGCGCGGCGTACGCTGTCGGCGCCGAGTACGACGGCGTCCACCTGAGCGTAGGCCTCGTCGACCTCGACGGGGGGGTGTTCTCGATACGCCGATCCCCCGCGCCGCCGGACCTCGGGCTGCTGCTCGGGAGCCTCCTCGCCGAGGAGGTCGAGGCCCTCATCCGGGACTCGGGCCTGCCGCCCGGGGCGGTGAAGGGCCTGGGCGTGGGCGTCCCCGGCGTCGTGCACCAGGCGGAGCGCTATATCAGCCAGGCGCCTCTCGTCGGCGTCAAGGAGAGGGTTCCGTTCGGGCCTCTCGCGGCGGGCCTCGAGCGTAGGCTCGGCCTCCCGGTGAGGGTCGCCAACGACGCCAACGCCGCCGCGCTGGGCGAGGTCTCCGCCCGGGGCGCCGGCTGCAAGGGCGACCTGATCTTCGTCGAGCTGGGCCGGGGCGTCGGGGCGGGGCTCGTCCTCGACGGCCGCCTGCGCGAGGGGCCCGGCTTCGGCGCCGGCGAGATAGGGTACATGGTCCTGGATAGGGCAGGGGCGTCCGCGGCCGGCGGTCCGGGCTGGCTGGAAGCCGCGATGGACCTCGAGTCGTTCTGGTCGGAGTCCGACCGCGACGGCCGGCCGTCGGCCGCGGCGGTCGAGCGCGTGGGCGGCCTCCTGGCCAGGGGGGCGGCGAACCTGTGCATCGCGCTGGACGTGAGGACCGTCGTCCTGGGCCGGGCGGGGAGGGAAGCATTCGGCCCCGGGCTGCTCGCCGTCCTGCGGCGCGAGCTGGCGACGCTGTGCCCCATGGACGTCTCCTGCGAGCTATCGGTCGCGGCGGAGCCCGGCGTCTCTGGCGCGGCGGGTCTGGCCCTGGACGAATGGATGGAAGGCGTCTGCGCGGGCTAGGGCCCGCGATGATGAATCGTGCAAGGGCGGCGGGCGACCGGGCGATCCGGGACGCCGGCCGTACGGCATAGAATCGCTGGCGGAGCCTACGGGATCCCGACCCGGAGGCCGACCGCCCGAGAAGGAGAAAGCGTATGAAGAGGTTCAAGGGTAGTGGGCTTGTCCTGATCGTCCTGCTGATCCTAGCGGCCCAGGCCGTACAGGCCGCGCCGGTGAAGATCACCTACTGGCAGTACTTCTACCAGTCTAAGGTCGACCTGATGAACGACCTTATCAAGCAGTTCGAGGCGCAGAACCCCGACATCAAGGTCGAGCAGGTCACGTTCCCGTACGAGAGCTACAACCAGAAGGTCGCCACCTCGATACCGGTAGGGGAAGGCCCCGACGTCATCAACCTGTACGGCGGCTGGCTGCCTATGTACGTGAAGGCCGGCTATATCCAGCCCCTGCCGCAGGCGCAGTTCACCGACTCCTACATGAAGGCGAGCTACTTCCCCTTCGTGCTCGACGCGGTCAATTTCGGCGGCAAGCTCTATTCGGCTCCGACGGCCGTGCGCTCCCTGGCGCTTATCTGGAACAAGAAGCTCTTCAAGGAGGCGGGCCTCGATCCCGAGAAGCCGCCGCGGACCCTCGACGAGCTCGCCGACTACGCGAGGAAGCTATCCAAGTACGACGGCCAAGGCAACCTGATCCAGGCCGGCCTCGCCATGCAACCCAACGGCCAGGGCCATAGCTGGCTCCGCGACGTCCTCTTCCGCCAGTTCGGCGGCGCGCCCTACGACGCCACCGGCCGTAAGGTCGCGTACGACTCCGCCCAGGGCGTCGCCGCCCTGCAGTGGTACATGGACCGCATCATGAAGGACAAGGTCGGCTACCCGAACTTCCTGACCGACGACGTGACGGCCTTCAAGGCCCAGAAGGCGGCGATGACCATAGACGGGTCGTTCCGTATCGGCACGTTCAAGGCGCTATCGGACCTCGAGTGGGGCGTCGCCGAGCTCCCCTCCAACAAGGGCGTGCAGTCTAATTTCGCGTCGTTCTGGACGCACGCCATCGTCTCCGGCGTCAAGGGCAAGCAGCTCGACGCGTCGGTCAAGTTCCTGAAGTTCATCACCTCGCCCGAGGCTATGGAGCAATGGTTGGCCAGGGTAGGCGAGCTGCCGGCGAACCCCAAGATCGCGCAGGCCCATAAGGACGATCCCTTGACGAGCGTGTTCATGAAGGGGCTCTCCTACGCCCATTCCACGATCTTCGTGGACGAGGCCGGGCAGCGGACGCTGTTCGTCGACATGATAGACGAGATAAACCTCAAGGGTACCAAGGTCGCGGACGCGCTTAGGCAGACCGCCGCCAAGGAGCAGAAGCTGATCGACGACTTCTGGGCCAAGTAGCCCCGGATCCATTTCTTCCCGCGGCGGGGCAGACGCCCCGCCGCGGGGCTCATTATCCGGCCCTACTGGAGGCTACTCATGACCCTGGCGAAGAAGCGGGCGATGACCGCGTACCTGTTCCTGGCCGTCCCTCTCGTTTTCTTCATAGGGGTGAGATTCGGCCCGATGCTGTACGCTATGCTGCGGAGCCTCACCGACTGGAGCCTGCTCCGCAAGACCAACCAGTTCATAGGACTCTCTAACTTCAAGGCTGTGCTAGGCGACCCCGTCTTCCTGAAGGCCCTGGCCAATACGCTCAAGTACGCTATCGTCGGAGCGCCCATAGTCATAGCCCTGAGCCTCGGCATAGCACTCCTCTTGAACCGCATCGCGCGGGCCCGAGGATTCTTCAGGCTTATCTATATACTGCCGTATATAACGCCGATAGTCGCGGTCAGCTGGGTCTGGCGATGGATGTACCAGACCCCGCCGCTGGGAATACTCAACGCGATATTCTCGGCGCTGGGCTTGCCCGCCATGGAATTCCTCCTAAGCCCTAATCAAGCGCTGTATTCCATAGTCGCCGTAAATATCTGGGTCGAGCTAGGTTATTGCACTACGGTATTCCTGGCCGGCATCCAGACCATACCGATGGACTGCATCGAGGCGGCCAGGATAGACGGCGCTTCGAGCCGGCAGATCCTCTTCGGCATCGTGCTACCCCTCCTCATGCCTATAACGCTCTTCCTCATGATAATGCAGGGCATCCAGTTCCTGAGGATATTCACTCCGGTCTATAACATGTCGGCGCAGGCCATGGGCGGGCCCCTCGATTCGACCAAGTCGGCGGCGCTCTATATATACCAGGAGGCTTTCACGAAATTCGAGCTCGGGCGCGCCTCGGCGGCGAGCCTCGTTCTCTTCGCGATAATCATGGCCGTCACCCTCGCCCAGCTCAAGCTGTTCGACAAGAAGGCCAACGGGGAGGTCGAGTCATGATGGTGGAGAAGCGCGTCGGCGTGACGCTGGCGTATGTTATCCTTGCCACCCTGTCGCTCGTCATGGTGTTCCCTTTCTTCTGGATGCTGCTCTCCTCGTTCAAGGACGCGTCCCAGATATTCGAGACCCGCGTGTTCCCGACCCGACCGACGCTCGACAATTATAGGCTTATACTCCTCGATGGACACTCTCGATTCCCTCGGTGGTTCCTCAATAGCGCCGTGGTTGCCGTCTGCACGACCGCCTCCGTGCTGTTCTTCGACTCGCTCCTCGGCTATACCCTCTCCAAGTTCTCGTTCCCGGGCAAGAAGATAATCTTCCTCCTGATCATCAGCACGCTGATGATACCCACCGAGATGCTCGTAATCCCCTGGTACGCGCTATCCAGGGCGATGAAGTGGGGGAATACCTACTGGGGCGTCATGTTCCCCGGGATGATAAGCGCCTTCGGCGTCTTCCTTATGCGGCAATTCATGTCGACCATACCGAACGACCTTCTGGACGCGGCCCGCATCGACGGCATGGGAGAGCTCAGCATATTCGTGAAGATCGTAATGCCGCTCGTGACGCCCGCCCTGGCTACGCTGGCGATATTCAATTTCATAGGGAACTGGAACGCCTTCCTCTGGCCGTTGATCGTGGCCTCCAAGCCCAGGATGTTCACCCTGCCCGTCGGGCTCGCGAATTTCTCGGGCGAGGCGGGTAGCGACTGGCACCTCATCATGACCGGAGCCACGGTAGCCATGGCGCCGCTGATCGCGCTGTTCCTCGTATTCCAGAAGCAGATCGTCCGGGGCATAGCCATGACCGGGCTGAAAGGGTAGGACCATGAGGGTCATAGATTCTCACGTGCATTTTCCCGAGGACAAGATCATCGACGACGGCCTCCCCGCCGCTACCGGCGGCTCCGCCGCGGCCCAGGTCGGCTACTCGAGCGGGAGGTCCGGCGCGGCCGCCCATCCATGGATAGAGGCGGAGAAGGCCCGGTGGGAATCCGCGTGGCGCTTCCCGCCCTCCGTCGCCGTCGAGCGGGAGGAAGGCGAGCGGCTATGGCTCGGGGAGATAGAGAAGCGCGACTACCTCGATTCGGTCGTCTTCGTCACGAGCGGGAGCAACGACTTCTGCTCCGAGCTGGCGCGAAGGAACGAGGGAAAATTCTACGGGTACGCGCACCACGATCCCCTCCTGCCCGACGCGGCCGACAGGCTCGAGAAGGCGCTCAAGGTCCAGGGCCTCCGCGGGTATAAGCTCCTCGGCCCGAAGATAGGCAGGCCCCTCGACGATCCCTCCTTCGATCCGCTATGGGAGATTGCCTCTGCCGCGGGAGCTCCCGTGCTCATCCATTTCGGCATCATGGGAGGAGCCGGCGGCATAGCCGGCCACGTCAACATCAGCCCCATGGTCGTCCACGATGTGGCGAAGCGCTTCCCCTCGCTCAGGATCATCGTTCCCCATTTCGGCTGCGGCTACGTCTTCGAGACCCTGAACCTGTGCTGGGCCTGCCCCAACGTATACGTCGACACCTCAGGCTCCAACCAGTGGATGCGCTGGATGCCCTATCCCGTGGACCTCGCGTCGCTGTTCCGGAAGTACCATGACACGATAGGCGCGTCCAGGATAATCTTCGGCACGGATTCGAGCTGGTTCCCCCGCGGGTTCGCCGAAAAATACCTCGATATCCAGGTCCGGGAGATGTACGACAACGGCTTCGACGAGGACGAGGTCGACATGGTGCTCTACCGCAATATCGCCGGGCTCCTCGGGATAGCCTGAGGCCGGCTCGCCCCCGGGCCTTCTGCCAAGGAGTCAGGATGTTCTCTCCGACCTATACGGCTCGCGTGCTGGAGCCTGCGTACCGCAACTGGAAGGCGTACTTCGCCGAGGATATCGTCTCGGTGCACGAGGCGCACCTGCTCGGGCTCGTCGAGCGGGGCATAGTACCGCGCGAGCGCGGCGCCGTCATAGCCCGAGCGATAGACGGCATGCGCGAGTCGTTCTCCTACCCGGAGGCTATCCCCCCGGGGGTGGAGGACCTCTACTTCGTCTACGAGCGCGAGCTTGGGCGCCGGATCGGAGTCGAGGACGCGGCCTACCTTCACACCGCGCGTAGCCGCAACGACATGGACACGACGGTCTTCCGCATGGCCCTGCGCCGGGCCCTGCTCGCCTTCGAAGAAGACGGGATAGCCCTCGCGGAGGCGCTCGCGGCCAGGGCCCGCCGCGGCTCGGGCGAGCTGACGGTGCTGTACACCCACGGCCAGCCGGCCAACGTCTCTACCATGGGCCATTACCTCTCCGCCTTCGCCGGCGACGTCGTGGGCGGCCTAGAGGCCCTGGCGGAGGCCGTCCGGGCGGTCGACCGCTCCACGATGGGGGCCTGCGCCATAACCGGCACGGGCTTCCCGCTCGATAGGGGCGCCGTCGCCGCGCGGCTCGGCTTCCCGTCCTTCATAGCGAACGCCTACGAGGCAATAACGACGTCGCACTGGCTGACGCGGCCGGCCGCCGCGGTCGAGGCGCTCCTGCAGGATTGCACGAGACTCGCCGCCGACCTTTCCCACAAGGCCAGTTGCGAGGTGGGGCTCGTTACCTTCCCCGACTCCCTCGTGCAGTCGAGTAGCATCATGCCCCAGAAGCGCAACCCCGTGATACTCGAGCACGCCCGCATCCAGGCGGGGCTCGCCTCCGGGCGCTGCGCCGCTATCAGGAACCTCTACCATAGCGCCCCCTACCAGGACGTCAACGAGGCCGCGGACGCGCCCGTGACCGAGCTGCTCCAAGCGATCTCCCTCGCGTCCTCGGCCGTCGACCTCGTCCGGGAGATAGCCGAGAACGTAGGGAGCGACGAGGCCCGGGCCCGCGAGATAAGCTCAGCCTACGGCGTCACCGCGACCGAGCTGGCCGATACCATGGTCAGGAAGGCCGGCGTCGGTTTCAGGCTCGCCCACGAGGCCTGCTCTCGCTTCGTCTCGGCCGGGAACGATCCGGAGGCGCTCAGGACGGCCTTCCTGGAGCTGACCGGGAGGCAGCTTCCCTTCGACGACGCGGAGATCGACGAGATCCTCTCGCCGGAGCGGTTCATACAGGTACGTACGCTGCCCGGCGGGCCGTCGGAAGAGGGCATGGCCCTCGTATTCGGCGAGCTCGAGGCTAGGATAGCCGCCCTGAGGTCGGGCCTGTCGTCGGCGAGGGCGGCCGCGCTAGCCGCGTCCGAGAGGCTAGCCGCTGATTGGCGGGAGCTTTCGCGTTGAGCGGCCCGGCGTACATCGGCATCGACTGCGGCGGCACGAGCCTTCGCGGCGCGGTCGCCTCCGCCTCTGGAGACGTCCTCGCGGAGCTCTCCGAACCGACGGGAGACGCGCAGGAACGGGAGGACGGCCTCGGGGAGGCCTTGCTCTCGTTCGTCGAGCGGCTCGTCGACCAGCGGGAGGCGGGCCCCGGATCGATCCGGGGCATAGGGATAGGCCTGCCCTTCGTATGCTGGGGCGGGAAGGCGCACCTGTGCCGCAACGTGCGCGCGCTCGATCCCGAGCGCCTGAAGGGAGCCTTGGCCCGGCGCTACGGGGCTGGAGTCTCGCTCTGGAACGACGTCAAGTGCGCCGCCCTCGGCGAGTCGTGGCGAGGCGCCGCCGTAGGCGCCGACCCGTTCATATACCTGAACATAGGCACCGGCCTATCGGCGGCGCTCTACGCCGGCGGGAGCGTGTACCAAGGCGCGCACGGCGCCTCGGGGGAGATAGCCTATTGGGTCACCGAGGCCGCGAGGCTCGACGGCCTGGCGGACGGCTACGGGCCGCTCGAGGAGGCCATGAGCGGCGTCGGGCTATCCGGCGCGTATCTTAACGCCACGGGCGAGCGCCTGGGAGCAAGGGAGATATTCGCGCTGGCGGATCGCGGCGACCGGGTCGCGGCCGGGATAATCGAACGAGGCTTCGGCTTCCTCCTTCCGGCGATAGCCAACCTGCTCACGTTCGCCGATCCCGAGCTACTGGTCATAGGCGGCGGCGTCGCCGAGGGGCTGGCCGGACGGTCCGATAGGATCGAATCCTATATCGCGCGGATGACGCCCTTCCCCCCGCGGGTCGCGTGGTCGTCGCTCGACGGCAACGCCGGCCTCGTAGGCGCGGTCAGGCTCGCCATGATAGGCGCGGCTTCCGGGTAGGCGCGGCGCCCCGCTAGGCGCGGCTTCCGGGTAGGCGCGGCGCCCGGGTAGGCGCGGCGCGCCTCCGTTTCCGGCCTTCATGAAATCGCGACTTTGCACTATCATGGACGGAGACTCGATTCTGGTGCTCCCTCCGACGTCGATCCTTCGGCGAGCGATGGCCGCCTAGTCCGAGCTACGACCGGGACGGGGAGGCTCTCATGGCGCCGAGCATTAGGAGTAGGTTCTGGAGATCGGTCATTCGAAGGGTGTTCGCCAAGCAGGGCCTGTCGGTCCTGGACGAGCGCGCCCGCTCCGTCAAGAACAGCAAGGTCCACGTGCCGTTCCCCAAGATTATCCGGGTGGAGCGCTTCTCCGTCGGCGGCATGCCGTGCGCTTCCATCCTCCCTACCCGCGAGGAAGGCAGGCGGGTCGTGCTGTACCTGCACGGCGGCGGCTACGTCACCGGGTCCATCGACGCGTCGCTGATGCTCTGCGTCCCTATGGCAAGGGCGCTCAACGCCAGGCTCGTCGTCCCCGAGTACAGGCTGGCGCCCGAGGACCCGTTCCCCGCGGCCCTCGATGACGCGCTATCCGCGTATCGCTGGCTGCTCGCGCAGGGCTACGCCCCCTCCGACGTCGTCTTCGCGGGGGACTCGGCGGGGGGCGGCTTGTGCCTGGCGACGATAGCGGCCCTTCGGGACGCCGGGGAAGGCCTGCCTTCATGCGCCCTGTGCCTCTCGCCGTGGACCGACCTGACTAACTCGGGGGAGAGCCATTCCGCGAACGCCAGGACCGACGTCCTGCTGACGACCGAGATGCTGAAGCTGTGGGCCGGCTATTACGCGGGCTCGACGGACCTGTCCGATCCCCGCGTCTCTCCCCGTTTCGCCGACTTCTCGGGCTTCCCCCCTATCCTCATACTGGTGGACCGGGGAGAGATCCTGCTATCGGATTCCTTGGCGGTAGCCGAGCGGGCCGGGGCGGCCGGCGTGGAGGTTTCGCTCGTCCAGCGGGACGGCCTCTGGCACGTATGGCCCGCGCTAGGCGACCTGCTACCCGAGAGCGACGAGGCCTTCGCGGAGATGCGGCGCTTCATCGAGGCCCTGGACGGCGGGAGGAACGAAGCGATAGGGGCGGAGGAGGCCTAGCCATGGGAGAACGGGTAGTAATCAAGGGCGCCAGGGCCATAGTCAGCTGCGATCCGTCCGATACTCTCTACCGGGGAGCCGACATCCTCGTAGAGGGACCGGCCGTGGTCGCGATCGGGCCGGGGCTGGATTCGGGAGGCGCCGAGATCATCGACGCCGGCGGAATGTTCGTCTATCCGGGGCTCGTGAACACCCACCATCATTTCTTCCAGACCTTCGTGCGCAATCTGGCCGCGGTGGACTACCCGAGCCTCTCGGTCTTGGATTGGATAGGCAAGATATACGAGATATTCAAGCTTATAGACGAGCGCGCCGTCTACTATTCGTCGCTCGCCGCCATGGCCGACCTGCTCAAGCACGGTTGCACCTGCGCCTTCGACCATCAGTACTGCTTCCCTAGGCGCGCCGGCAAGCGGCTGGTCGATAGGCAGATGGAGGCCGCGTCGCTCCTGGGAATCCGGTACCACGCGGGACGGGGAGCCAATACGCTCCCCAAGGCCGAGGGCAGCCTCATACCCGACGAGATGCTGGAGACGACCGACGAGTTCCTGGCGGACTGCGACCGCCTCATAGGCCTCTACCACTCCGACGAGCCGTTCCGCATGACCGACGTCGTCGTCTCGCCCTGCCAGCCCGTCAACTGCCGCCGCGAGACCTTCGTGGAGTCGGTCGCCCTCGCCAGGGACCGCGGCGTCCGCCTGCATACGCACCTGGGCGAGGGAGAGAACGCTCCCATGCTCGAGCGCTGGGGGAAGCGCACGCTCGCCTGGTGCGAGGACCTCGGCTTCGTCGGGCCGGACGTCTGGTACGCGCACGGGTGGGAACTCGAGCCCGGCGAGTACCGGGCCATGGCGTCGACCGGTACCGGGCTGAGCCATTGCCCCGCGCCGGCTATCCTCGGGGGCTTCCCCGTGCTCGATATCCCGGCGCTCGGGCGGGCGGGGGTCAGGCTAGGGCTCGGCTGCGACGGCTCCGCTACTAACGATAGCTCCAACCTGCTCGATAGCCTGCGCGTCGCCTGGATGATGCAGGCCTCGAGGGGCAAGGAGCGCGGAGGCTGTCCCTCGGCCTACGATATGCTCAAGATAGCGACCGCCGGCGGGGCCGGGCTCCTCGGCCGCGGCGACCTAGGGTCGCTCGAGCCGGGCAAGGCGGCCGACCTCTTCATGGTCGACGCCTCGGGCCTCGAATTCGCGGGAGCCGACCACGATCCCGCCAATTTCCTCGCCCGGCTCGGGGCGACGGGCCCGGTCAGCCTTACCATGGTCAACGGCAAGGTAGTCTACGAGGGCGGCCGCCTGGTCGGCGTCGACGAGGAGCGCTTGGCCGCCGAGGCCGCCGAGGCCTGCGACGGGGCCGTCCGCTCGAGGAGCCCCGCGTACTCGGGTTACGCTCGGCGCTAAGCCCGGCCCTCCGGGAACAGCCATGCCTCCATCGTCCTACCGTAGGCGATAGCCGGCCTCGGGTAGGCCCGCCTCGACGGGCGCAAGCCCATGTCGATCATCGCCTCGACCGCCTTGAGCGCCGCTACGCCGGGCGCCACCACCGGCACGCCCAGCGCCCGCTCGAGCTCCTCGCGCCCTTGGATGACGGTCGTCGAGCCGAGGATGACGCTGTCGGCTCCGGCGTCGAGCGCCTTGCGGCCGGCCGCTTCCAAGAGCCCCTGGAACTCGGCCCCCCCGTCTGGCGCGCCTCCGCCGGCGCCTCCGCCCGCGGGGCCGGCCGGCCGGTAGACGTGCGCCCCGACGACCTCTATCGAGGCGGCCCTATCCGCGAGGCCGTACGAGCGGAGGCGCGCGCCGATCATCCGCGCCCAGTGCCCGTCGAGGGCCAGGATCGAGAACCTCCCTCCGAGCTGCATCGCCAGGTGGACCGCTGAGGAAAGCGCCCCGACGACGGGGACGTCGACGCCCTCGGCGATCTGCTCGAGCCCGGGATCCGCGGTGCAGTCGATGACGATGCCGGCCGCTCCCTCGGCGGCGGCCCGCTCGGCCTCCAGCACCATGAAGCCAGCGGCCCAGGATAGCTCGTACTCCCTGTCGGTAAGCTCGGGGCCGCCCCGCAATAGGCGCACGTCGACCGTCGTTCCCGGCGCGCAGAAGCGAGCGTATTGGGCCCGCCGCCGCTCGCGCTCTGGCTCGGGGACGGGAATCGGGGGCAGGACGGCGACGATCCTCGCGGCGCTCATGGGGTACCTCCTCGCGGCAGCTTTACCGTTGTACACCGTAGGGGCGCGATCGTACAGCTCTCTTTCCTCGCGCCTTGCCCGCCCGCGGACGGGCGGGGTATACTGGCCTCCATGGACATACAAGAATTCGATGCGTGGGCTAGCGCCCTCCTCGATATCCCGCGCTTCGCCAAGGTCGACGACTCGCTTAACGGCCTCCAGGTCGGGCGCTCCGGCGGGCCCGTCGAGAAAGTCGCCTTCGCGGTCGACGCGTGCCTCGAGTCTATACGGCGCGCCAGGGAGGCGGGCGCCCAGGCGCTGTTCGTGCACCACGGGCTGTTCTGGGGTAAGCCAGTCGCTATAACGGGGGGCATGCGCCGGCGCGTCGCGGAACTGCTGGCCGCCGACATGGCGCTCTATGCCTGTCACCTGCCTCTGGACGCCCATCCGGAGCTCGGGAACAACGCGGTGCTGGCGAGGATGCTCGGCCTGAGCGATATCCAGCCCTTCGGCGAGTACCACGGCGTCAAGCTCGGCCTCAAGGGGAGGCTCGAGCCCGCCCTGTCGCTGGACGAGGCGCAGAGGCGGGTACTGCCGGCTGGCGACGCGCCCCGAGCGCTCTTGCCGTTCGGCCCGAAGTCTATTACGACCGCGGCAGTGGTGTCAGGGGGCGCCGCCTTCGAGTCGCTCCAGGCCATAGCCGAGGGCCTCGACCTCTACGTGACCGGGGAGCCGTCGCATTCCGTGTACCACGCGGCGATGGAAGCCGGGCTCAATTTCATAGCGGCCGGCCACTACGCGACCGAGACCCACGGGGTCAAGGCCGTCGCCGAGCGCGCGGCCCGGGAGCTAGGGCTCCGTACCGTTTTCATCGAGTATCCTACCGGGCTGTAAGGGCGCCGGGACAATCGTTCTATAGGGGAGCCATGATGCCCGAACTAGAGAAGAAGAGGCTATTGGCGCCGTTCGCGTTGACCGCGGCGGTGCTGATACTCGATCAGATTACCAAGATTGCCATCGTCGCCTCCGTCAAGCCGGGTCGCATAGCCTGGAGGGCCTTCGGGGACTTCTTCTGGCTCGTGCACCAGAAGAATACGGGCGCCGCGTTCAGCATGGGCGACGCGCTGGCGGGGCCGCTGCGCGTCGCCGTCCTGATCGTCGTACCGCTGGCGTTGATGGTCGGGCTCTGCGTGTACTACTTCAAGTCTGACGAGTTCACGCGCGTGCAGCGCTGGGCGCTCTGCGGCATAATAGGCGGAGGCGTGGGCAATATAATCGACAGGATATTCAGGCCCGACGGCGTCATCGACTTCCTGTCGTTCAAGTTCTACGGCCTTTTCGGGCTAGAGCGATGGCCGACCTTCAACGTAGCCGATTCCGCGGTCGTGGTCTGCGGCGTCCTCCTGGTCGTGGCGGGGTTCTTCGTCCCGTCCGGCAAGGCCGCCGCGGACGGGAAGCCCAAGGCTTGAGGGAGCGCCGCGGCATACCGGGAAGGGTCGCGAGGTTCGCGGCCGCGACGCTGGCCTGCGCGCTGTTCGCGTGCCTGGCCTTCTTCGCGGCCCTCTCCGCTTGGGGGCTCGCAATCGCCCCGTTCGCGCGCCTGGGCTCGGCCAGCTTCGTAGTCGTATGCGCGCTCGCGGCCTCCGCCGTCGCTACGGTCGCGGCCTACGGGGCCTTCTACCGTCGGCGCTCGAGGCGGGACGCCGGGCGGCGGAGGCGTTAGGAGGGCGGCGGCGCTTGGGCTCGCTAGGCCTCGACGAGCGGCTTGCCTATCGTCTCGGCGATGGCGACGGCCCTCTCCCGAAGCTCGGGCAGCCGCTTCCGCTTCGCGGAGCACATGACCATGGTGCGGCCGTCCCCGAGGACGAGCCGTATCGCAGAGCGGTCCTTCGCCGAGCCCGGCGACACCTTGGCGTAGGGGTCGGAGCCGTCGGCTCCCTCGAATTCCGAGTCGAGCTCTATGGACGAGACCATGTCCAGGTCTATGGCCCAGCTCTTGGCCAGGAACAGCACGCCGTAGCGCTTGCGGACCTCGCGGGCCTCGCCGTCGAAAATCCAGCGGTCCTCCGAGAGCGCGGCGAGCGCAATCACGATGGCGAACATCACGGCGAACGGGCTGCCGGCCGGGTCCCGGACCAGGGTCAGTACGAGCGCGGCCCCGAGCCCGACGTAGAGGCCCCGCGTGGCGGCCGAGATGCTTAGCTCTACCCTGCCGGGGCGCCGCCGTACGATGGACGGCAATAGACTGAATGACGGCATAGTCTCTCCTCGGGGCCTACAGGAAGGCCGCTAGCTCGTAGATGGTCCGTATGGTAGGGAGCCCGGAATCCGCGTGCTTGCCGAAATGGTCGACCAGCACGCCCCGGCCGCCCCTGTCGACGAAGCCGCGCACGTAGCGGGGGATATCGTCGGCGAAGAGGCTCTCCGCGGCGGGCACGCCGGCGGCGGCGACGACGGCGTCCACCGCGCTCGCGGCGGGCTTGCCCCTGAGCCCGCAGAACCTGACGTCGAAGACGCGCTCGAACCTATCCGCGACCCCGAGCCGCGCGAGTACCCGCGCGGCGTGCTCCATGGGCGCGTTGGTGAATACGTACTTGGGCAGGGCTATGGAGTCGAGGAACGGGCCGAGGGCGGGGTCGAGGGCCACCGATTCCTCCTCGCCGTCGGGATGGACGTAGGAGAAGTAGTCCTCGACGTCGGAGAACCCGCGCTCCGCCATGAGCCACTCGAGCGTCGTGCCGTAATTAGGCATCCGCTCCCGCCTCAGGGCCGCGGCCTCCTCGACGCCCGAGCCCAGGAGCCGCGCGACGTACTCGTTCATCCGCCGTATCGTCTCGGACTCCATCGCGGCGCTGGCCGGATAGAGCGTGTTGTCAAGGTCCAGGAAAAGTGCTCTCACCATGGGATCAAAATACCACGGGCGGGCGCGTTTATGGAAGGCTAGCCGGGTGCCGCGGGGCTCCTGGGTATCCTCACCCTGAACGTCGTGCCTAGCCCGGGCTCCGAATCGAAGGAGACCGAGCCTTTCAGGTACCGTTCCGTCAGGAGCCTCATCCCGTAGGTGCCGAGCCCCCGCCCTCGCCCCTTGGTGGAGTAGGAGCGCTGGAATACCCGCATCCGGGTCTCGCGGCTCATGGTCGCGGCGTTCCACGCCCGTATCACCACGCCCTTCGCGTCCGCCTCGAAGCCTACGCGTATAGTCTCGCCGCGGCCCGACGCCTCGAGCGCGTTCTTGAGCATGTTGACCACGACCCTCCTCAGGAGCACGGGGTCGGTCAGTATCTCGGCGTCTCCCTCGGCCGGGCGCTCGAACGATATCGTTATATCCTTGCCGTAGAGCGGGTACTCGAAGAGAGCTATGGCGCGCTCTATGACCGCGGTGACGGAGACCCTCGTCGTGTCGGAGGAAAGGCACCCTTCCTCGGCGGCCTTGAGGGCCCGTTGCGAGTCTATCTCCTCTATCAGCTGGTCCGACGCCGATTTTATTAGGGCGATGTAGCCGCCCAGGCCCTCGCCCTCCTCGACGAGGGCGAGCATCGACCTGATCCCGCCTATGGTGTTGCCTATGTCGTGGTAGAAGATGCGCTCGAGGACCTCGTGCCGTTTCCGCTCCGACATATCGTGCGCGACGAGGAGGACCAGCCTGTCCTCGCCGAGCTCGAGCGGCTTGGTCCAGACCAGGAGGTCGAGCGTGTCAGCGCCGTGCTCCTCGTCCACCTGGATCGAGCACTCCTCGGTGTCGGACGCGCCGGCGAGCGCCTTCATGATGGCCGCCGGCGTGCCGCAGAAGGCGCAGAAGGCGCTGGTCCCGCAGCCGCCGGGCATCTCCTTGGAATGGACGCAGCCGAGGGCCTCCCCGGGCCTCAGGCCTATGGCATCGCGGATCTTGACGGATTCCGTCGCTCGCCGGTTCATCCAGACTATCTGGCGCTTGTCGTTGGTCGCCATGACGACCATCGGCATGTCTTCCAGGACGTCGGCGATCGGCGCGGCGAGCAGCGCGTCCCTCTGCCTGGACACGGTCTCTCGGCTCTCCCGCGCCGCGGTGAGGTATTCTGTAGCGGCTTCCGCGGCGCTCTCCTTCGCCCCTGTCATCGACGATCCTCCATACCGCGATACTTGACGCGAAACGCCTATTCCGTCAAGGTAATAAAATTACCCGAGCATCATATGGAGGCCCCCGTGTCCATCGCCGTAGAGCACGAGAAACGCAGGAAAGAGATCCTCGAGAGCGCTCTCGACGTGTTCGTGGAGGAAGGCTATTCCGATACCACCTTCCAGAAGATAGCCGACCGCTGCGGCATTACCAGGACCATCCTCTACCTATACTTCAAGAACAAGCGCGAGATATTCATGTTCAGCATCAAGCGCTTCACCGAGAAGCTGGAGGCCGAGATCCGCGAGGCCGCGCTCGCGCCGGGGCCGGCCTGCGATACGCTCGAGCGCCTGTCGGAGCTGGTCCTCGGGCGCTGCGCCGAGCAGGCGCGGCTCCTGTCGGTCATAGTCGGCTATCTCGAGCACTCGAGGAAGTCCGGCTCCGACGTGGGCGACAAGGTGAGGCGCAGGACGATACGCATGCGCCATATCATCTCCGGCGTCGTCATAGCCGGCCAGAAGCGGGGCGAGATACGCAAGGTACCCGTCGGCGCGGTCTCCGACTTCTTCTACGGCCTCGTGGAGGCCGCTATCTTCAGGGTGGCCGTGCTCGGCCTCGCCGATACCGCCGACCTATCCGCCGCGATGCGGCTATTCTTCGAAGGCCTCAGGACCCAGCCGTGACGGCCCCTATCGCGAGGAAGCCGGCCTGGCTCCGGGTCGCCGTGCCGTCGGGCGAGCGATGGAGGGCGATGAGCGCCCTCGTGGCCAGGCGTGGCCTCCATACCGTATGCGACGAGGCGGCCTGCCCCAACAAGGCCGAATGCTGGGGCTACGGCACCGCTACCTTCATGGTGCTCGGCGATACGTGCACGCGCGGCTGCCGGTTCTGCGCGGTCGCGACGGCCGCGGAGGGAGCCGCCCCCAGGGCGGACGAGCCGGGAGAGCTGGCGGCGGCGGTCCTGGAGCTGGGCCTGCGCTACGCCGTCGTCACCAGCGTGGACAGGGACGACCTCCCGGACAGGGGCGCCGCGCATTTCGCGGCCTGCGTCCGGGCCGTTAAGGCGGCCTCGCCCGGCGTCCGCGTCGAGGTGCTCGTACCCGATTACCGCGGCGCGGAGATCGACGCCATAGCGCTCGCCGGACCCGACGTCATAGCCCATAACGTGGAGACGGTCCGCAGGCTGCAGTCGGTCCGTGACGCCCGGGCGTCCTTCGACCTGTCCCTGCGGACCCTGCGCGAGGCCAAGGAGCGCTCGAGCGCGATGACGAAGACCAGCCTCATGCTCGGCCTCGGGGAGACCGAGCCCGAGGTCCTGGCCGCCATGGACGAGCTCAGGGCCGCGTCGTGCGACATGCTCGTGATGGGCCAGTACCTGCGCCCGACCGAGAGGCAGCTGCCCGTGGCCGAGTACCTGAGCCCGGAGCGCTTCGATCGCTACGCCGAGCTCGCGCGCCAGAGGGGCTTCCTCTCCGTCGTCTCGGCCCCGCTCGCCAGGACTAGCTACCACGCGATGGAGGGCCGCGAGGCCGCTGGAGGTACGCCGTGACGGGTTCGTATATAGGCAAGCCGGCCGGGGGCAAGCTCCTCCGGCTATCGCTCGAGTGGGAGGGCGGCGCCGTAGTCCGCGCCGCTATCCGCGGCGATTTCTTCGCGCATCCCGAGGAGGGCTTCGACGAGGCGGAAGCGGCCTTGGCGGGGACCCCGGTAGCCCGGATAGCCGAGACGTTCGCGCGGGAGCTGTCGGCCCGCGGCGTAGAGCTGCTCGGCCTCTCGCCGGCGGATATAGGGGCGGCCGCCTCGTCGATCGTAGCCTCGAGGGCCGCCGAGGACGGGGGAGAGGGAGGATCGTGAGCGAATTCAGGTACCTGGAGACCGGGGCCAACCCGGCCTCCTTCAATATGGGCCTCGACGAGGCCGTGCTCGAGTCTGTGGCGTCCGGGGCGGCGGCTCCCACCCTCAGGCTGTACGCGTGGCGCCCTAGCGCCGTTTCCATCGGCTACTTCCAAGGGCTCCATGACGAGGTCGACCTGGGGCGCTGCGCCGAGCTAGGCGTCGACGTGGTACGGAGGCTCACCGGTGGAGGGGCGGTGTTCCACGCCGACGAGCTGACGTACAGCCTCGTCGCGCCGGAATCCCACGCCCTCGCCAGGGGCGGCCTCCTGGCCTCGTATAGGTCTATATGCTCGGGCGTCATCGCGGGCCTCGCGAGGCTAGGCGTCGCCGCCGAGTTCGCCCCGCTCAACGACGTCTGCTCCGGGGGCAAGAAGCTTTCCGGCAACGCCCAGACCAGGAAGCTGGGCTGCGTATTGCAGCACGGCACCGTGCTCCTCGGCGTCGATCCGGAGGCCATGTTCTCGGTGCTCAAGGTCCCAGACGAGAAGCTCAAGGGCAAGCTCATAGCGGACGTCAAGGCGAGGGTGTCTTCGGTGTCGGCCGTCCTGGGGCGGAGCGTAGGCTATACGGAGGCCGTCGAGGCGTTCAAGCTAGGTTTCGAGACTATCCTAGGCGGCCTCGGAGAGCCCGCGGAGCCGCTCGAGGACGAGCGGGCCCGCGCGCTCGCCCACGCTCGGGAGCGCTTCGCGAACGGCGACTGGACTAGCAAGCGCTAGTCTGCAGGCCTAGTTCGCCCCGAAGGAGTCGGCCTGGGCCTGGGCTAGCGAGGCGGAGTCGGAATGCCTGGCCACCACCTGCGCCTCGAAGAGCGCCTCCAGCCTCTCGCGGTTGCCGGTTATCTTATAGATGTAGTCGAGCGTCCGCCTCGGCGTGCCGCCCTTGCTGACCCGCCCGAGCCCGGCGTTATACACGGCGAGCGCCGCCACGTCGTTCCCGCCCTGCTTCAGGCAGAAGGCCAGGTGCGCCACCCCCAGCCTGACGTTCGTGCCCACGTCGTAGAAGTCGGTGATGCTCAGGTCCGGGAACGACGACGAATTGAGCTGGAAGACGCCCCTGTCGATGGACGAGGGGTTGCGGTTGAACGCCTTCGGGTCGAAGCCGCTCTCCTCGTAGGCGAGGGCGAAGGCGAGGGCCGGCGGGACGTCGCGCTCGGCGCAGGCCTCGAGGATAGCCGAGGCGATCCCGTAGTCGCCCGTCAGCTTCTCGAAGAAGGCCAGGGTGAGCGGCCTGGTATCGGGGTTCTGGAAGAACGCCACGATGTGGTCGGATCGCGCCGAATCCTCGAACGCCGTCTTGAAGTCGCTCGCCTCGAGCCCGCTCATAGCCCTGAATTCGAAGGGCACGTAGGAGTTCATGACTATTACTTCTGGAGAGTCGGGGGACGATCCGAACGTGCTCAGCACGAGGACGAGTATGGATAGTATCAGGAACGATATCGAAATGCTGGGGCCCTGTCTGTATTCCATGAGGTGCGTGCGCTCCC
Source organism: Spirochaetota bacterium (assembly GCA_018816345.1). Lineage (GTDB taxonomy): Bacteria > Spirochaetota > Spirochaetia > Treponematales > UBA12059 > SZUA-370. The sequence goes on along the minus strand of JAHIWG010000110.1, from coordinate 54,269 downwards.
GGTGATTATTTCGCCTCCGATAGAGAAGCACGCAGTATTCTACTGTTATTCGCGTCAGCGTCAAGTAGTAGACAGAATAGCTATGCTTTCTCGCCCTCGCCCGGCTCTTCCGCCTCCGCCGCGCCCGCGCCCAGCGTATCCGCGCCCGCCGTATCCGAGCGCGCGCCTAGCGTATCCGCGCCCGCGCCTAGCGTATCCGCGCCCGCCGTATCCGAGCCCGCCGCGCCCGCGCCTGTCGCGTCCGCGATCGCCGCGGCTATGGCGCAACGAGTCAGCTCCTCCACGCGCCTCGCGGCCGCGGCGGCGTCGATGCGGCGCTTCGCCTCCTCGAGCCTGGATCGCTCCTCGAGGTCCAGCCTGAGCCGCGCGTTCTCCGATCCTAGCGCCTCGTTAAGGGCCCGAAGCTCGGCGATTCCCTCTACCAGCCGCCGGGAAGCCTTCTGGCCGGCAGCTCGGCCTAGGCTCCACGCGCCGGCGGCCGCCGCGACCGACAGCGGTATAAGCGCCGCGAAGGCTATCGGCCCCGGCGAAGGGGCGGCGGCGCGGGGCTGCCCGGGCAGCGGCCTTCCCGTCCATTTCCCGTGGATAGAGGCTAGCGCCCCGGTCGCCGAGGCCTTCATGATGCCGGCGTCCAGTACCGCGAGGAGCAGGGCGTCGCCCTTGGCTACCGCGACGCGCCCCGTCCCGAACGGCGAGGCCCCGAGGTCGAGCAGGGCCGCCCCGGGCTCGTCGTCGGCTAGCCAGGCCACGGCGTCCGCGGCCCCCCCGAGGACGGCCTCCCTGGCCGCCTCGGGAGGAAGGGTAGAGAGGCGCGCGTGGAAGCCGTACTCGGCGGCCATCCACCTGAGGAGCTCGACGGTCTCGCCGTCGTCGGCCGTCACCGCGAACGATATCTCGGAGCGCTCGGAGAGCCAGGCCCTGGCGGCTCCCGACAGGCCGTCGTCCGCGAAGGCTCCCGCGCAGAGGGCCGCGAGCATGACGATCGCGGCCGTAGCCTTTGTTTCCATGGCGCCGAGTATATGATAGGATACGCCTTTAAGCTACGACGACTACGAAGGACGGAGGATCGCGCATGCACGACAGGGAATCGGCCATCGCATTATGGAGGGAGCATAACGACGACGAGTCGCTGTACCGGCACGCGCTGTCGGTCGAGGCCGCGATGAGGCGCTTCGCCTCAGCGCGCGGGGAGGATCCGGACTACTGGGGCCTCGTCGGCCTCCTCCACGACGTAGACTACCAGGAGCACCCCGACGAGCACCTTAAGCACGCCCGCGCGATGCTCGCCGCCGGCGGCTACGACGAGGCCTTCATCCGCGCGGTCGAGAGCCACGGCTGGGGCCTATGCTCCGAGGTGGAGCCGCGGCTCTATATGGAGAAGGTCCTATACGCGGTCGACGAGCTGACCGGCTTCATCGCGGCCTGCGCGTACGTCAGGCCGAGCCGCAGCGTGCTCGACATGGAGACGAAGTCGGTGAAGAAGAAGTGGAAGACCGCCGCCTTCGCCGCCGGCGTCGACCGCGAGGTCATAGAGAAGGGCGCCGCTATGCTCGGCATGGAGCTCGACGAGCTTATCGCCGAGACGATCCTCGCCCTCCGCGACCATGCGGAGGCCGTCGGCCTCAAGGGCGCGGTCTAGGCGCGGCCGATTGACGCGGCCGACGCGGCCGGGCGATAATCCCATGCCCGCGCGCCGCGCGCCCGGGACTCGATACACAGGATACTAACGCATGCTCGAGAAACTGACCCAGACATTCGGCGACATAGTCAGGACCATAGGCGGCAAGTCGACGATAAGCGAGAAGAACGTCGAGGAAGCCGTCGACAGCATCAAGATGGCCCTCCTCGAGGCGGACGTCAACCTCCGGGTGGTCCGCCGCTTCGTCAACGCGACGATAGAGGAGGCCAAGGGCGAGAAGGTCCTCCGGTCGGTCGACCCGGGCCAGCAGTTCGTGAAGATAGTCTACGACCGCATGGTAGGGCTCCTCGGGGACTCCAGGCAGGACCTGGTCCTTAGGGGCCCCGACGTCACGAGCGTCGTCCTCCTCCTGGGCCTCCAGGGCTCGGGCAAGACGACGAGCGCGGCCAAGCTCGCGCTCTTCCTCAAGGGCAAGGGCCGCCGCGTCCTCCTCGCGGCCTGCGACCTCGTACGCCCCGCCGCCGCCGACCAGCTCGCGGCCCTGGGCGCTCAGATAGGCGTCGAGGTATTCCGCGGGGAGGGATCCGACCCCCTGGCCATAGCCCGGGCGGCCCTCGCCAAGGCTAAGAAAGAGCTCTACGACACCGTCATAGTCGACACGACCGGCCGCATGCAGGTCGACGAGGCGATGATGGTCGAGCTCGCGCGCATGCGCGACCTGTGCAAGCCCGACGAGTCCCTGCTCGTGGCCGACTCCATGACCGGCCAGAGCGCCGTGGACATCGCCAAGGCCTTCGACGAGCGCATCGGCATCTCCGGCGTCATCCTCTCCAAGTTCGACTCGGACGCCCGCGGCGGCGCCGCCCTGTCGCTCAAGTCTATCACCGGCAAGCCCATAAAGTTCGTCGGCGTCTCCGAGCGGCCGGACGGCCTGGAGCCCTTCTATCCGGACCGCGTCGCCAGCCGCATCCTGGGCATGGGCGACGTCGTATCCCTCGTGGAGAAGGCCCAGGCGAGCATCGACAAGGAGGAGGCCGAGGCCCTCGAGCAGAAGATGGCCAACGAGACCTTCACGCTGCAGGACTACCTGGACCAGCTGCGCAGGGTAAAGAAGATGGGATCGATGAAGAGCCTCGTCGACATGATACCCGGGATGGCCGGCCAGATAAGCGACGAGCAGCTGGATAGCGTCGACACCAAGTACGAGGAGGCCATCCTCCAGTCCATGACCAGGAAGGAGCGGCTCAACCACCTGATCATCGGGCCCACTCGGCGCTCGCGCATCGCCCGCGGGTCGGGCACCTCGGTCGCCGAGGTGTCCAGGCTCCTAAAGAAATTCGAGAAGTCGCGGCTGATGATGAAGAAGGTCGTTAAGAACAAGAAGATGGCCGCCAAATTCATGGGCGGGGCCCGTTAAAAGGCCCTTCGAGGTATTTACACGATCGGGGGAGCCGGGCTATACTCCCTCCGCTTCCATGGACGCGTGTTCCGTGGCTAAGCCCCGAGTTAGCACAACTGAAACGGAGAACACGATATGTCTAGACAATGCGATATCTGCGGCAAGGGCACGATCACCGGAAACACCGTCAGCAAGTCGAACAATAAGGTCCGCCGCGTCTGGCGCCCCAACATCCAGTCCGTGAAGACGATGATCGGCGGCACCGTCCTGACCGTCAAGGTCTGCACCCGTTGCCTCAAGGCCAACAAGATCGTCAAGTACGTCTAATTAGGCGCCTGCCCCAAAACGAAAAAGCCGCCCGGCGATGGGCGGCTTTTTTAGTATACCCGCGCCTCCCCGTAAGGAGGCGCGCGCTCTTCTTACGGCTCGTACGCCCCTATGGCCCACGCCCCGCTCGCCGGCCTGCTCTTCCCGGCCAGGTCCAGCCCCAGGGCCGGGTAGGCTTCGAGCTGGGCGGCCGTGAACGGGTTCGCCATGCCTGGCTTCCCGACGTAGAGGGCGCTGTCGGCCTTGGGCCGCCAGTTCTGCGCCATGAAGCCCTCGTAGCTCGTGGACGCGCTGACCGAGGCGAACTCCTCGGCGGGGTTGCGGGCGACGTCGCACTGGTTGCCTGCGAGGGTCGTGGCCGCGCCCGTGAAGTCGTCGAAGTAATCAGGCGCCGGTATACGTAGCCCTCGGGAGAAGAAGGCGCGGTTGGTTGCGAAATTATTAAGCATTCCAGTATTGCCGCGGTTCATGGCGGCGTGGTGGGCTCCGCTTACGTAGCCGGAGACGAAGAACGCGTTGCCCGCCGCCGAGCCGCCCCCCGGCGACACGGAGAAATCGAGGCCGAGCGCGTAGGTATCGACCCCGTCCCCCTCGTTATGGGTGCGTCCGGCGTCAATCGTATTGCCGTAGAGCGCGATTTGGGGGACGCTGCTCGTCAGCGCGTAGCTGATAGCGATAGCCGCCGCCCATTGTACGCTCGATGCGAATCCGCCGCTGATACGTGAATTCCCTACGATGATGCTAAGGTTCCCCGAGGATATGCCGCAGGATACGGTGGTGCTGACGTTAGCGGTTTGGTTCGCGAAGCCGCCCCATATCTCGCAGCCGGCGACGACTAGGGTGGAGCCGTAATTCGGGCTCTTTATCCCGGTCGCCTCCACGTTGAAATTCTGGTTCGACTGGGCCGTTCCCCCCGATACGGCGCAATTATGCAGGTAGGCGGAACCCCCCGTCAGGGATAGGGCCGTCGAGCTGGCGTTCTCAACGCTCGAGTTGGCGTAGCCGCCGTCGAGGCGGCTGCTGGCTATCTCGACGGAGCCGTTCCTTATCTGAAGCCCCGTGGACGCGACCACGTTGCCTATCGCCGCGGTCGTCTTTGATCCTCTGATGACGCAGTCGTTTATCACATAGGTTCCCGTGCCCGAGGCGTAGATATCCATCGCGTATGTCGTCGGGCTGCCCGCGGTGAGTTCCCTCGCAGTGACGGTCAGGCCGTCGAAAGCGCCGCTGACCCCTCCGTCGAACCAGAGCGTATATACGGCAACGCCTGTGTTGACTATCTCGGTCGTCGCCGTCCTTGAGTTCCAGTCGCCCGAGGCGAATCCGCCGTAGTACCGTTGATTCATGGCCGACATGATCTCGTAACCGCGCTCGTACGTCCCGCCGCGGAAGAAGAAGCTCAGGCCTTCCGCCTCCGCTTGCCCTATGTTATAGGCCGTAAAGCTACCCGGATCGGCGCTGGTACCGGCGCCGCTCGCGCCGGGGGCGAAGAATATCGCCGGCCTGGCCGCCAGGGTTCCGCTGATCGCGCCGGAAGGGTAGCCGGGAGACGCTACGCTGTTGGAGAGGGCGAAGTTATAGGTCTTCGCGGTCGTGACGTCGACGACCGCCCAGCCTTGGCTCGGGTCGCTCGCGACGGGGGTAACGGGCTTCCAATCCGCGTCATAGACGCCCATCCACGCCCAGCGGGCCTTGCCCGTATCGAAGAGGACCTGCTTCTCGCCTGACATCGTAGCGTCGAAGGTCAGCGCGTAGAATTGGACGCTTCCCGGGCTGAGGCTCGGGGTCGCTATCGAGCCGGAGGTAGCCGTCGAGACGGTAAGGGCGCTGACGGCGGCCGTCGGGGGCGCGAGCGCGACCGTGATCGTGTTGGCGCCGGAGGCGAGCGTCGCGTCGGCCTCGGCGCTCGTCAGGACGCCGCCGCCCTGGTCCAGGGTGTCCACGGCGAAGTGCAGGGAGGAGCCGACGGGGAGGCCGTCTATCGACACGGGGGAGCCCGCGCCCGACCGCTCGATGGCCTCGCCCAGGGCGTCGCCGGTGACGCGGACGCGCACCGCCTGAGTGGTCGGCAGTAGGAGGCGCGATGACGCGCCCTCTCGCTGAGAGGCCGCTACGTGAAGCGCGGCCCCGCCCAGCTCGAGCGTCAGGCTCGCTCCTCCGGCCGACATCGGGGCCCTGCAGCCGAGGAGCGTCGAGAACGTCCCCAAGATCGATATTAGCGCTATGTTTTTCGCTTTCATGGGCATTACTATATCATGCATCGTTTAAATCTCTAGAAAACCTCATTCGCATATAACCCCTTGCGGACTTCACGTTCATGGACTATAAATTTACGGAATGCCTCCGCTTCGAGCCTCTGCTCGCTAGGCGGGACGTAAGGAGCGTACACGACCATGATCGCCAAGAGTGACATGCCCAATATCAACGACAAGAAGCCCGAGGGGCTCAAGCCCGAGGGTACTCCCTATCGGGTGCTCATCGTCGACGATTCCATGTTCATAGCCAAGCAGCTCGGGCAGATCCTGACCTCCGAGGGCTTCGACGTCATCGCTACCGCCGGCGACGGGCTCGCGGGGCTCGAGAAGTACAAGGAACTGTCCCCCGGCATCGATCTCGTGACCATGGACATCACGATGCCTAAGATGGACGGCGTGGCGGCCTTGGAGAAGATCATGGAATACGACAAGAACGCCGTCGTCGTCATGGTCAGCGCCCTAGGCAAGGAAGATATCGTCAAGAAGAGCCTCCTTTTGGGCGCCAAGAGCTATATAGTCAAGCCGCTCGACCGTAAGAAGGTGCTCGAGCGCATCCTCTCGATCCTCCGCCACTGATCGCCCCCCGGGCTCCCAGGCCCGCGGCGCCCTTGACGACGACGCGCTCCCCGTGCATAATGCGCGGAGCCTCTTCGTTAGCTAAGCGTACTCGCGCGCCGGTAATCGCCGGGTCGCGGGTCCATAAGGAGAACCACTGTGCCCTGCGGAAGAAAACGCAAGCTCAAGAAGATAGCGACTCACAAGCGGAAGAAGAAGAAGAGAAAGAATCGGCATAAGACCCGCAAGTGACCGTGCGCTATCGCATCGGGACGGCCGCGGCCCCAGGGCTCCGGCCGTTTTTTATTGCCCTAATGGCTCGCTCCACGTAGAATGGTTGCCATGCCTCGTGAAATTGACGCCTTTCAACTAGTAAAGACTTTCGCGGCCCGGAACAAGTCGAACGCTTTCGAGTATTCGGCGTTCGCCCAGGCCATACAGCGGCAGGCCAAGTCGTACGACCAGTCCGAGCCGTTCTATAGGGACCTCGCCCTGCACCCCGACGGCGTCCTCGTTCCCAAGCTGTTCCAGCTGGCCAGGGACGGCAGGATCTCCCTGCAGGCGGTAGAGAACCGCGTCGACATGATATTCCTCCCCGAGGCCTTTACCGAGGTCGTCTACGCCGAGTACCGCCGCATGGAGGAGAATCCGGACATACCCTTCCCCGACGAGGACTCGCTGCGCCTATCGGTGCCGCCCGAGTGGATACAGGCCGTCTCGGTGGAGACCGACTTGCCTTCGCTCGTCGGGCACGAGGGCGATTGGCCCGTCCCCCTCTATAGGCTGGTCTTCCCCGAGGGGCTCAAGCCCATAGTGCTGCTGTCCGTGATGGTCGGGGACAAGCTGCTCGAGTACGCGGCGCTGAAGATCCGTAATTACCTGCGCAAGGGATCCAACCGGGATTTCATACAGCAAAGGCTCGCGGGCGCCTTCTCCGGCAAGGACAGGATGCTCAAGGACGCCCTTTCGGCCATCCTCATCAAGCCCTTCGACTCGGTCCAGGAGATGAGGCAGGGCTCTGGCGATTTCTCGTACTCGTTCTGGGCCTACCTGACCTCGGCTATACGCAAGGACCTGTCGAGCAAGGGCGACCCTACGCCCGACGATACGGCCGCCTATCAGGCCTCCTACGTGGTGGACGTGTTCAATAACCATTTCAAGAACAAGGCCCAGCGCGAGCAGGAGCGGGAATCCGCGTTCAAGGCGCTCTCCGTCGCGCTGCGGAAGCCCCCCTACCTCTACGCCATCGAGGACGTGGTCGATTTCAGGGACGGGCAGGGGAGGCCGCTGCTAGGCAAGTATACCCGAGAGGAACTAGAGGCGTGGATACAGGAGCGTACTACCCAGGCCGCCGAGGGCTTCCTCCCCGAGATCCTCGTCATAGGCTCCGGCCAGGCCAAGGGCTCGCTCGTCGCCAAGGAAACCCTCATCCCCTATATCGTGAAGGCGCTGCGCGAGGCCAGGGGCGCCGTCAAGCCGCTGATAACGCGCGACTGGAGGGCGATCCTGGCCGACTTCGGCCGGAGCGCCTCGATGGACGACGACGAGGCTTTCAAGGCGGAGCTCGAGAAGCGCCTGGAGGCGAACTCGCCCGTGCTCTCGGGGCTCCTCCTGACCTCGCTGCCCCCGCTCGTTTACCAGGAGTGCCGCGGGGCCAAGGAGCCGTCGCTGGACCTTGACCGCTGCTTCGGGGGCTCGAGGACCGCGGGCGTCGACGTCCTCCTGGACCTGGATAGGAAGCGGCTCCTGTCGGACGTGAGGATGCTCCTGCCGTTCTGGTACTCCGTGCCCGTCGTGTCGTGGATCATCAGCCTCTTCGTCAAGGGCTCCCTCCGGCGCGGCGCCAAGAAGGCCGCGGCCGCGAAGCCCCGGCTCGAGGCGGGCGGGCCGCCTGGCGACCGGCCCGTAAACTCCCGCGCCGCGGAGTTCTCGCAGATGGCCAGGGCGGCGGAGCAGCGCATGGTGCCTAAGGGCCTGACGCTCGACGAGCACCTGCGCTCCCTCTCCGGGAGGTGGAACACCCTGCTGGACCCGAGCGCCAAGGCGAACCTGACCGAGGATATAAACTCCCTCGTGCGCGACTACCTCAGGACAGCCCTCCGTTCGATGAGGCCGTCGTCCTTCACGCCGGAGCGCATCGAGACGATGTCGGCCAACCTTGCGGACAGGCCCAACCTACTGCGCATTAGGAACCACCAGGCGCTGGAGGAGTACATCCGGCTCTACATGGTCAAGATGCTCAAGCGATGAGCGAGCGGGAACGGTACCGCTTGCGCGATCGCCGGCTATCGTATAGGATCGATCGGAATGGATGACCCTTACCCGGCTAGCCGCGCGGCGGGCCGACCTTGAACGCCTCGATAATCGGCGTGGCCGCTTGCCTCGTGTTCTCCGCCCTGTTCTCGTCCGTGGAGACGGCCTTCACCTCGCTTACCCTGTTCCAGATCGAGGCGATGAAGAAGCGGGGGCGCGGAGGGGCCATAGTCGAGCGCCTGGCGCGCAAGCCCGACGAGCTCATCTCCACCATCCTGATCGGCAACAACGTCGTCAATATCACCGCCTCCGCCCTCGCGACCCGCTACGCCTTGGAGAGATGGGGCGACTGGGCCCTCGGCATAGTGACGGGCGTACTGACGCTCGTGGTGCTGATCTTCGGCGAGGTCGCGCCTAAGCGCATCGCGATAGCGCACAACGAGTCGGTCGCCGCGGCCCTGGCGCCCCTCCTCCTCGTCTGTACCTACCTTTTTAGGCCGTTCGTCATCGTGGTCAACGCGCTGAGCTCCCTCATTACGCGCCTGTTCGGCGATTCCCGGCCCGACTCGCTCTCCATGGAGACCATGGTGCAGATGATGTCGATAGCCGAGCACATGGGCATCATCGACTACGCCAAGAGCCGCATGGTCAAGAACGTGTTCCGCCTCGGTGCCACGACCGTGCAGGCGATGATGACGCACCGCATGGACGTGTTCAGCCTGGACGCGTCCACGAGCGCCGAGGACGCGTGCCGCCTGGCCTCCGACGCGGCCTTCTCCCGGGTGCCCGTATACGAGGGCGAGAGCGAGAACATAGTCGGCCTCGTCTCCGTCCGCGACGCGGTCGTCGAGGTGCTCGCAGGCAGGGGCGAGCGGCCCCTCTCGGAGATCATGGCCGAGCCGCTGTTCGTCCTGCCTAACAAGAGCGTGGGAGACCTCTTCGCGCTGTTCAAGAAGCGGAAGGATACCTTCGCCGTCGTCATCGACGAGTACGGCGGCCTCGCCGGCCTCGTTACCATGCGCGACGTCGTCGAGGAGATAGTCGGCGAGATATACGAGGACTCCGGCGAGGAGTCCCGCGAGAAGATAGAGAAGCGGGCCGACGGCTCCTACCTGGTATCCGGCGACGCCCCGCTCGCGGTGCTCGCCGAGATCTCCGGCGGCGAGACCCCCAGCCTCCCGTACGTGCAGACCGTCGCGGGCTACGTGGCCTGGGCGCTCGACCGCATACCGGTTCCCGGCGACTCGGCCGATACCGAGCTGGGATCGTTCATCGTCACCGTAGTGGAGGCGAATCGCGTAGAGACGGCCGTCTACCGGCCCGAGCGTAAGGACTAGCGCCATGGCGACGCTCGGCGAGACGCTGCGCATAGCGATAGAGCGCATCGTGCCCGGCGGCGACGGCATGGGTCGCGTCGACGGGCAGGCGGTCTTCGTGCCTTTCTCGGCTCCCGGGGACCTCCTGGAGGCGCGCCTGGTCGAGCGGAAGGCCGGCTACGCCCGCGCGGAAATAGTCGCAATCCTGGAGCCGGGGCCCGGCCGCGCCGAGCCGTCGTGCCCCTACTACGGCGAATGCGGCGGCTGCAACCTCCAGCACCTTGGCTACGAGGCCCAATTGGAAGCCAAGCAAGGCATCGCCCGGGACGCCTGGCTACGCTCGGGCGGCATCGCTGACGTCGGCTTCGACGTCGTCCCCTGCTCGCCCCTGGGCTATCGCAACAGGGCGCAGTTCCACGAGGGCGCCTCGGGGAGGCTGGGCTATGCCAGGCGCGCGTCGTCGGATATCCTCGAGGTGCGTTCCTGCCCCGTCCTCGTCCCCGCACTGCGCCTCTGGCTCGAGTCCGGGGCCGGCATGCCTGGCAAGGCCGGCAAGGCCGCGACCGACGGGCGCTTCGTCGCGTTCGGCTACGGCGAGCGTGTCTACCTCGAGGGCGTCGACCGCGAGGCGACGGTGGAGGTAGGGGGCAAGGCCTTCCGCTTCGACCCCGGCGGATTCTTCCAGAGCAACCTCGAGATGGTCGAGCGCCTCGCGCCGGCCGTCTGCGCCGGGCTCTCGGGAGAGCGGGCGGCCGACCTGTACTGCGGCGTCGGCCTCTTCGCGGCGTTCCTCAGGGAGGGCTTCGGTAGCCTCTGCTGCGTGGAACAGGAAAAGCGCTCGATCGGGCTGGCCTGCTCCAACGTCGGCCCCGGGGCCGCCTTCGCGGCTTCCAGGATAGAGGAGTGGACTCGCTCGCCGCAGGCTCGCGCCCGCTTCGACTACGTCGTCGTCGACCCGCCCCGAGCGGGGCTCGGAGCGCAGGTCCGGGCCTGGCTGGCCTCGTCCCGCCCCGAACGCATAGGCTACGTATCGTGCGATCCCGTATCGCTGGCCAGGGACGCGGGCTTCCTCGTCAAGGCGGGCTACGAGGTGGAAAGCGCCTCGCTCCTAGACTTCTACCCCCAGAACTCCCACGTGGAGAGCCATGTCAGGTTCAGGCTCGCCTAGGCGCTTCCCGACAGTAGTCGGGTTCCCGACAGTAGCCGGGTTCCCGACGGTAGTCGGGGGTAGGACTATAGCCGCGGCGGCCATGCTCGCGGCCCTCGTCGCGCTCTCGCCCTGCGCGGCCCAGCCCTCGCCTCCCGCCGGGTCGGCGGACGGGGCGCCGGCGGGGACTCCGAGCGGGACGGCGGTAGAGGCCGACGTCCTTTTCCGATTCCCGGTGGGCGGCGTCGTAAGCGCCGGGCCCGCGATAGCCGCGGGACGGGCCTGGCTCCTGTCGGACTCCAAGACCCTGTATGTGCTAACGATCGAGGGCGTGGCCATAGGGAAGCGCGCCATGGCGGAGCGGCGTTCCGCCTTCATATCATGCGACGCCTACGGGCGCGCGGCCGTCTCCTCGGGCGCTACCGGCATAGCCCTCCTCAATAAGGCCGGGCGGGAGGTCTGGCGCGCGGAGCTAGGCGCCGCGCCGTCGTCGGCTCCTGTTTTCGCGTCCGACGGGCGCCTCTTCGTGGCCGCCGGGTCCGCCTTGCGCGCCTTCGCGCCGAACGGAAAGCGCCTGTGGTCGACGGACCTCGGCTCGGCCCCCGGCACCGCCGTCGCGGTCGGCCCGGGAGGCGGCCCCGCCATCGGGCTCGCGGACGGTACGGCGCTCCTGTTCTCGCCCGACGGAGGCCCTCCCGCGGCCGCCTCCCTCGGCTCGGCTCCCGCCATCCTGGCCTCGAGCGTCTCGAGGCTCGCGGCCCTGCTGTCGGACGGGCGCCTCCTAGTCCTCGAACGCGACGGCGAGGCGCTCCGGCCCGTCTCCGGAGGCTCGGGAGGCTCGGGAGGCTCGGGAGGCTCGGGAGGCTCGGGAGGCTCGGGAGGCTCGGGAGCCGCCGGAGCCGCCGGAGCCGGCGAGGGCGCGCCTAGGCTAGGTTCCGGGCCCGTCTCGCTGGCCGCCTCGCCCGAAGGCTTCTACGCGCTCGGAACGGACGGGACGCTGCTGGCCGTAGACGGGGACGGGAGGGAGCGTTGGCGGAACTCGATAGGATCGGTCGGCTCGGGCGCGGCCCTGGCCGCCTTCGCGGGAAGGGTCGTCGTTTCGTCGAGGACGGCGGTACGCAGCTACGGTTCCGACGGTTCGCTCTATAGGACGCTCCGGCTAACGAACGCCGCGTCCTCGCCGGCCATAGCGCCCTCCGGCGCCGTCTTCGCCGGGGGGGCCGATTGGATACTCTACGCCTACCGCTTCGAGCGAGCGCTCGTCGCAGGCGACGGCCCTGCTGTCGCTTCCCTTGGCCTTGAGGCCGTCGACGCCGCGGCCGCCGAGGAGTCGCGCTGGTCTCTAGCTCCGTACGACGACGACGCCGTCATGAGGAGACTCTACGATATTGAAAAAAACGTGGAATCGGGTACTATAGGCGATGAGGCGACGGCCTCCTCGCTGTACTCGGCGGCCGTCGCGCTGGGGCGCCTCGACGCCCCGTTCGGTTCCGGCGCCTCAGCCTCCGGACCGGCGCCCAGCGGGCCCCTGCCCAGGGTCTACGCCTGCGGTCTCCTGGGAGCGATGGGCCTGCCGCGGGCCGTGCCCATCCTCGTGGAGGTCTTCGAGCGCGACCCGGACCCCGCGGTGAGGGCGGCCGCCGCCTCCGCGGTCGCCGCCATAGGCCTCGACCCGGAGGGACGTGCCTTGGGCGCCTTCGCGCGGGCCGCCGAGGGTAGGCTGGACGCGCGTAGCGCCGGGGCCGTCGTCGACGCCATAGACGGGCTCTACCGCGCGAGCGGGGCCCTGGACGATCGCTCCGGGCTCCTGGCGCTCGTCAGGATAGCCGGCGGCGATTACCCCCGCGAGCTGCGCTCAAAGGCGCAGCGGGCCCTGACGCGGGTCTCGCGGAACGAGTAATGATGCGATATACTGACGGGACGGCGCCGAGTGCCGGGAGGAGAAACGGGATGACGAAACGAATCGCTCTCGCGGCCCTGGCCGCGCTCGGACTCGCCCTTTCCGCGGCGGCCCTCGACGTGGACGAGACGGAGGTCTCGAGCGCCGGCGGCCGGGCCATAGAATTCATCAACTACGAAGGTCCGCACGCTGTCGTCGAGACCGCCGAGTCGATCCGCGGCATAGGCCGCGCGCTGGGCCGGGCCGTGGCCGGCGGCGTCCCGCGCTACGGCGAGGTGGGCCGCTACTCGGTCATCCACGCGGTCGACCCCGCTACGAAGGCCGGCTTCGACGCCGATATCATAGTCATAGGCGAGGGCTCCCGCGTCGACCACGTCAAGAACCTCCGCCGCATCGTCGCCGGGTTCCTCGAGGGCGCCTACGGGTACTCCCCCAAGGACGCGGACACCCTGGCGGTCTTCGTCACCATCTATAACGCCGTATACCGGGGCGACCTGGATTATTTCTCGGCCAAGTATAAACCCGTGGTCATCAAGGAATTAGACAAGTCTAACGCGGGCCTCTCCGTCCGCTGGGACGAGTGGGCCGGGCGCTCGAGGATAGTCGTGCCCCTATCGAGCCGCGCCGGCTCCGGCGTCCTGGGCTCCGTCGATACTACCCCTATTACCGACGCGCCGACCGTCCAGAGCCTCAAGGACGAGTCTCCCTCCGGCGGCGTGGCCGAGCGCATGGACGTCGTCGACCTCAAGGAGCGCGGCCAGGAAGAGGAGAAGGCCGCGATAGCCGCCGAGAAGGAGCGCATCGCCCGAGAGGAGGCCGCAGTAGCGGCCGACAAGGCCCGCCTCGAGGCCGATAAGGCGGCGTCGGGCCAGGCCGCCGGTCCCGCCGAGGCGGTTCCCGCGACGGACGCGACAGCTCCCGCGACGGGGGCGGCGCCGGCCGGAACGCCGGTCGCGGCGCCGGGGCCCGCCGACGGGGCCGCGGCCGCCGGCTCCGGGCAGGAGGCCAGCATCGCGGTCTCCGAGAAGGCACGCGCCGAGGAAGCGGAGATAGCCGCCCGCGAGGCCGCCGTCGAGGCCGACAAGGCGGCCCTGGCCGACCGCGAGGAGAAGGCCGCCGCGAAGGATACCGAGATAGCGGCCGACCGGGCCGCCATAGCCGCGGATCAGAAGGACGCCATCAAGGGCGAGGTCGCCGCCGCCGCGAGCAGGGAAGCCGCCGGCGTGGCCCTGTTCGAGCTCGTCGACCCCGACGCCCCGTTCTCCAGGATAGCCCTCGTCGATTTGAAGACGGGGGAGACGATACGCAAGAGCGCCCTTAACACGATACGGGCGGCTACCGCTCTCGACTTAGGGGACGCCTACGTCGCCGTAGCCGGCCAGGTCACCTCCTCCGGCGGCGCCGTCCGGCTGGTTCGCGTCGCCAAGGCCGACTACGCCGACGTCGTCCAGGGGACGGACGACGTCTTCGCCGACGCGCCGCTCTGGAAGATAGGCGCCTCCGTCTACGCCGTGGTCAAGAGGGGCGATTCCTGGGTCCTGGGCCGTTTCGATCCCGTGACCCTGGGGCTCGCGTCCAGCTCGGCGCCCGTCAGCCGTTGGACCTTCCTCTCGGAATCGGGCGGGCGGTTGATAGCCCAGGGACCCTCCGGGGGGTTCCTGATATTGGAAGCGGAGTCGTTGGCGACCGCTTCGGAGATAAAGCGGTGATTTTTTGGCGGAAGGCGTCGTGCCTTCCGCCTTTTTTTTTACGCTTTCCCTCGGGGCCGGAGCGCTCCCGGGGGAAGCGCGCGAAAGGGAGATGCGCAGATGACGAAGAGGAACGGACGGTTCAAGGGCAGGTCGGTAGGGGTGGTAGGGGACCTCTCCCTAGACGAGCAACGCTACCTGTACGCCAAGGCGAGGGAGCTGAAGGCCGAGACGGCCGCCGGCGGGGAGGCGTCGCGGTTCAGGATCGGCGATCCCGACTACTCGGCCTACCTCGTGTTCCTGGAGAACTCCACGAGGACGCGCGAGAGCTTCCGCAACGCCGCCCTGTTCCATAGGGTCAGGGCCACCATGTTCGACGCGGCCACCTCGTCGTTCGCCAAGAACGAGAGCCTGACCGACGCCATCAAGATGCTCGTCGGGTACGCGCCCGAGTCGTGCTTCGTCATCCGGTCGAAGCTGGAGGGCGCCTGCTCCTGGCTGGCCGACTACCTAGGGCCCTGGGCGGAGCGCTCCGGCTACGCGCGCCCCTCCTTCATCAACGCCGGCGACGGCAAGCACGAGCACCCGACCCAGGAATTCCTCGACGAGTTCAGCTTCCTGGAGCAGCTCGGCTGGGACGACGGCCGGATCCACCTGGCCCTGCTCGGCGACCTCCACCACGGCCGCACCGTGCACTCCAAGGCCGACGGCCTGCGCGCCTTCCGGGAGGTCGTCGTCGATCTCGTCGCCCCGCCCGAGCTGGCCATGCCCGAGCACTACGCGGAGAAGATGCGGCGCAACGGTTTCGAGGTCAGGACCTACGGCTCCATAGACGAGTACCTCGCCTCCGGAAAGGCCGCGAGCATCTGGTACTTCACGAGGCTCCAGCTGGAGCGCATGGGAGAGTCGGTGCTGGAGAAGGCTCCGGCCCTCCGCAAGGCGGTCACCTTCCGCAAGGACATGACGGATAAGCTCCCTTCCGGCACGCGCTTCTATCACCCCCTGCCCCGCGACCGCCTGGCTCCCGTCATCCCGGGCTTCCTGGACGACACGCCCCTGAACGCGTGGGACGCGCAGTCGGCCAACGGCTACTATACCCGCGCCGCCCTGATGGGCATGCTGTCGGGCGTCCTGGGCGACGACTTCGAGGGCGAGGGCCTCGCCGCTCCCGCGGCCGACGAGGAATTCGTGCTCGAGGCGCCCGTGTCGAACAGCGCCAAGCCCGAGTACAAGGTGGGCATCAAGCCCGTCGAGTCGGGCCTCGTCATCGACCATATAGCCCCCGGGGCGCCCGTCGAGCAGATATGGAACCGCATCGACAAGATACGGCGAGTATTGGGGCTCAACGTGCGCTCGTCCCACGGCGTCTACCATACTAACTCGGGCGATTTCAAGGGCATAGTGTCCGTCCCCGACCTCCTGTCGTTCGGAGAGAAGGACCTGAAGCGGCTCGGCGCCGTATCGCCAGGCTGCACGCTCAACCTGGTGAAGGATCGCGAGGTCGTCAAGAAGTACCGCCTGGGCATGCCGCCTAGGATCTACAACTTCGACGACATCGCCTGCCGTAACGAGCTGTGCGTCTCGCACCCCTCCCACCAGGAGCACGTCGAGACGTCGTTCTCGCGAAAAAAAGGCACCGACACCTTCGTCTGCCGCTGGTGCGAGCGCGAGCACAATTACTCCGAGATATGGATATAAGCGCGACTCTGCGGCACGGACGTATAGGTCATTAGCGCCGCCGCGGATTAGTCGTGTTCCTACCCCGATCCGTTTATAACGCTGATCGGGGTAGGCGTCCTCAACCCGCGAAGGCCGGTTCTAGGTATCTCTTGATCAGCTCGACGCTGTCCTTGGCTTCCGGCGTGAATAGCGAGGCGACGGTTACGACCAAGCCCTTGGTAACGTTGACGTAGATGGCGTTGCCGCCGTCGCCCAGGGCGGCGTAGCTTTCCCCGTCCAGCAGCCACCATAGATACCCGTACGCCAGGCCACCCCCTTTGGGGCCCCATTCGGCGCAGCGGCTATGTTCCTCGGTGCTCTCCTCTATCCATCGGGACGATACTAGGCGCCTTCCGTCCCAGGTCCCGCCGCTCAGGTAGAGCTGGCCCAGCTTGGCCATGTCGGAGGGCGTGAGGAAGAGTCCCCAGCCGGCCGCGCTCAGCCCTTGCGGGTCGACGGCCCAGCCGCGGGTATTCCTGTCCTGCATGACGGCGACGTGCTCTTCCTGGCTACGAAGCGCCACGTCGCGCGGCACGTCTATCCCCAGGGGCGAGAATAGGTTCTCCACGGCGAATTCCCGTACTGACCGCCCCGTCGCCCTGGCGAGGATGCCAGAAAGGAGGTGGGTGCCCCCAATGGCTGAATAATTGAACGCCCCGATCGGCTTATCGCCGCCTAGGAGGTCGAGCGCGTCCCTGATAGGCTCCGGGCTGGAGAAGAACGCCTCGTACGGCTCCGCGTCGTACTTATACGGCGCTGTCATCGTGAGCAGGTGCTTGACGGTCACGTCCCGTATAGTCCGCTCGCCGGGCTGGACGGCGTACTCCGGGAAGAAGTCCAGGACCTTCCGTTCCACGCTATCGATCAGCCCCTTGTCGACGGCTATGCCAACGAGCGACGATACTACGCTCTTAGTCACCGAGTACACGTGTACGGCGTCGGCCGCGGCGTACCCGTTGAAGTAGCCCTCGTAGGCGACATCCCCTCGTCGCCGGACGACGACGCCCGTGACGTCGCCGTAGTCCCTCGCTATGAGCTCCTCGAGCTCCCTTAACCGCTGCTTGTCCATGCGTCGCGTTTCCTTCCATGGGCCGTTATAACGGCTCGAAAGAAGGGATATAGTCATTAAAAATCATAATCAAGGCCTTGCCGCTAACAATTATTAAAGAAAATCGGCAGGCCGGGCTCTAGGCTACGGCTTTCCTCGACAAGTACAGGCGGAGGATGATGGCGACGGCTACGGCGGCTATGCCTATATAGGCCGCTACGATGAGGGGCGCGGTGGAGGACGGGTCCGTTGCGCTCCTCTTGATGACGATGCCGGCGTAGGCCCATATAACCACGAGGCCGGACGATACGGCGCCTCGCCCTAGGACGAGCGCGCCTCCCACGATCGCCCCGACGGCCACTACGAGCACGGCCCACCAGAGCTGGGGGATCCCGAAGCCGTTCCAGCCTATCGTGACGAGGAAGGCCGTGACGTTGGCTATGGTAGCCACGCATATCCATCCCAGGTATACGAGGACGGGTACGCGCAATAGGAAGCGCGAGACGCGATTAGCGTCCGAGGCCGCTATCGGGCCTCGGGCGTGGTTCCGCTCCATCATGGCTATGAGCGTTGCCAATATGCCGACCATTATCAGGAGGGATAGCGCGATAGAGCGCCAGTGCCAGGCCAGTATCCATGCCGCGTTGAGCGAGGCGTTAGCGCTGAAGAGCTTGCCGTCCTCGCTATCCCAGAGCGCTCCCCCGGCGTTGGAGAAGGCGTCGCGTAGCGCGGCGACGACGTAGCCCAGGAGCAGGAGGTATATGACCCCCCATATCGCGAACGTCAGTCCGGTCGGTACGAACAGGTTCGGTATCTCGTCGGATAGCTGACCCGTGTTAACCCCGTTCAGCGGCAACGCGTTGGCGAGCGCGTTCAGCGTTATCATGAGCGTGAAGCCGGCCGCCGTCGCGACGCCCCATGCTTTCCTGTTGGCCGTGGTGTTCATGGCGCCCCCCGTATATGATGGTATAGATAGTACTAGGAAAGATACTGATTTGATCGGCCGATGGAAACGCGTCGCTCAGGATCTTCGGCGTTGACACGAGCCCGTATAGGGTATAATGCTGTTCATCTTCGGAGGACCCGTGCCTATTGCTTCTACCGATACGGTCCTGCTCGGGCCGCTAACCCTCGACCGCTACGTCGAGGAATCCCTCGCGCTGCCGGGCGGCGGCGCCCTCAATATCGCCTACGCCTGGATGATATCGGGAGAGCCCTTCCGCGTCGTCTCGCGGATCGGTGACGACGCTACCGCGGCGTTCCTGGGCTTCCTCGAGCGCCACGGCATCGCCCACGATCCCGGGACCCTCGTCGTCCCGGGGCTCACGGCCTCGATAGACATACGGGTGCTGGCTGACGGCCAGACCGTCATGGACAACTACTCCCCCGGCGTCTGGGCGGGCCTGCGCCTGTCCGGCGCCGAGGACGAGGCTATAGCCGGGGCGCGGGGACTGCACGCGATGCTCGTCGAGCCGGTCATACGCGAGGTCCACAGGCTCGGGGAGGCGGGGTACCTGGCCGGGCTGGAGTCCAGCGGGGACTTCCTCGACTACAGGTACTACGACGCGGCCCGCTTCCGCGACACGATGCGCTTCCTGCGCGCGGCCTTCGTAGGCTGGGCCGGGGCGCCCGACGATCCCGCCGTCGAGGGCATGCGCGAGGTCGCCTTCGACCTCGGCCGCCTGGTCGTCGTGACCCTCGGCGAGCGCGGGGTCCTGGCCTTCGACGGCGCGGCCCGCAGGCAGCTGTTCGTGCCCGTCGAGGCCGTGCCCATAGCAGGTTCCTCCGTCGGCTGCGGCGACGCCTTCACGGCGGCCTTCCTGGCGGCCCGGAGGCGCGGCGCCGACCTGGAAGCCGCCATAGAGCGCGGCAAGACCGCGGGAGCCCGGGCCACCGCGTGGCGCCGCGCCCTGCCCGACGAGGCGTACGAGCCGGCGCCGCGTCCGGCGGCGGGCGCCCGAGCGAAGGAGGGGCGATGAGCGCAGGCGGACTGGCTACGGGGATGGGCGGGGACGCGCTCGGGCGGCTAGGGGCGGTATGGATCCCCGTGGGGTCTCCCGGCTTCTCAGGGGCCGCCAAGGCTAGCCGGAAGGAGGCGCTCGACCGACGGTTCGGCGCCGACGGGTGGCGCTACGCGCACGTGGTCCGCGGGGCCGTGGTCCCGGTCAGCCTCGCGATCGCCGAGTACGAGGAGGCGTATAGGCGGTTCCTCCGCGACCGGCCGGCCCTCGTCGAGTTCCTATCGATCGACTGCGGCAACGTCTACGACTACGCCGTCGATAACGTCTACGACGACGACTACGACCAGCCGTCGACGCCGATGAACCACTACCAGGACATATCCGTCCGCCGCGTGATGGCCGAGCTCGCCGCCGACCCGGGCTGGCCCTCCGTGGTCGACACGGACGCCGGGACCGCGGAGCTCGAGGACCTGGGGACGGGCGAGATCCTAAGCGTGCCCCGGGCCCGGGGGATGGGGGGCCGGTTCCTCCTGCAGATACGCGACCCCCTTTCGCCGGGCTACGCGCTCAGCCCCGCCGTCGTGCCGGTCCACGACCCGGCCCTCCTCGCGACCCTGCCTAACCGCGTCGACTGGTACCACTCCGAGGGCTGCGGCCACCTGTCGGTGGAGGCGTTCTGGCAGATGAGCAAGGTGATAGAGGTCCGGTACGACCGCTTCCTCGCTATAGGCGATCAACGGGCCCGACCCCTCGAGGGCCTGTGACGAGCGCGCGCGCCCCGGGCCGGCCTATCGAAACCGCCCTGCTCGGCCCGGTCAGCCTCGACCGGTATAAGGCGGAAGGGCTCGACCTGCCCGGCGGCGGAGCCCTGAACGTGGCCTGGCACTGGTCGCGGGCCGGCCTCCCGTTCAGGCTCCTCACGAGGATAGGAGACGATCGTCCCGACCTGTTCCTGGGCTTCCTCGACAGGCACGGCATCGGCTACGCGGCGGATTCCATCGTCGGGGCCGGCCCTTCGGCGTCGATAGACATAACGACGCGCGAGGATAGGCAGCCGTGGATGGATAACTTCGCGCCCGGCGTCTGGGCCGATTTCCGCCTGACCGCCTCCGAGGAGGCGTGGCTGTCCGGGGCCGGGCGCCTGCACGCGGTGCTCGTCGACCCCGTCGTACGGGAGGTCCACAGGCTCGGCGACTCGGGCCGGCTTTCCGGGCTCGAGTCGAGCGGCGACTTCCTGGATTTCAGGCACTACGACGGCTCGCGCTTCCGGGAGACCATGGGCCGCCTCGACGTAGGCTTCGTAGGCTGGCCGGGCGGGCCCGGCGACGCGGCGGTCTCGGAGATCAGGCGGGTCGCCTTCGACCTGGGCAGGCTCGTCGTCGTTACCATGGGCTCGCGCGGCGTGCTCGCGCTCGACGGGGCGTCGGGCCGCGAGTCGTGGTCGCCGGTCGAGGCCGTGCCGGTAGCGGGCACGACCGTGGGCTGCGGCGACGCGTTCATAGCCGCCTTCCTCGCGTCCAGGCGGGGCGGCGCGGGACTCGCCGAGTCGATCGGCGCGGGCAAGGCGGCGGGCGCCCGGGCCACCGCCTGGCTCCGTCCCCTGCCGGACGAGGCGTACGGGGGCGTCGGGGCCTACGGGGACGTCCGGGCGCACGGGGCGCACGGGGCCTAGCGCATGGGACGCCCGGTCGAGCCGTGCAGGGAAGGCCTCGATTCCATGTCGCGCGAGGAGCTCGTCGAGGAACTCGCCTCGCTGCGTCGCCGCGTCGCCGATATGCCCACCGAGGAGACCGTCGGCCAGCTCCGGGTGAACGAGGAGCTGTTCAGGAGCGTCGTGGAGCAGTCTCCCAACGGCATCTTCCTCATGGACTTCCAGGGCCGGATCTTCGAGTGGAACAAGAGCATGGAGGCGATCACGGCGCTCGACAGGGCGGGCACGATGGGCCGCAACATGTTCGAGGTGATGTTCGGCCTCATGCGGCCCGAGGTGCGCAACCAGGGTATGCTCGAGCGCATCAGGCAGGGGTACGAGGGCTTCATGCGTACCGGCACTATGACGCGGCACAAGCTTTCGGTGGAGAACGTCATCGAATGCTCGGACGGCGTCAGGCGCTTCATCGAGATAATCCTGTTCCGCGTCCGCCTGGAGTCGGCCACCGTATCGGGGGGCATAGTCCGCGACATCTCCGACAGGAAGCGGGCCGAGGGCGAGATACGGAAGAACCTCGAGGAGCTCACCATTCTCAACGGCATCGCGACGATGGGCGACGAGTGGGGCGACTACGTGGGTTCCTTCTCGTCGGTGGCGTCGATGATAGCGAAGGCCCTCGACATCGACTCGTGCGGCATATTCCTGTCCAGGGGCGGCTCCGTAGAGAAATTCCCGGCCTCGGTAACCTTCGACATGCCCGAGTCGCACGTCAATAAATTCCTCGGCCTCATAGGCGAGGGCGCCGAGGGCTTCATCGTGGACGACCTGGCCCGCGAGGCGATGCCTCGCTCGAGCGCGCACGGCTCCCACTCGTCGGTATGCGTGCCCATTAAGTCGGGGGACGCCGTCATCGGCATCATCCTAGCCGAGAGCCGCCGGGGCGACGGCTTCTCGGAGGCCGATAGGCGCCTCCTTATGACCATAGCGGGGCAGCTCAAGGTGGCCATAGAGAAGGCGAACCTGATGCGCTTCCTCGAGGAGAGCGTGGAGGACAGGAGCCGGCACCTGGACGTCCTGTACCGGCTCATGGAGACGGCCACCGAGTCCACCGAGCTCGAGCGCACGCTCGACCGCTCGCTGGACATTATCCTCTCGGCCGTAGGCGCTACCCGGGGAGCCATCTACCTGCTGGGAGAGCGCGAGGAGCGCCCCGAGCTGGCCATACAGAAGGCCACGGGAACGTCGGCGTGGGCGAGCTCCATCCCGTCATCGGTCCTCGACGGGCACATATCGTGGGTGCTCAGCTCCGGCTCGAGCCTCATCCTGCCCGGCGACGCCGAGGGCCCGGGCCGCCCGGCGGCGCCGGGAGCGGGGGACGGCCCCGGCGGACCCGCTCCCATGATGGCCGTGCCGCTCCGCGCGCGCGGGCGCGTCGCCGGGGTCCTCTGCGCGATGCGCGAGCCCGGGACTCCCTTCTCCCCGGAGCAGCGCGCCCTGCTCAGCTCCGTCGGCACCCAGATGGGGCTGACCGTCGAGGTCATCAAGCTATGGAAGAAGACCGAGCGGACGGCTGTCGTGGAGGAACGCGAGCGCCTCGCCGGCGAGCTGCACGACTCGGTCACGCAGCTCCTCTACAGCATGGCGCTCTTCGCCCAGACCGGGCTCAACTACGCCCGCAGGAACGACTTCGGGAATACCGTCGAGCGCCTGGAGACCATCGGCGACATATCGAGGCAGGCGCTCAAGGAGATGCGGCTGCTCGTCTACGGGCTCATGCCGCTCGCGCTCGAGCAGGACGGGTTCGCGGGGGCGGTCGCCCGCCGGCTCGATACCGTGGAGAAGCGGCTCGGCATCCGAGCCAGGCTGTCGGTGCCGCGGGTGCGCTTCTCCGGCCGCGTGGAGGAGCTCCTCTATTGGGTCTCGCAGGAGGCGCTCAATAACACGCTCAAGCACGCCAACGCGTCGGAGGTCTCCCTGTCCCTCTCGACCGACGGCGACTCGCTCCGGCTGCTCATCGAGGACGACGGGGCCGGCTTCGACGCCGCGGACGCCGCCGAGGCGCACGGCTACGGGCTCAGCAACATAAGGCAGAGGATAGAGCGCTTCGGCGGGACCCTCGAGATAGATTCGGCCAAGGACGGGGGGACGCGCGTGCTGGCGTCGATCCCGTTCTCCGGGGAGGAAGCATCATGAGTACGCAGATACGCCTCGTCGTCGCGGACGACCATCCTATAGTCAGGAAGGGCCTCGTCGACCTCATAGGTTCCGTGGACGACATGAGGGTCGTCGGGGAGGCGGCTAACGGGGCCGAGGCCGTAGACCGGGTCGTGGAGACCGCGCCCGACGTGGTGCTCATCGACCTCGTGATGCCGAAGAAGGACGGCATACAGGCCATAGGGGAGATCCACGGGCTCCGCCCCGAGGCCCGCATACTCGTGCTGACGAGCTTCTCGGACGACGACAAGGTCTTCGCCGCCATAAAGGCCGGCGCCCTCGGATACCTCCTCAAGGACGCCTCGCCGGAGGAGCTATTGAGCGCCATCAGGAACGTATACGCGGGGGAGTCTTCCCTGCACCCGCGCATAGCCCTCAAGGTCATTGGCGAGCTCAACAGGGACAAGGCGCCCGCCAAGGGCGGGCCCGACGCCCTCACCGAGCGCGAGCTGGAGGTGCTCGGCGTGCTGGCCCAGGGCCTGAGCAACCAGGAGATATCGGACCGCCTCTTCATCAGCCCGAAGACCACCGGCAAGCACGTCAGCAACATCCTCCTCAAGCTGCACCTGGCTAACAGGACTCAGGCCGCGCTCTACGCGATAGGCCAGGGCGAGAGCTCGGGCTAGGCCGCGACCTAGGCCCGGCCCGTCGCGGCCCGTCGAGGCAAGTCGCGGCCCTACGCATTTCTCCCCATCCCGCCGCCCGGTAAAACGGGTAATCCTCCCCATGCCGAATACGCAGTACTGTCGATGCGCGCCCTCCCTTGCCGGGCGTATCCTCTGTCGCGGATAGACAGGAGGAGGCGCTCATGAATTTCCCGCTCAAGCATTCCCACAAATGGGCTATCACCTTCGCGAGGGCCAAGGGCTACGCCGCCGCCGCCGACTCGCTGTACGCGAAGGGCGACGCCGAGGGGGCCAAGGCCGAGCTCGACCTGCTCGTCAACGGCGACATGAGGGATCCCCGGGATGTCTTCCCGGGGCTCAAGATAGCCGGGGCCTATTGGCGCGCGGTCGAGGGCGAGATGAACCTTCGCTTCGACGTGCTGTACGAGTACTGCGAGTGGCCGGAGGCGGTAGGCGAGGCGGAGTACCGCGACGGCGTCGAGCGATACTACCGCATGTTCCTGGCCGACGTCGCCGAGCTCCTGGCCGACGGCTCGCTCCTGCCGTACGAGGCCTTCGCGCCGTACGCGGAGAGCTACGAGACGGCGAGGCTGGGCGAGGGCTGGATCCCGCTCTATCAGGATCTCTGCGCCCGCTCCGACGCGGCCCTGGCCGAGGGGCGCTTCGACGACGCCCTGCTTAGGGACTGGTTCACGTTCTGCCTGCGCGGCGTGGTCGCCTACGACTACGGCCTCATACGGCAGGGCGTCCTCTCGAGGCTGCTCATAGAGCGCCGCGGCTTCGAGCGCCTGAAGCGCATCGTCGACGCCTCGGGCGAGGAATTCGGCTGGCGCGTCACGAAGCTTTTTTTCGCCGACATGTACCCCAAGGCCGGCATCGACGGGATGGCGCTGCGCCAGCTCGGCCGCTACGGCATGTTCGCCGACCAGGACCTGGTCACGACCGAGCGGAACGCCGCGGCCGGGAAGGAGGACGTCGATCCCTCGTGGCGCTTCACCGAGTTCTTCAACTGCGAGGAGCGGGGGATATTCGAGGTCGTCTCGGCCGAGAGCGGTATACCGCTCTCCGAGCTCGGCCTGGGCGTCTGCGTGTACTGCCACGAGCACGCGAGGAAGACCGCGTCGCTGTTTACGCCGCCCGACAAGCACCCCAGCACTAACATGGTCCGCGCCCTCGGCCTCGGCGGCGAGTCGTGCCTCTTCGAGACGGAGATACGCCCGGCCGACGACATGGAGCGCTTCATGGAGGCCCAGGACAGGGTCTTCTATTCCTGACGCGGGCGTCCAAGGCGCGCGAAGGTAGCCGAGGGATCGTAGGGGCTAATCGAGTGATAAAGGAGGAAGAGGAATGGGAAGATTGCAGGACAAGGCCGCCATCGTGACCGGCGCGGCCTCGGGCATCGGGCGGGGCATCGCCGTCATGTTCGCGAGGGAGGGCGCTAGGCAGGTCATCAGCGACGTCAACATGGAGGGCCTCGAGGAGACCGCGAGGATGGTCAGGGAGCTAGGCGGCGAGGTCAAGACCGTCCACTGCGACGTGTCGGTCACCGACGAGTGCGACGCGATGGCCGACCTATGCGTCGCGTCCTTCGGGACGGTAGATATCCTCGTTAACAACCCGGGCTACAACCCCTTCGCGCCCTTCATCGTGGCCCAGGAGGACGAGATAGTGAAGGCCCTCGATATAGGCTGCGTCGGGGCGTTCCGCTGCTCCAAGGCCGTGCTGTCGGTCATGACCGAGAAGATGTACGGGAAGATCATCAATATCACGTCGATCATGTCGGTGATCGCCGGCCGCGGCCAGTCGTCGTACAACGCCAGCAAGGGCGCCCTCAAGATGCTCACCCAGGGCATGGCCCTCGACCTGGCGCCGTACGGCATCAACGTCAACGCCGTCGGGCCGGGCATGATACGGACGGGCATGACGAGGGACCTGTTCGCCGACCCGGAGCGGGAGAAGTGGTTCATCGGCAAGATCCCCTTGGGCAGGCTCGGCGAGCCCGAGGACATCGCCGGGGCGGTGCTGTTCCTCGCCACCGACGAGGCGAAATTCATAACCGGCGCGACGCTCTTCGTAGACGGCGGCCAGATAGCGACCGCGTAAAGACTCACCTAGCGAATGGAGGAAACTATGGCAACGGTAAAGGAAACGATCGCGACGCTCCCGTCCCTCTTCAACCCTAAGAAGGCGAAGGGCTACACGAGGATCATCCAGCTGGACATCTCCGGCGAGGGCGGCGGGCAGTGGTACCTGGACGTCAAGAACCAGGAACTGCGGGTAGTGGAAGGCAAGGCCGAGAAGCCGCGCTTCGTCATGACGGTCTCCGACGAGGCGTTCGTCAAGTACTTCAGCGGGGCCGAGCCCGTGATGAGCCTCGTCCGCTCCGGCCAGCTCAAGTTCACCGGCCCGATGACGGAGGGAATCGCCTTCAGCTCCCTCTGGATAATCCCCAAGAAATAACCAGGCCACGGAGGCGCACCTTGAAAAGCGGAATCGTAAGCTACGGCACGGCGATACCCCGGCACCGCATCGACGTCCATGAGATATGGAAGGTGTGGGAGAACGTTACGCCGGATATATTCGATAAGATGAGCTTCGTCGAACGGGCGGTCCTGATGCCCAACGAGGACGCGCTGACCCTGGGCGTGGCCGCGGCCGAGCTGGCCCTGGACCGGTCCGGGATCGACCGGGGCGCGGTGGGCGCGCTGTTCTTCGGCACCTGCACCAACCCGTTCGATACGAAGGCGACCGCGACCGTAGCGCAGGACGCCCTGGGGCTGCGCCCCGACCTGTTCTCCTACGACCTGCAGTTTGGCGGCAAGTCGGGGACCTCGGCCGTCATCAGCGCCGTCGCCTACGTGGAGGCCGGCTTCGCCGACTACGCGCTGGCCATAGGCGCCGACACGCTCAACCGGCATTTCCCGCCGGGGACGCAGATGGAGTACAGCGCCTCCGCCGGCGCCTTCGCCTGCCTCGTCGGCAGGGAGGGCGTCATCGCCGAGCTCGAGGGCTTCGGGTCCTGGGCGAGCGACCTGTCCGACTACCACCGGGTAGAGGGCGACCGCTATATCCAGCTGGGCGGAGGGTGGCTCGGCTACGTCTCCAACTGGGGCCTCCTCGAGCACGCGGTCCCCGCGGGCAAGGCCCTGCTCGAGCGGCTCGGGCTCGACCCGGCCTCCGATTTCGACGCGGTAGTGCTCCCGCAGGCGACCGGCGTCCAGCCCATGATGGTAGGCGGCTCCCTCGGCTTCGACGTGGTCACCGTCATGAACAGCGTGCTCACGTCGTCCATAGGCGACTGCGGCTCCGCCGGCGCGCTCATCCCGCTGGCCCAGTTCCTCGATTACGCCGACGAGGGGCAGCGCGCCTTCGTGTGCTCCTACGGATATGGGGCCGGCTCCGACGCGCTCTGCTTCAGGACGACGGCCGCGTTGGACGGGCGCAGGCCCTCGTCGGGCCTCGTGGGCTTCCAGCTAGAGGACAAGACGCTCGTGGACTACGCGCACGCGTCCAAGTACGAGTTCAAGTACCTGCGGCCGGCGACCCTCGTCAGCAATTACCTATAGGGAGTCAGGAATGACGAAGAGAACGTTTCCGAAGGTATACCTCGCGAGCGCGGCGGTCTCGCCGCCCGCGCGCAGCGTTAGCCACCTTACCTGGCGCCAGTTCATAGCCCAGGCGGCGCAGGCCGCGCTCGACCGCGCGGGCCTGTCCGTCAAGGACGTCGACATAGGCGCGATATCGTATAACGAGAGGACCATCACCGAGGGCGCCCTGGGCTGCGTGGCGGCCGACGCCATAGGCATGATACCCCGCCCATTCGTCTCCATTTCGCAGGCCTGCTGCGGCGGCGGGCTATGCACCGACGTGGTCTGGAACTATATAGCCAGCGGCCGCTACAAGGCGGGCATAGTCCTGGGCATCTCGAAGCCCGATAACTTCGACTTCCGCGACGCCATGGGGCCTATAGGCAACTATACGGAATACGACTACATGCTCGGGTTCTCGCACGAGAACTACGGGGCGCTCCGGAGCGAATCCTACAAGAAGCGCTTCGGGTACGGCGAGGAGGCGGCCGCGGCCTGGGCCAAGCAGTGCTACTGGTACGGCAGGCGCAACGACTCGGCCCTGCGCAAGCTCGACCCGAGCGACGAGGAGCTGATGGCCGACGACACCGCCGGGTACAGGCTGCGCACGGCGACGGGGAGGAACCTGGCCTCGTGCCTGATCCTCGTCTCCGAGGAGGTCGTCGAGGAGAGGAAGCTCCCGCGCCTCCTCCTCGACGTATCGTACCGGACGCGCCCGCCGTACCTCGGGAACCATTACGACTACGCCGGCCACGAGGCCTTCGCCGACGCCGACCCGGCTACCCAGCCGGGACTCAGGCTCGCGGCGGAGGAGACCCTCGCCCGGGCGTGCGTGACGCCGTCCGATATACAGCTAGCCCAGGTCCACGACCTGTCGCCCTTCGAGGGCATGGAGGCGCTGGAGGGCATGGGCATCATACCCGTCGGGTCCGGCGGCAAATTCGCGATGGAAGGCGGCACCGGTCTCGGGGGGCGCTGCCCGACCAATACCGACGGCGGGGCGATCTCCTACGGACACTCGAGCGCCGGCGGCGACTTCAGCTCGAAGATCTACGAGAACTACCTGCAGCTCCTCGGGGAGGCCGGCGAGCGCCAGGTCGCGAACGCCCGCGTGGCGGCGGCGCAGGCCTACGGCTCGCACCACTCGATGGAAGTGTGCTCGATCCTGCAGCGGGAAAACGGCTAGGGAGGGCGTATAGAATGAACGATCAATTTCCGGAGATCCTGCCCAGGCTCGAGAGCTATAACACGATGCGGACATGGCGCGAGCGCTTCGGGCGGTACCTCCTCCAGGGCTCCCGCTGCAAGTCGTGCGGGTCGCTCTGGTTCCCCCGGCGCGACGAGCTCAATTGCCCCAAGTGCAAGGGTATGGAGCTCGAGCCGTATCGCTGCTCGCGGCTCGGGACCATCGACGTCGTGCAGGTCGAGAACATGGGCTATCCGATCATGGGCTACGGCGAGACCGCGCCCCGCCTGATATGCACTATACGGCTCGACGACGGGATCACGGTGATCTCCGAGCTCGTCGACGCGGAGAAGGACGAGCTGGTTCCCGGGGCGCGCGTGAGGATGGTGCTCAGGAAGCACAAGCGCGAAGAGACGGGCGCCTGGATGTACGGATACATGTTCGCGCTATGCCGCGAATAGAAGGAGCGGGTATGGACGGAATCGATGGCGTCGCGCCTAAAGAGATGAAATTCGCGGGTATCGCGATGCCCGCGGGAATCTCGAAGGCGAATTTCACATTCCTATTTATCAATACCTTCCTCATGGGCATGTTCATGACCGTGCCGTCGGTCATACAGCCGGCCCTCATGAGCGACGTCGTCGGGATAGACCAGAGCTTCGCGGGCTCCATAAACAGCTTCCTCCAGAACATGAGCCAGGTCGCCACGCTCGCGCTCGTAGCGGCCGTGGGCGCCCTGTCCGACAGGCTCGGCCGCAAGCGGCTGGTCTTCGCGGGCTTCGTCATGGCGGGCGCCTGCTACTTCATGTTCGGCAACGCCGGCGCCATCGCCGCCCGGCTCGGCATACCTAACGGCGCGGCCGGGCGTATATGCGCCGCGCTCAGCTTCATGCCCGGCAGGGCCGCGGAATTCGCGCCTTTCGCGCCGGGGCTCCTGGTATCGTACGCGGCTCGCCTCCTCATAGGCGTAGCCCTTATCCTCGGGTACCCCCAGCTGATAGCGATGTGGGGCGACTACTCGTCGGGCAAGGACCGGGGCAAGGCCATGGCCATGTACGGCACCGGCGTGGGGCTCGCGGCTATAATCGTGTTCGGGGTCTTCGGCGGCATCCTGCGGCGGAGCGGCGTCGTCTCGGCGATCATGAGCATCGTGGCGCTCGCCGCTGTCGGAGGCCTCGTCGCGCTCGCCTTCCAGAAGGACCATATGCCGGAGAAGACCGCGGAAAGGCATCGCTTCAGGGAGATCCTCCCGCTGCTACGGGGAAGCAGGGCGCTCAGGGCGTCGTATATCTGCGCGATGGTAACGCGCGCCGACATCATCGTGCTCGGCACCTACCTGGTCGCGTGGGGAGTCAAGGCCGCCTCCGACAGCGGCATGGCCGCGGGTACCGCTACCATGCTGGCCACTATTCCCATGATGATAGAAGGCGGCGTGGCCCTCGTCGCCTTCCCTATAATCGGCATGCTTACCGACCGATGGGGCCGAGTCCAGACCATCTTGGCTACCGTCCTCTCCGGCGGCGTCGGTATGTGCTTGCTGGCCTTCGCCCCGACCCCGTTCAGTCCCGTTTGCTTCCTGGCGGCCGCTCTCATCGGGATCGGCCAGGCCGGCTCGTTCGCCGGTTCCAACGCGCTCGCCATCGACGCCTCGCCTAAGGCTATGATGGGGGCCGTCCTCGGCGGCGTGAACACCATGCAGCCTATAGGCGTCCTCTTGTTCCTCGGGCTCGGCGGCTACCTCTTCGATAAGGTTTCCCCTGGCTCCGCCTTCCTGCTCAAGGGGGGCGCGAGCCTCGCCTTCCTGGCCTGGTTCTTCGTGGCTAGGAAGCCGATCATAGAGGAGATAAGGAAATAGTAGACGAACGCGGCCGATAGGCCGCGGACGCCCCGCGGGCGGACGCGGCTTATCCCGGTGGCGTAATCGAGAGCGGAAAGGCGCATATGAGCCCCGAAGGAACAGAGAGCGAGAGGCTAAAGGATCCCAAGGCCCGTCCCGTCGCGAGAGCCCTGCTTACGGGCCTCGGCGCGGTCTGCCTACTGCTCGGGATGCTAGGAGTCGTGGTGCCGATCCTGCCGACGGCTCCGTTCATCCTGCTCGCGGGCTTCCTGTTCCTGAGGAGCTCCAGGCGGATCAGCGATTGGCTGCGGAACGGGAGCATGTTCAAGCGGCTGTTCCGTAGCAAGGGCCTGACGATGAGGCACAAGCTGACCC
The DNA here is from genome assembly GCA_018816345.1 of Spirochaetota bacterium. Taxonomy (GTDB): domain Bacteria; phylum Spirochaetota; class Spirochaetia; order Treponematales; family UBA12059; genus SZUA-370. Next base: position 23,586 of record JAHIWG010000110.1, on the reverse strand, counting down.
TGCTCGCCTGGGTATGGATAGCCCTGCTTGTAGGCGCGTACTTGGCGCCCTACATGGTCCTCAAGGTATTCCTGATAGCCCTGGGCGTCGTAAAGACGGTGGTACTGCTTCGGGTAGTCAGGACGGTCTCCTAGTATCGCGCCGCAGCCTGAAGGATACTCCGATCCGCGGATTCGAGCGCCTTGCTTTTCTCCCCCGCCCAATCAATACTTCAGACCGGCGAACGGCAGGACCGGCGAACACCAGGATGCGCGGAAGCCGGATATTTCGCTCCGGCCTCGCCTCGCGCTTCGACTAGGGGCGTATTCTATCGATAGGGATTATGCATAGTAACGAAAGTTCCCTACGACGCTCCGCCGTAGGGCCGCTCGCGGCCGCGGCCGTAGCGGCCGTAGCCGGCGGCGCGGTCGTCGCCTACGCGCTCGCCTTCGTCGCCTGCTCCGCGCGCGCCGTTCCCGGGGACAGGAGCGGCGACTCCGTCTCCGCGATCGCCGTCGTCCGGGAATTGTCGGGCGAGGCCTATGGGGGACGGCAGGCGGGCTCGGACGGAGGCCGCGCGGCCGCCGAGTATATCGCGGCGACCCTGGAGGGCGTCGGGCTCTCGGTGGCCTTCCGCGGCTTCGAGGAGATGGTCCCCGAGCTCGTGCGCGAGCCGCGCTGCGCGATCGCCGTCCCCGGCGGCCCGGAGCGGGAGCTTCGGTTCCGCGAGGAGTTCCGCGAGTCTCCGAGGGGCGCCCGGGTCGAGGAGCGGGCCGTAGGCCCCCTGGCGTACCTTTCCTCGGCCGACGACGACTTCCCCGAGGGCGCCGTCGTGGTCGTTCCCGGCTACGCCTACGACGAGGGCGACGACGAGGCTCTCGTCGGGCGGGGCGCCGTAGGGCTGCTCGTCGTCGTCGAGGCCGCGAGCGTCGAGCGGCGATCGACGTATCCGGGGCAGGGTCCTCGGCTCATGGCCGAGCCTAAGGGCTCCCTCGTCAAGATGGCCGTCTCGGAGGGCGTCGCGGCGTTCCTCGCCTCGGCGGCCGCCTCCGGCGCTACCGCGACCCTGGTCAATCCGCTTGGCTTCGAGCGGAGGGCGTGCAGGAACGTCCTGGCGACGTGGAACGGCGACGGCGGCGCCTTCGAGCCCGACGTGGCGTTCGTCGCGCATTACGACCACGTCGGCGTCGATCGGGACGGCGCGGCCTTCCCCGGCGCGAGCGACAACGCGTCGGGCGTCGGCCTGGCCATGAGCCTAGCCGAGAACTACGCGAGGGACCGCGTCCGGCGCGACGCTGCCTTCCTCTTCACCGACGCGGAAGAGATAAACCTCTCGGGGGCCGAGGATTTCGCCGCGAGCGCGCCCTTCGGGATCGCGAGGCTCAAGGTCGTCAACCTCGATATGGTCGGCCTGGCCGGTTCCGGGACGCTCTCTATCTATTCGAACGGCGATCCGCCCAGCCGCGAATTCGCCCAGTCCCTGGCCCGGGCGCTCTCCGATGCCGGCATCGCGACTAGGCGCGAGTACCCTGTCCCTAACGTCGACTCGGGCCCGCTCGGCCGCGCCGGGGCCAGGGCCGTGACGCTCTGCGAATTCGACCAGTCCGTCTACCACACGAAGCGCGACGGCCCGGACTCGGTATCCGAGGGCGAGCTCGATAGGCTGGAGACGGCGCTATACGCTTTCGCGCTGGGCCTGTAGCCGGGGCCCCCGTCCTCTCGGCGAGGGCCCGGCGCGGCCTGGACCTACCGCGCCCGGCGGGACTCAGCGAGCCCGGGGCGGGCCGAGCCTCTTACGAACCTCGTAGAGGATAACCCCGGCCGCTACCGAGACGTTGAGCGAGTCGACGTGGCCGTACTGGGGTATGGAGAGCGAGCCGTCGCAGCGCTCCTTGAGGAGGCGGGAGACGCCCGAGCCCTCCGCGCCGAGTACGACGGCGACCCTGCCCGACAGCTCGGCGTCGGGCAGGCTCTGCCCGCCCATGTCGGCGGCGTAGGTCCAGAACCCGGCCTCCTTGAGGCGCTCGACGGCTCGGGCGAGGTTGGGCACGCTGGCGGTCGGCACGTAGGCCGCCGCGCCCGCCGAGGACCGGGCTACCGTGTCCGTTTCCTTGGCGGCCCTTCGCTCCGGCACGACGACGAGGTCCGCGGCGAAGACGTCGGAGGAGCGCAGGATCGCGCCAAGGTTGTGCGGATCCTCGATATGGTCGAGGACGACGACGAGGGCCGTCTCGGGCACGCCGCGCTCCAGCCACGAGTCCAGGTCGAGCTCCGCGGCGCGCGGAGCCTCGGCCAGGGCGATGGCAGCTCCCCGGTTGTCCGGGGCGGCGGCGTCGAGCTCGCGCGCGCTTACGGCCTTGGGCCGCAGCCCCGATCTCTCGGCCAGCTCAATTATCTTCTTGATGCGCGGCCCCGCGGCGGCGACGAGCAGCGTAGCTCCCTTCGCCTTGCCGGAACGGACGAGCTCTTCCATGGCGTGGAAGCCGGTGATGTAGGTCATGGCCGCATTGTACCTAAAAAGGCGCGGCTGAGGAAGCCGCGGTAAAAGCGCTTGACTATAGTTCAATATTGAACAAATAATATTGACGCGACGCGACGCGACGCGAGGCCGCCGAAAGGATGGAATCGATGGCAAGAGGCATAGCTAGGATGATCGGTCCGCTTTCATTGGCCTGCGCCGTCGCGGCCGTCACGGCCTTCGCGGCCTGCTCCAGGGCGGAGGAGGCCCCATTCGTCCTCCGTTTCATCGGGCACGACTCGTTCGCGATTAACTCGGGCGGCGGCAAGGTCGTCCTCGTCGACCCCTACGGCCCCGGTTCGGTGATGTCGGAGTTACGCCCCTTCCCCGTCGGGTTCGAGGCGGACGCGGTCACGGTGAGCCACTCGCACCCGGATCACAACTACGTCAGGGGAGCGGCGGGAGATCCTACGGTGATCAGGGTTCCCGGCTCCTGGCGGTTCGGCGACCTGAAGCTGACGGTCCTGCAGGGCCGCGAGGGCCGGCCGGGCGGCCTGTCCAGCAGCTCCAACCTGATATGCGTCTTCGAGAGGGACGGCGCCAAGGTCGTCCACCTGGGCGACTCCGGCATCGTCGTCGACTCCGCGACGCTGGAGGCGATCTCCGATGCCGACGCGGTCATCGTCAGCATCGATGATTACGTGATATCCATGGAGCGCATCATGGAGTTCATGGGGCGCATCCGGGCGCGCACGGTCGTGCCGGCGCACTGGGAAGGCGCGGACCAGCTCGCGCGCTTCCTCGGGGACGAGTATACCGCCGGCGCGCCGGTCGAGAGGACGGGGAGCGAGGTCGTCCTCGCCGCGGGCATGCCCCGGCGTATACTCGTGATGACGCCCCTCATGGCGGGAGAATAGGCGCTTGACAATAGTTCAATGTTGAACTACAGCATGGTCAATGCAGACCGACCACGTAATAGCGCTTATAAGCGCCGTCCGATACCGTAGCGTCCAGTTCCTCGAGCGGGAGCTCAAGGCCCGCGGCGTAGCGGACCTGAGGCCGTCGCAGGGGGCGCTCCTGTCCTCGCTGTGGGGGAGGGGAGGCAAGGCGACGATGAGGGAGCTGCTCGAGTCGAGCAGCCGGAAGAAGTCGACGCTCACCGAGATGGCGAACAAGCTCGAGCGGAGCGGCTATCTCCGCAGGCGACCCGACCCGGACGACGCCCGCGGCGTGACGCTCGAGCTGACGGAGAAGGCCGCGGGCATCGAGGAATCGTTCGACGCCATCTCCGGGCTCCTCCTGGAGAGGGCCTGGCATTCCTTCACCCAGGACGAGAAGGAGACGCTGATCTCGCTGCTCGAGCGAATGCGCGGGAATTTTTAGCCGGCGCGCCGGGGACCGAGCCGGTATCGGTCGGCTTGCGCGCGGGCGCTGGCGGGTCTATTGTTATGCGTATGAAACGCATAGCCGTAATCGCGGCCCTCGCCCTGGCGGCGGGCGTCGCCCTCGGGGCCGAGGACCTCAAGGCGGAATTCGATTGGGCCTTCGCGAGGCGGGGCCCGGAGGGCGAGATCGTCCCCCTCGATTTCTCGGAGCGCGTCGGCGTCGCGGGCGAGGATCTCTTCAAGATATTCGTTCGCCCCGTAGGCGGGGCCTTCGTCTACGTGCTCCTCCTGGACTCGTCGGGGGCGCTCGACCTCCTATTCCCCGCGTCGTTCGGCGACTTCGCCGCGGCGGCGTACGCCGGCGGGCATTTCGTGCCTCCGGGGGACGACTGGTTCGCCCTCGACGGGACCAGGGGAGTGGAGACCTTCTACCTCGTCGCCTCCGCGTCCCGGCTCGACGACCTCGAGAGGCTATACCTGGCGTACCGCGCGCAAGCCGATAACCCGAGGTCGACCCAGGCGCCTCGGGCCAGGCAGGCGGTGCTCGACGAGCTGGCGCGCCTGCGTAAGGCCCATAGCTCCCTGGCGTCCGCCGCCGAGAAGCCGGTCACCATCGCGGGCGGCAGCCGATCCGTCGAAGCGGAGATACAGCGCCGCGCCACGAGGATCACGGCGCCCGGCTTCTATTCGAGGACCTTCAGGCTTGAGCACTGAGCGCGGGCTCTCCAGGGGCCTCGCGGCCGTCGTGGCCTCCTGCTTCGCGATCGGGGCCGCTATCGCCGCCTGGTCCGCCGGGCTAGGCGCGTCCTTGGACGATAGGGTAGGCGACTCCTTCTTCAGGATGAGGTCCGCCGCGAGGGGGACGGGAACGAGGGTCCCGTCAGTCTCGGTGGTCGGGCTGAGCGACCGTGACGCCGAGTCCCTCGGCTTGGCCGGCATGGACCGGGAGCCGTTCGCCCGCCTGGCCAGGGCGCTCTCCGGAGCCGGCGCCGAGGCCGTCATCATGGACGTCTCGTTCCCGGACCGAGGGGGAAGCCCGGGAGACGGGGCTCTCGTCGCCGCGGCCGCCGACGCCGGGAACGTGTACCTTCCGATACTCTTAAGGCCCGACCGAGGCCCTATCGCCGGGGGCGGGCCTCTCCCCGCGGGCGGCCAGCCCCGGGCGGTCTCGCCGCTGCCGCCCGGGACCGTCTGGCGGCCGACGGTATCGAGGGGAGGCGAACCGCTCTCCGCGTCGCTCTCCGCGGGCAACTTCCCCGCGCTAGAGGCCGCCGCCGCCGGCCTCGGCCATTTCAACAGCGAGCCCGACCGCGACGGCACCTTCCGCCGCATGCCCATGCTGATCCGTTACGGAGACGGCTTCGTGCCGTGCCTGGCGCTCCGCGCGGCCTGCGACGCGCTCGGGGTGGACCCGGGGAGGATCGACGTCGCCTTCGGCGACAGGATCCGCCTGCCGGGAGCGACCATGGCAGACGGGACGGTCCGCGACATCGACGTGCCTATCGACCGCCGCGGCATGGCCGTCGTGGATTTCCCGGGCCCGTGGGAGCGCTCGTTCACCTATTACCCCTTCTCCGCGATAGTCGCGACGCTGGACGATCCGACGCTCGCCGAGGAGGCGCGTTCCGAGCTGTACGGGGCCCGCCTCGTGGTGGCCGACCTGACTACGAGCGCCAGCGATTACGGACCGTCCCCGATAGAAGGCGTCTACCCCCTGTCGGGCATGCACGCCGCGATGCTCGATAGCCTCCTGTCGGCGCGCTTCGTCCGCGCTCCCCGGTGGTACGAGGCCGGCGGATGGCTAGTCGCTCTCGCGCTCGGCCTGTGGGCGCTCGCGCGGGCCCTGGGACCGGCGTCCTTCAGCGCGGCGGCCGCCGCTTGCCTGGCCCTCGTCGCGCTCGGCCAGTTCGCCGCCTTCGCCGCGCTCGGCGTCATGCCGGCCCTGGCGGCGCCGCTGATAGGGACGGGCCTCAGCGTCGTCGTAGCGGGAGCCTACCGGTACCTGCGCTCCGAGCGCGAACGCTCCCGCACGAGGGCCAGGATGGAGAGGTACTTCGCCCCGGCGGTCATAGAGAAGATACTCCGGTCGCCCGACAGGCTCATGTCGGCGGAGCGGAAGGTCGTGACCATACTGTTCAGCGACGTGGCCGGCTTCACCTGCTGGTGCTCCGAGCGGCAGCCCGACGAGATCCACGCGACGCTCAACCGCTATTTCGAGATGATGACCGACATAGTCTTCCGTAACGGGGGCACGGTCGACAAGTTCATAGGCGACGGCCTCATGGCGTTCTTCGGGGATCCCGTAGACCAGCCGGACCAGGAGATCCGGGCCGTCAGGACCGCTGTAGAGATGCAGCGCGCCCTCCGCGACAGCCGCGCGACGCCCGAGGCCGCGGGCGGGCTGCGGCTCCGCGCTCGGATCGGCATCAACTCGGGCGAGGTGATAGTAGGCGACATGGGCTCCGGGCGCGTCATGGCCTACACCGCGATAGGCGCGCACGTGAACCTAAGCTCGAGGCTCGAGGGCAAGGCGCCCGTGGACGGCATCCTCGTCAGCGAGCCGGTATTCAACGCGGTCAAGGACTCGTTCGAGGCTCGGTACGCGGGGAGGACGACGGCCAAGGGCATCCCCGGGGAGTTCGATACCTGGGAGATACTGGTGCCGTGACCCGCGCCCGCCTCGCCGCGCCCGGAGGCCTCCGCTTCCGACGTTAATTAATACTATCGTAAGTAATTACTAGCGTTAAAAAATACTTATTTTATCCATTGACAGAATCGGTAGCCGGTTTTATCCTTCCTACGATCGACCATACCCGGGGTAGCCGCCAGGCATCCCGCGCCCGGGGCTCTGGGACTATGTAATTCCGATGCTCGTTTCCGCCTGCGCGGATCGCGGCGGAATCGTAGGAGGGGGTTCCATGCGGAATATACGATCTATAGCCGCCGTATGCGCGTTCTCGCTAGCTGTGGCCGGCTGCGTCACGACCGAGAAGCCGAAGGAAAAGGCCATAGGCATCGATACGTCAGAGGTCTTCCGCCTAGGCCGGGAGGCCCTCGGGCCCATCGCCGAGAAGTATATCGAGCGAGGCGACCGCGTCCTCCTCGTCCCGGTGGCCCCGTTCGGCGGGAACGCCGTATGGCGCTTCGTGCCGACCCCCGCCGAGATTCCCCAGGCCGACTTCGAGCAGAGGATAAAGCCGGCCGTATCGGCCGCCTTCAAGGCCCGGGCCGGTAGCGGGCTTGGCTCGAGCCCCGAGTACCTGCAGCTAGGAAAGGCGTTCTCGTACGATTCCTCCAAGAGCGCGTACGCGTTCAAGCCGCAGGCGGAGGGCCTGGACGAAGCCCTGCTAGGCCGGGCCCTGGCCGCCGCCGGGTATTCCGGCGTGGAGGCCTTCTCCCTCGAGGCCTTCTCCAGGGTCAATCCGTATTTCGTCGATTCGCTCGAGAGCGGCATGCTAGCGGCCGTGCTGGCCAGGCAGGCCCGCGGGCTCGAGCGCCTCCCCATAACGTCGCCCGCCCAGAGCGCCGCGTCGCGGGACGCGCTCGCGTCGGGGCGGCTCGTGTTCGGCACGAATCCCCTGGCCGCTGGGAGCTGGAAAGAGCTCCTCGAGGCCGCGAGGCAGGGGCCGATCCAGAAGATGCTCGTATACTCGGTCGACGAGGTCATAAGCGACGAGACGGGGTACATCGGCTTCTCGCTTTCGTTCCGCCTCGTCGACGTCGCCAAGGGAGGGGTCGTCCTCTGGAGCGGGACGAAGACCATGGCCTCGGACGATTTCCCGGCGGAAGACCTGCCGCTGCTCGGCGAGACCACGATATCGCTGCCGGCCGAGGCGGCGGCCAGCTCCAAGGCCTCGATAGCCCGCGCCCTCAGGGACCAGGGCGTCAAGACCCCGGTGAGCGCCGCCCTCGTCAAGATAGACGACATATCCGTGTTCGGTACCTACCCGGTAACCCGGGAGGACTACGCCGTCGAGAACGCCCTCGAGGCTTTCTTCGGGGGGATACCGGGGCTGTCGGTCGTAGACAAGCTGTTCAAGCGCTCCTATAAGGAACCGTGGCAATTGACGCACGCGGTCCACTACGTGAATCCGCTGCAAGGCGGGGATTACGCCGAATTCCAGAACTACTACGGCGCGCGGCTCATGATCGGCTACCGGGTGCTCTGGAAGGAGGTGCAGGGAATCAGGCCGCTCTCCGAAGACGGCGACATCAGCTCCCGGGCCCTCGGCATCTACGTGAAGCTGGTGGATATGGGCGCCTCGGGCCGCATCGTCGCGAGCGAATTCATACCGATGGCCCCCGACGGCGAGCTTCGCGAGAACGTTCTGTATCGCTGCTACGCGAGGACGAGCGGCTTCGCGGAACTTCCCGCGGAGCTGGCCGATTCCGGCGTGCTAGGCGCCTCAGTCAACGCCGCCCTCGTGAACCGCAGGATGGAGATCGCGGGTACCTACCTCGAACCCGGCTCGCCCGCGGCTCCCTCGCTTCCCTCGCTCATGGCCTCCGGCGACCAGGCCGCGGCCCTGCGATCCAGCTTCGACGCGTACGCCGCCGTGAGATCGGTAGGCGCCGAGCCGGCGAAGCCGGCCAAGGAAGCGCCGCCGGCGGGCGAGGATGCCGACGCGCCCAAGACCCTCGACCCCGTGGACGAGCTTAACCTGTACATGGCCGTGAACCTGATGCAGTCCTGGTTCGAGGACGGCCTCGTGACGGCCCTCGTGGCTGGGGATATCAACGTCTTCGAGAAGCTCGAGTCGCTCTACTCGCGGGCCCTCGTCCGCGGGTCCGGAGGCCTGGGCGATAGGTTCCTCTCCCCGCTCTACCTGTCGTCGTGGGGCCCCGTGGTCAAGAAGTACTATAACCTCGATAAAATCGTGTACTTCTCGCTCCTGGATACCAGGCCCCCGTCGTCGAGGTATATCAAGGTGCCCGAGGGGAGCGCGCTGGCGAGGTACTTCCCCCTCGTGAGCTTCGAGCCCGACTCGCTCCAGGTTTCCGTCGTTAGCGTTACGACGGGCGATTACGATTTCAAGCGCGATTATTCGCTGAAGTAAGCGGGAGGTAATGAACATGAAGCGACTTTTAATCGCCGCCGTGGCCTCGCTATCGCTCTGTACCGCGGCCGTCGCGCAGGGGTTCTCGTTCCTTCGCCCTCCTACCGTCGCGGTCATGGACTTCGAGGTGTCGATGCTCGAGGTCAAGGACGTCAATAAGGAATTCTACGGCCAGCTCGTCAGCCAGGCCATAGTGTCCGCCCTCGTCCAGCAGAACGCGGCCAAGCAGGTCCTGGTGCCGCCCGAGACTATCGGGCAGCCGGGTAGCCTATCGTACCCGGACCCGCCGGTAGCCCGTAAATCCGTCGCGGCGGTCGGCTCGTACAGGAACTACTTCCCGCCTATATTCAAGATATTCGATAAGAAGTACGTCGAGCTCGCCCTGCAGGAGAACGCGTTCGCGAGCAAGGACCTCTATGCGAAGAGCGCCGGCGCCTACGCCTTCGCCGAGCTGGATTTCCTCATCCTGGGGAACGTGTACGCCACGAGCTCGCCGACGTCGGAGGCCGGCGCGATCGGGCTCAACGTGCGCGTCCTCAATACCAAGCGCGCCGAGGAGCTGTATTCCTATACCGCCGTGGTGGACGACGAGCTCAGGGAGCTGCCGGCGGCGTCGGCGAGGATAGCGCAGCTGATCATGCGCGACATCCTCAATAACCACTGCGCCCAGTTCAAGGTCTCCGAGAGCGCCGAGCTCTCCGGCGCGGCCCAGGACGCCGACGGGCGGCCTATCGCGGCCAGGACCGTCACCGACGACTACCTGCTCTTCTGGCAATCCAGGCAGGTCGTCGCGGACGACGCCACGGTCATCGACTCGAACGACACCCATAAGCGCCTGATAGAGAGGGATTCCTTCTACTGGGCCCTGCCGGGCCAGTACGTGGTGTCCGTGTACAGGAAGGACGTGCAGCAGCTGAAGGCCATCCCGTTCACCCTCACGGCCGGCGAGATCCGCCACGTTACCGTGGAGCCGTCGCACCTGGTCAGCCAGGACGGCACGGTCACCATAGGCGGCATCCTGCCGAGCGACGCGTATACCTTCGACTTCGTGCCCCAGGGCCAGAGCGAGCGCTATTGGTGGGAGATCGACAGGGCCCAGCGGCTGCCGCCGAGCTTCAAGGTCATATTCGAGGACGGCGCGATCAAGACCAAGGGCGAGCAGGAAGTGGCCGTGGAGTACCGGCCGTCGACGAGCGAGATAATCATGAGGGGCGTCAAGCCGGCTAGGTACCAGGTGACGGCGACGGCGCAGCCGCCGTCCGGCTCCGGCAGCATAACGGGATGGTGGGTCGTCTCCTCGCAGCTGTCGACGACGAGCGCGCCCCTGCCCCTGGATCTGCGCAACGCCAAGGAGACCAGGATAAACATCGCCGACTTCCGCCTGCAGGTAAAGAAGGCCCTGGTCGCCCCGAGGACTAACAAGATCACCTTCCTCATGGAGCCCGGGTTCTCGGCGACCTCGTTCCTGGTCATAGACGACAGGATCAATAGGTCCCTCCTGTATTGGGAGGCCAAGGAGAAGGTGACGGTCTCCAGCGAGTACAGCCAGGCCGACTGGGACTCCTATCCCGAGGTTACGTACAGCTTCTTAGTCTCGTACCCGGCCCCGCGCTCGGCTCCGGGCGGGGAACGGTACCTCAGCTTCAGCCGCTCGTTCCGCAAGGCGGACCTGGAGCCGTCACGCGACACCGTCGTCGTGCTCGACCTCGAGGCGATACGGCGGAGCCAGGAGGAAGAAGCCCTCGCGGCCGCGAAGGCCGCCGCGGCCGCCGCGCCGCTCGTAGCGGCGCGGGGCGAGGCGACGCAGGCAGCGGCGGCGCCCGCCGCCGCTCCCGCGTCCTCGCAGCCCCCCGCCCAGTCCGTAGCCGGGACCAAGCCCGGCGCGGGCCCGGCCCAGCCGGGGCCGTCCTCGACCATGGTCCAATTAGGGTTCGGCGTCGGAGGCGGCACGCTCAGCTACAAGACGCGCTTGTCTCCTACGTCGTTCTCTACCGTTTCCCACGAGGCGACGGGCTTCGACATAGCGTTCAACGGCGCCGCGATGTGGCCGGTCTCGCCGGCCCTGGGACTCGGGCTCGGCGCCTTCGGCCACGTGCAGACCCTCGACGCGGATTCGATAAGCGACCTCGAGGATATCGGCTCCGACGTCGAGAGCGTCTTCGGCTTCGCCCTGACCGGCAACATGGCGATAGTCGAGCCTAAGAGCGGCGCCGTCTTTACCCTCGACGTCGGATACGGGACGGGCTTCTCGGCCGGCCTGGGCTTCGCCGTAACGCCGCCCGGCGCAGCCGGAGGCGTGCACCTGCGGGTCGGCCTCATGGTGGAAGGCGTGAGCGACCTCGACATAACCGTCGACGGGGACGATTATCCGGCGAGCGACATGAGCTTCTCGGTCATGCTGGGCTATTTCGGCGGCAGGTAGGCCGGCCGCGATGAGGCGCTTCCAGGGGATAGCCGCCGTCGCCATCGTTGCCGCCGCGGCCGTCGCCTTCGCGTCGGCGCAGGGCGCGAGCCGCGGCGTCTCCGTGGTGCGCGGATCCGATTCCATAAAGGGTACGGCGGGGAACGCCGGCAAGCGTTACGCGATATGCATAGGCGTCAATAATTACGAGGACGCCGAGATAAAGGACCTGGAGAAGGCCAGGAACGACGCCGTCGGCCTCGGCGCGGCCCTCAAGGCCGGCGGTCAGTTCGACGCCGTCTTCGTGATGACCGACGACGTCGACCCGCGCTTCGACGCCCAGCGGGCCTATCCTCGCCTGGCCAATATCCGCGGCAGGCTCGCGTACCTTCGCGACTTCATAAGGCCCGAGGACCTCGTGGTCGTGACCTTCTCCGGCCACGGAGTCGCCGACGATACGGGCGCGAGCTACCTCCTCGCCGCGGACTCCCGCAATTCCGACCCGTACGAGACCGGGCTCCCGGTCCAGGAGATAGTAGACTGGCTGGCCGGCCTGCGCGTCAGGAAGGCCCTGCTCGCGATAGACGCGTGCAGGGTCTCGGTGACTACCAGGGCGAGCCGCGGCGCCGCCCCCGCGTCCATTCGGGCCGAGCAGTACGAGAAGGCCGAGGTCGCCGCCGTATTCTTCGCGACCAAGACGGGGTGGTTCAGCTTCGAGGACCTGGAGACCGAGTACGGCATATTCACGCGGTTCCTCATAGAGGGGCTAGGCGGCAAGGCGGACTACCAATACGGCAACCGCGACGGCATCGTCACGTTCCGCGAGCTGGGCGGCTTCGTGGAGGACGCCGTCTCTAGCTACGCGCTCGGCCTGGGGCTGAAGCAGCGCCCGTATACCCGCGTCCTGGGGGAGGCGTACGGGGACCTCGCGCTGGCGTCGTACAGCGCGAGCGTGGACGTCGCGAGCCGCAGCGTCCCCGCGCCCGAGGGGACGGTCCGCGGAGGGTACGGCTCGGCCCGCGTCTTCTCCAACGTGGCGGGAAGGCTCCTCGTCGACGGCGCGCCGTACGCGAGCCTCGAGAGGGGGCGCCGGCTGACCGTGGACGACCTGCCCGCGGGGCCGCACTTCATCGAGATCGACCACGAGTTCGGCTCGTTCAAGAAGGAAGTGGCTATATCCGACGGACAGCGCTCGGACGTCGTCAACCTCGTCGTCCTGGGCGATCGCCCGCCGAGGGTCGCGGCCGGGACCGCCTTCGCGTACGTGCCCGGAGACGCGTCGACGCCGGGCTTCTGGCTCGGGGAGTCCGAGGTGAGCTTCGGCCAGTTCGCCGAGTTCGTCGGTCGGTCGGGATACGTGGCCAAGGGAGCCTGGGCGCGCTACTACCAGCCGGCGTTCGAGATGTATCCCGTCATACACGTGACCTGGGAGGACTGCGTCGCGTACGCGGCCTGGCTGTCGAAGAAGTCGGGCCTCCGCGTGGGCCTGCCGAGCTCGGCGCAGCGCGAGCTCGCCGCGGCCGGGCGGCCGGGCGACGCGTACCCCTGGGGAGCGGATTGGGAGCCTGAGTTCTGCCACGGCGCCGATTCCGCGGCCCAGGGCGCGCTGCCCGTGGTCGGCCGGAGCGGCCCCGTACAGGAGCAGTTCCCCGGCATGGACGTGACGATCGGCGGGCTCTCCCATATGGCGGGCAACGTGCGGGAGTGGTGCTCCGACAGGAAGGCCTCGTCGGACGGAGCCGAGTTGGCCGCGGTCGGCGGCGGCAGCTGGCGCCTGTCGCGCCCGAAGTATTTCGCGGCTGGCTATTCGTCGTTCGCGCGGATCACCTCGAGCGAGGACGACCTCGGGTTCAGGGTCGCCCTGCTCGGCGATTGACGGCTCGGCGATTGACGGCTCGGCCCGCGGCTCCGGCCTATCGCCCTGGCCTAGGGCATCACCGCGAATTCCTGGACTATCTGTATGGCGTTCTCGACCATCTCCACGCCCTTAACCGACTGAGCGGCGGCAGTAGCCGCGTCTATGGCGCTCTGGGTGTTCGCGACGCCGTGGAGAGAGACCTTGGCGCCCTTGACGTCTGCCTCGACGAAGTGGACGGGGATGCGGCGGGCGTAGGCTATCTCGGTTACTATCGCCTGGCCGAGGTTCAGCTCCGCCATCCGGCTCATGCATTCCTTTTCCTTCTCCTCGGTGATTATGAGCGTGCGTAGCTGGTCGATGATCCGGGCCACCGTCGCCGGATGCTCGCGTCCGGTGTTGATGGTCATGTCGAAGTAGACCGGGTCGTTCCAGTCGACGCCGAAGAAATAGTCGTGGAACCCGCGGCGATCCCGGTCGTTCTGCCTCAGGAGCTGCTCGGCGCGCTTATCGTCGCACTTGAAGCGGGATCGTACGCGCTGGAGCCTCGTGTCCCGCGGCGCCACCAGCTTGATGCATATCGTACCGGGGACGCCGGCGAAGATGGCGAAGCCCCCGCGTCCGGAGATGATGCAATCGCCGGCTGCCGCCTCGTCGAACATGACTGTCTTGAGGAAGTGAAGGTAATCGTCCCTGTCCTGCGATAGCGAGGCCCAGAATCCCGGCTTCTTCTCGTCGTACTTCGTCCGTACCTCCGGCGAGACGCCGCGCTCGGTCATCTTCGCCTCGATGTACCCCTTGTCTATCGACTTATAGCCCGTCATCCTGGCGAGCTCCTGGACCGTCTCGTCCCCCAGCGCCGCGAATTCGCGCGCTACGCAAATGACCGCCATAGCCCCTCCTTCTCGGAACGCGTCCCGCCCCGCTTGTCCGCCCCTATCCTGCGCCTCCCTAACCGAGCGCGGAAGGATTCGTACCACGACCGAACCACAACTAAACCATAGGTCCGACTATGCGAATTGTCAAATGGAACGGCTCCACTTCACAGAGGCGCCCGCCGCGTATATAGTCGCTCCATTATGCAACGAATCGGCGAGATAGCGGCGTTCGGCACGGCGATATGCTGGACCGTGTCGGCCATTTTCTTCGAGAAGGCCACGAAGCGCATCGGGGTCCTGGCGGTCAATTTCTATAAGGTGGTCTTCGCCTTCGGCTTCCTCGCGTTGGCCGGCGCCGTAACGAGGGGGATGCCTCTTCCTCTCGACGCGCCTCCCGACGCGTGGCTGTTCCTTTCGCTATCCGGCCTCGTGGGCTTCGTGATAGCCGATATCTTCCTCTTCACGGCCTACAAGACCATAGGCTCGCGGATCACCATGCTTTTCCTCGCGCTCTCGCCGCCTATAACGGCAGCCCTCGGGTACGTCTTCCTCGGGGAGCAGATGGGCCCGAGGAGCCTAGCCGGGATGGCCCTGGTCGTCGCCGGCATCGCGGTCGCGGTGCTGGGCCGCCGCGACGCGAAGAGCGCGGGCAGGATGAGCCGGGAGGATAGGCGCGGATACCTGTTCGCGTTCCTCGCCTCGGTGGGGCAGTCGGCGGGCATGGTCCTTACGCGGCGAGGCATAGGAGGCTACGACCCCCTCTCCGGTACCCAGATACGAGCCATGGTCGCCATAGTCGGGTTCGCCGTCGCGTCCCTGCTATTCGAGCGCGGCAGGAACCTGAAGGCCGCGCTGAAGGATTCGGGGGGCCTCGGGAACACCTTCGTCGGGGCCATCTTCGGGCCCTTCATAGGCGTCACCCTGTCCCTGTTCGCGGCCCAGCGTACCCAGGCGGGCGTCGTGAGCACGCTCATAGGGCTATCGCCCGTCATGATAATTATTCCGGCCATGCTCGTCTTCAAGCAGAAGGTGAAGCCCCTGGAGATAGCCGGCGCCGTGGTCGCGGTGGCCGGCTCAGCGGTCTTCTTCCTGTAGCGCCCTTCCGGTAGGACCCCGCTCAAAGACCTTGCGGGGAGGCCGGAATGGGCCTATCCTATATGAATGGCTATAACACTGTATTCCGAAGGAGCCGCCCGCGAGGTCACAGGCTCCAAGCACGTTCTCGAGATCGACGGCAGGCGTTACCTCGTCGACTGCGGGGCCTTCCAAGGCAAGCGCGAGCCCTGCGATAAGAAGAACCGCGCCTTGGTCCGAGACCCCGAGTCCATCGAGGCGGTCATCCTGACCCACGCGCACTTCGACCACTGCGGGCTCCTGCCCTTGCTGACCAAGCGGGGGTTCAATGGCAATATATACTCGACGCCCGCCTCCCGCGACCTGGCGAACCTCATAATGATGGATTCCGCCCGCATCCAGGCCCGGGACGCCGAGTACCTAGGCAAGCAGGCGGCCAAGCGCGGCGCCAGCTTCGACTGGAAGCCCATGTACGACGAGCTGGACGCCGTCGAGGCCACTGGCCAGTTCGTCACGGTGTCGTACGAGCGGCCCATCCAGGTGAGCCGGGACGTCAAGCTGGAATTCCGCGACGCCGGGCACATACTCGGGTCAGCCACCGCCCACGTGACCGCGACGGGAGCGGACGGGCGCGTCGTCCGCATAGGCTTCTGCGGGGACCTCGGACGCCCCGATAAGCCCATAATCCGGGACCCCGTCGCCATGGCGCCCGTCGACTACCTCGTCGTGGAGAGCACCTACGGCGACAGGAGGCACGAGTCGACCGTCGACGCGGAGGAGCGCCTCGCCCAGGTGGTCAACGACACGGTCAAGCGCGGAGGCAAGATAATAATCCCCGCCTTCGCGATAGAGCGTACCCAGGAGCTGATCTACCATTTCCATATGCTCGTCGACCAGGGGCGCATCCCCAAGATACCTATATGGGTGGATTCGCCCATGGCCGTGAACGCGACGAGCATCTTCCAGGTCCATCCGGAATGCTACGACCAGGAGACCCACGAGGCCTTCATCAAGCACCACAATAACCCGTTCGGCTTCAACGAGCTCCGCTTCAGCACGAGCGTGAACGATTCCAAGATGCTCAACAACCTGAACTCCCCGGCCATAATCATGTCGGCGGACGGGATGTGCGAGGCGGGCAGGATACAGCATCACCTGATCCATAACATCTCGGACGACCGCAACACCATCCTGGTCGTCGGCTACATGGCCGCCAACACCCTGGGGCGGCGCATCCGCGACGGGCAGAAGGAAGTGCGTATCCACGGAGATATCTACAAGGTCAAGGCGAGGGTCGAGGAGATAAAGGCGTTCAGCGCCCACGCGGACTACCAGGAGATATGGGACTGGATGAGCCGCATGGACCTGTCGTCGCTGAAGACCGTGTTCCTGGTGCACGGCGAGGACGAGGCCGTGGAGGCGCAGAAGAAGTTCCTGGAGAGCAAGGGCATCGCCGACGTCAGGATCGTGGAGTACGGCGAGCGCTACGAGCTCTAGGCTGCGAGGCGCCCTCGGGGGCTAGGCGCCGGCCTCGGCCCGCCTGGCGCCCGGCGGCAGGTACGGGGCGACGATAGACAGGCAGAACCCTTCGCCCGGCGCCGTGGAGACGCGGAGCTCGCCGCCGAAGGGCTCGAGGCGGTCTCTCATCATGGTGATGCCCTGGCCGGGCTGGAACGAGTCCGTCCCGGCTCCGTCGTCGACTACGGCCAGCGTTACCGAGGCCGGGCCGAACACCGCCCCCGCGAACACGGAGCGCGCCCCCGCGTGCTTCACGGCGTTGGTGAAGGCTTCCTGGCAACAGCGCTCCAAGGCTCGGGCGAGCGGGGCGCTCAGGGCCCGTTCCCGGCCCCGGCTCGAGTACTCGACGGCCAGCCCGGCGTCCTGGTACGACGCGACTATATCGCCTACGAGGCGCGATAGCAGCTCGAACCCGCCCCGGCCGCCGGAGCCGTCGCAGCTATCCGCGATGCCGTCGAGCCTGGTTATTGAGGCTCGCGCCTGGTCGTACGCCTGCGCCGCGAGCCTGCGAGCCTCGTCGGGAGCCGCGGCCAGGCGGGACGCGGCCGACCGGAGCAGGAGCGTCACGAGCGTGATGGAGTGCCCGAGCACGTCGTGCAGGTCCATCCTCGCGCGGTTGGAGGCCTCGGCCTCGTAGAGCACCGCCTTCTTGGCGTTCTGCTCCTGCAGCCGCGCGTTCAACCCCTGGAGGACGCGGTTGCGCTCGTCGTATTCCCGCTCCAGCCGCCGCATCCGCCCGAAGTCGGCGAATAGCTCTATCCTATACCCCCTGATGCGCCTCGTACTGTACCTGCCGAAATCCGTGGCGTCGTCGGGCATAGTCGAGTACGCGACCTCCCCCGAGGGACTGGTCACGACTACGGGATCGGGCAGTCCCCGTATAATCGAGTCGGCGTCGAACGGGAGGACCCCGAGGAAGCCGTGCCTGAAGGCCGCGAACGCGAAGAGGCCCAGCGACAGGCTCATCATTATGGGCGTCACGTCGAATAGCGGCTTGATGGCGCCGGCTATGTAGAGCGCGTTGACGACGAGGGGAATGGAGGCCGACGCCGCGATGGCTATATCGGTCTGGCTCCTCGATCGCCCTCGCCCGAAGCCCCTTGCGGCGAGCCATATCCCAGCCAGTATCAAGCCGTAGGTATAGGCCGAATGGACGTAGAAAACGGGGCCGAAGCTGTCGTCGTAGAAATAGTACGTCGCGTAGTAGAGGTGGTGCGCCGGATTCGTCGCGAAGACGACGAAGAAGGCTCCTCCGATGGCGTATAGCGCCGCGATCCCGCGCGGTCTCCTGCGTATCGCGTACCGAAAGGCGAAATGGAAGAACGAGGGGCCGAGGGCGCATACCCCGAGGTACTGGACGACTATCCAGGCCCAGCGTATATCGGCCGTGGGAGAAATCGTCTTCATTATCTTGGCCAGTATCCAGAGCGCGAGGCAGGATTGGAGCTGTATGTAGCGGTAGAGCGTCGAGTCCTTGCCGGCCCGTCCGAGGAACGCGAGATTGGCGAGGAGCACCGCGGTCAGCGCCAGGAGGTGAGCGAGCTGTATCCAGAATATCTCGCGGGCGAGCCCGAGGCCCATGGCCATGGCCTAGACGAGCCCTTCCTTGATCGCGCGCACGGCTATCTGCGTCCTGGCCTGCAGGCCGGTCTTCGAGAGTATCGACGATACCCGGTTCTTCACCGTGCCTTCCGAGCAACGGTCGGCGTCGGCTATCTCCTTGTTGCTCATCCCCTTGACTATATACCCGACTATCCTGAGGTCCGACGCGGTCAGCCCGTAGCGCTCTACGGCCTCCTCGTCGATATCGCCCTCGCGCTGGCCTTCCGCGGCCGCGAGGTAGGGAGCTACGCAGGCGTGGTACGCGATGAGGCCGGCGGCCACCCCCCTGATAGCGGCGATGAAGGCGGCGGGCTCGATGTCCTTGAGCGCGAAGCCCCTGACCCCTATCCCGAGCGCCGATAGTATCGTCGACCGCTCCTCGAACGTAGTCATGAGGAGGACCCCGACCTCGGGCGCCGCCTCCTTGAGCCGTTCCGCCACCTCGAGGCCAGTCAGGCCGGGCATGCGAACGTCGAGCACGGCGACGTCCGGGCGCAGGGCCGTCGCGGCCTCGAGCGCCTTGATCCCGTCGGAGCACGACGCGACGATCTCGATGTCCGGCTCGGCGACGAGCAGGTTCGAGAGCGAGGATAGGATTAGCGGATGATCCTCCGCGAGTACGATGCGTTTCGCCATGCTCGGCTCCCCTTAACTGTACGGGATGCTATGGACCGCCTCGCGAACGCGTTCCATGGCCTCCCTCGATTCGGCTATCGCCGTCTGTATCTGCGCGGCCTCGGGTACCGAGCCCTCCGCGAGGAGCCGTAGCCGGCCGCTCTGCGCCCTCAGGTACGACCTGATCCGCGAAGTCGCCTCCCTTTGGGCGGCGAGCGTCCGCTTCTCGAGCTCTATCGACCTATCGAGGGCCGCCTCGTCGATCAGCCTCGCGTAGCGGTTCAGGAGGCGGGTATTCTGCGCCTCGAGGGATCTCGCCATCGCGTACTCGCCGCTCACGTCGCCGAGGCAGAACGCGTAGCCGCGTACGTCTCCGGTGCCTATCTCGGAACGCCAATACCTGAAGCGGCGGGCGCCTCGGTCCAGCTCGCCCGTCGGCGACTCGCCCGCCGCGACCCGCCCGAGCACCGCGGCGAGCTCGGGCTCGTATCCGGCCTCCTCGAGGCGCGCTACCAGGACCCGGAGGGAGTCGCCGCGGAACGGGCCGAGCTCCCCGAACCGCAGGGCGCCCCACGAGAGGAGGCGATAGTCCGAGTCCATGATAATTACGCTGTCCCGCAGCGAGTCCAGTATCCAGCGCGCTAGCCGCGGCTCGCCGCGCCCGCGCGCCGCGCCGCGCCGGCTGCGGAGCCTGGCTAAGGCCGCCTTCGACGAGATGAGCGCGAGCCCGCCGAGGAGGCAGACGATGCCCCCCAGGCGTAGCGCTACGTCCCAGCCCGGGTACGGGCACGTCGCCGAGAGCGGTAGGGCTATGGCCGCCGCGATAAGAGACCCGATGCCGGCCCGCGAGAGCGGGCCCGACCTTCTATCGAACGCCTCCTTCGAGGCGAGGCATAAACCGGCTATAGCGATGACAGCGATGCCATACGTCGCGTAATTCCAATAGGTGTAGTACGTTCGCATCCAGGCCCACTGTACCACGGTATATGACTTTTGTCATTTTTCGCCGTTACTAAAGAGTGCTGGTTCCTAGCCGTATAGTACTTCTTTCCCGGAGCCGCCGGCGTGCATTATCCATTCGAGGCTATTCGCGCGTTTAATACTATGTATCGGGGGTTCGATGAAAGGTATACGAATAGCGGCGCTCGGCGTCGCGCTGGTCGCCGGAATCGCGGCGTACGGGGATGAAGGCGGCTCGGGCCGTACGATGAACGCCGCGAGCTTCGATCCCGTCGCCGTCATATTCAATCTCTATTCCGGCTCGTATGAACGGGCCCTCGGCGATCGGTTCTCCGTGAAAGGCTCGCTCTCCGTTTCTCCTAATTTCTTCTGGATATCCGATATAGGCTATTTCGACGCCTCCGTCGAGGGCCGCTTCTACTTCGGGCAGGCTCTCGGCGGCTTGCTCTCTGGCGTCGACGTCGGGGATTTCATCAAGGACCGGTTCCTATCCCCCGGCATAGTCGGCCCCTACGTCGGCGCGTTCGTGGGGTGCCTCGGCGCCTCGGTGAGGGGCTGGACCGCGGTGGACCCGGGCGTCCCGGCGTACACCTTCGACGCCGACGCCTTCGGGCTCGGGGCGGGAGCGAGCGTCGGCCTCAAGTACGTCCTGTTCGGTTCATCGCTCGCCTTCTTCGCCGAGCCGTTCGTCGGCTTCAGGCTCTACGGCCTCGTAGGCGGGGACGACGGCTGGCGATATACCGACGCGTCGGGGACCGTGATACCCAAGCCGCAGGCGTTCGAGGACGGGTTCGACCGCAGCGGCGTATTCTTCGGCGTGAACGTGGGAGTAGCGTTCTAGCGGGCCGCCGCGGCCGGTATCCGCCCGCCGGCGCGGGGGCTTCTGTACGGGGGCTTGATAGCTAGTCGTACGGCGCTTCGATGCGGGCCTTGTTCCCGTTCGGAGCGCCTTTTTCTTGGCTTCAAGGGCCGCGCGTCGCGGCTCGGCGTCGATACGGGGCCCGCCGGCGATCCGCGGCAGGTTCCCGATCAGCCGGTCCGCTGATCGGTATCGTGCTTGGCCTCAAGGAGCCTCGTCGTGAACGCGAGGTCGCCTTCTAGCCGCTCTATCTTCGCGTCCCGTTCGCGCGCCTGGGCCTCCAGCGCCTCTATCCTATCGGAGAGCCCGCGAAGGGCGGCCGTATCGGCGGCCGGGGCCTGGAGCCTCGCCTTGCTCATGTAATCGCCTATGATCGCGACTATCGTCATCAGTACGCACCCGCCGACTATGACGCTTACGATGCCCATGGTGCCTCCTCCTATCGTCTAGCCAGCGAGTATAGCCGACGCGCCGGCTCTTCGCTATCCGCTCGCCGAGCCGCTCGCCGCGGACCCCGGCGGTATCGCGCCGCCGCGATATAGTCTATACTACCGAGGCGGTAGGCCCGCGTTCCCGACGCCTCGTACGAAGCTCCGCACCATTTTCGAAAGGGGTAGCGCCGATGCTGTTCGACGACGAGATTTACCACGCCCAAGGCCTCTCCCTTTCCGGCCGGTCCTTCGTGCGGCAGGCCGTGAGGGCCGTCGTCCTCCGCGGCGACTCGATACTGATGATTTATTCGTCGTCCGGCGACGAGTACAAATTCCCCGGCGGCGGCATCGAGCCCGGCGAGCGCCACGAGGACGCGCTGTCGCGGGAGGTGCGGGAGGAGGCGGGCGCCGTCGTGGGCCGCGTGATAGAGCGCATCGGCGAGATTGTCGAGTACGACCGGCCCAAGGAGGCATGGCTGGATTATTTCATGATGCGATCGTCCTATTACCTCGTCACCGTCGAGGAGACCGGGCTGGACTTGCGCCTCGACGACTACGAGGCGAGGCTCGGCTTCAGCCCCCGCTGGGTAGGGCTGGACGAGGCGATAGCCCTGAACGAGGAGAGCATGGAGAAGCGAGGCGGCAGGGCGACGAAATGGATAGGCCGGGAGACCCGGGCGCTCAAGGAGATTAGGCGCGGGCTCGCGGGGCTTTCTGAGCGCGCCGCCGGAAGCGACGCCGTGGGGGCTAAGGCGTGAGCGTCTATATAGCGCTTCTCCGGGGCGCGGGAGGGCCCGCCGATCCCTGCTCCCCGCTCGGCTTGCCTTCCGCGGCCGAAGGCCTGCGGAAGGTCTTGTCGTATATCGGTTTCAAGCGTATCCGCATGTACGGGCCAAGCGGCGACGCGGCGTTCGACGCCGTGGACAATAGCCGGAGGAAGATGGAGGCTGAGATAGGCTACGAGCTGCGGCACTCCGCCGGCGGCTCCCTCGGCGTCGTCCTCATGACCCTGGACGAGCTGCGCTTCGCGGCCGCTTCCCATCCTCTGGCCGATCGCGGCCCGACGGAACGGCTGTTCGTTACAGTGCTGGGCCACGAGCCGTCCCGCGAGGACCTCGCCCTGCTCCTGGAGACGATGAACGGGGTCGACGAGCACGAGGTCGTCGGCTCGGCCGTGTTCTCCTACTACGGCGCCGGCTACGAGTCGTCCCGCCGGTCGAACGCCTTCATCGAGAAAGTGCTAAAGGCTCCGGCGACGACCAGGCCCTGGTCGTCCATGGTAGGGCTGCTCGAGCTGGCCGCCGACGAGCGCGGCCCGACCTGGATAGCGGCCCGCGAGCCTGACGCGTAGCGGAGCCGCGGATGCTGAAATCGGGCGGCGTAGCGCGGAGGCTCTTCGTGGGCGAGACCGCGCTGTCTTGGCTCTTGGAGGATGACGACCCGTCCTTGGCCTATCGCGTCGGGCGCGATCTCCTCGGTACCGCCGACGCCGGGCTCGCGGGCGTTCGCGCCGCGATAGGCCGCCGCGGCTGGGCTCGCGGCCTGCTCGACCGGCGCGGGGAGGACGGGCACTGGGGAAGGGGCGCCTACGGCCCCAAGTGGACCTGTACCCACTACGTCCTGTACGAGCTGGCCCAGCTGGGGCTTCCTTCCGACGTCGCGGCCTGCCGGGAATCCGCGGCCTTGCTCCTCGGCTACCCGACGGGGATCGACGGAGGCGTCAACTACGCGAGGACGGTGCCGTATAGCGACGTCTGCGTGAACGGCATGCTCCTCGGGGTCTCGAGCCGCTTCGGCCTCGCGGCTGGCGGCGCCTCCGTCCCGACGGTCAGGGCCGTAGCCGACTTCCTGCTCGAGAGGCGGATGTCGGACGGCGGCTGGAACTGCGCGTACTACCAGGGCGGCGTCAAGAGCTCGCTCCATACGACCATCAGCGTTCTCGAGGGCCTGTGGGCCTTCGACGACGCCTCGGGCGGCTATCGGCGCGACGACATCCGCCGGGCGATCGCGGACGGGGTCGAGTTCATCCTGCGGCACCGGCTGTACCGGTCCGAGCGGACCGGGGAGACGATCAAGGACGAGTTCTTCAAATTCCCCTTCCCGGTCAGGTGGAAATACGACGTCCTCCGCTGCCTCGACCTGTTCCGGGAGCGCGGCCTGCCGTACGACGGGCGCATGTCCGGGGCCTTGGACGCCGTCGTCGCGGCGCGCGACCCGAGCGGGCGCTGGCGCTCGGCGTCACAGGCGGGCGCGACGTATTTCGTGGTCGAGCCGAGCGGCGAGCCGGGGCGATGGAATACGCTCAGGGCGCTCAGGGTGCTCGCGCGCTATAGGCCCGAGGAGGCGCTCCATCGATAAGGACGGATACGCGAAGCGTCTCAAGAGCCTCATCAGGCGCTATCATCCCGACCTCTGCGGGGACGACGCGTCGAGGCCGCTGTACGCCGAGATAACCAAGCGCCTCACCGGGCGCCTCGATTCCGCGCGCGCGGCGCGGGAAGAGGCGCCGGCCGG
>JAHIWG010000109.1 GCA_018816345.1 Spirochaetota bacterium | reverse complement strand
GCCCCGCCAGGGGCGGCGGCGGGCCGCTACTTCGTCATGATATTGGCGAAGCGCTCGATGGACGCCTCTTTCTCGGCGCCCAGCTTCGCGTAATCGACCTTCAGCGCCCTACCGACGGCGACGTCCGCCGAGACGAGTCCTATCCCCGCCTTGACGGCGACGTCGGCCCTGGCGGGTATGGTATTGGCCCCGGCGATGATGGACTGCCCCTCCGCGGATAGGAGGAAATCGACGAATTTCCTGGCCGCGGACTGGTTCTTAGTCCCTTTCAGGATCGCGACCGGGCTCGGTATGACCAGCATCTCCTGCGGATACGCGAAACCGAGGGTCGCGCCCTTCTCTACCTTATCCAGGGTGATGTAGTCGACCCCGATACAGCCGGAGAGATCCCCCGAGGCGGTGTCGTCTATGACCTGGCCGGAGCCCTTGCCCATCATGGCGCCGTTGGCGCGGAGCTTCTCGACGAATTCCCAGCCGAAATTCTCCACCAGCATGCCTATGGAGACGAACGCGGTCCCGGATAGGGCCGGGTTAGCGATCGCGAAGGCGCCCTTGAATTCCGGCTTGAGGAGATCGTTCCACGAAGTCGGAGGAGTCTTTACCTTATCGGTATTGTAAACTATGCCCAGCGTCCCGAGGCGGGCCGCCGTATAGTAGCCTTCCGCGTCTTCCACGGGACTGACGATGTGGGCGGCCTCGGGGGATATGTACGGCTCGAGCAGCCCCTCCTTCTTCATGGAGAAGAAGTCCGGCACCTCGCTCGTCCAGATGATATCGGCTACTATCTGCCCCGACTGGCGCTCGGCGGCCATCTTGGCCATGACCTTGCCCGCGCCGGCCGAGTAGTAATCGACGGTCACGTTAGGATGCTTCTTCACGAACGCGTCCTTTATCTGGCCGATAAGTACTTCCTTCATGGAAGTATAGATCATGAGCGTCTCGGGAGCCGCCGGGGCTTCCGCGGCCTTCTCCTTGCCGCCCCCGCACGAGGCCAGCGCCAGGCAGGCTAGCGCGATCGATACGATCCTCTGTATCATATGGTCCCTCCGAAAAATGTGGTATTGACGATTATTAGAGAAAGCGAGGAACCGGATACCCGCAATCGGTACGTTGGTACCGCCGGGAGAACCGACGACTATGGGTACGAAGGTACCTACTCCGCCGCGGGCTCGCTACGCGTCCGCACGGCTAGCAGGGCGGAGACTCTATCGTGCACGCCTATTTTGCCGTAGAGCCGGCCCATGCAGTTCTTCACAGTCTGTTCCTTGAGGCCCAGATCGAAGGCGATCTCCTTATTGCTCATGCCGCGGACGAGCCGCTCCAGTATCTCTCGCTCCCTCCCGGTCAGGCCCGGGACGCCCGGGGGCAGGCTATAGGCGACCCCGGGCCGGCCGGCGCCCGCCATGGATCCGGAGACGGGGGCGGACGCGCGGCGCGCCCGAGCAGAGACTATAGCGACCGCGGCCAGCATGGCGGCGCTCGCGAAGGAGCAGAATTCGACTACGGCTCGCAGGGCGGCGTGACGTAGCGGCAGGACGGTCAATAGGAAGAAGCCGAATCGCGGCTCCCGGGTGTACACTACCGAGGCCATCGTCGACGTAGAACCGATCCCGAGCCTCCCGGAGTCGCGTCCAGAGCCGATCGCCTCCGATAACGCCCGGCTTTCGCCGATGGCGGCGGAAACGGGCGAGCCGACCAGTCCAGCGTCGCCGGCCGCCAATATCACGCCTGTCCGGGATACGACGAACGAGCGCATATCGCCGGCGTCCACCGATATGCTGGGCCCGACGGTCTCGGCGACGCTCGCGACGTCCCGGCTATCCAGGAGGGCGACGAACACGCCTATCGGTTCGCCCGTAGCTACGCGCTTGATGAGGCGGGCGGAAACGATATGAGGGCGCCCCCATATCAAGAGAGGAACGTCTAGCCATACGCACGCTCCGTCCGCCGAGACGGCGGGTTCCCGGGTCGCGGAGGCGATTAGGGCGTAATCGGTCCTGGCCAGGTTCTCCGTCATCATGAGGGGGGTACGCTTGACATCGTCGAAATCGAAGAACACGGCCTCGGACAGCAGGCTACGAACGGGCGCCTGGCTCTCTATGAGGCCAGAGAACCTCATGTCGAAGAGGGCCGAGCCGTATTGATCCGGGTTCTCGCCGTATTGCCACAGGATTTCATTCATTTCCTTATTGGCGATGAGCTGATACGACAAGGATTCGACGACCGAGAAATCGTTCGAGACGTGCCGCGCCACCTGCTCCTGCAGGCTCAAGCCGACCGAGGCCTTATCCGGGGCGATCAACAGGAACGCGGAGATCGAAACGGCGCCGACGATGCAGCCGATCAGAGTGAGGATAAGTATATTACGGCTACGGCGTTCCATAGGGTGCGCTTCCATGCGTTCTAGCTAAATTTAATCGTTAAGTATACCGGCAAACGCGCGCTTGGCAAGCCGCATTCAGGAGGACATCGCGATTAGGCAGTAATCGGAATTGAATCGCCGGGATACCGAGGCGGTATCGTCCAATACGACTCGGGGCGGTATTCGCGTAGCGGCGCTAGCCTATCCGATAGGTCGCAGGAATGAAGGCCGTCGCCTCAAGCGCGACCTCCAATAGAATTGGCGTTTTTAGTGGGCGATACTGGGATTGAACCAGTGACTTCTACCGTGTGAAGGTAGCACTCTCCCGCTGAGTTAATCGCCCACTAAAAACGCCATATGTAGGGAGGGTTGCGCTTGACGCGCGCTATCCCGCCTCTTTTGATCGCCGAAGCGATTTATCGCGATATTAGCTTCGGAAGGAAGAGCGTGTCAACATCAGGAAGCGGCCAGCGTGAGTAGTCTAAATAATTAGATTTACTCGCATCGAAGTATGATAAATAATACAGTAACTGGTTTCGCTCATTTTATATAAATAATTATAAACGTGTATATCCCTCTTAAATCGACATTTACCACAATCTACAGCCAACCCTTATTTATTGGCCCGGTATTTGCATATAAACAGCAAGTATCATAAAGAGGAAGTAAATGTCCGATGTGATTAGAACTGCAGGTTCGATAAGCGTATCCCGTCCGTGGTCAGCGGAACTCAGAACCGAGATCGTCCGGAAGAGCATACACTTATTAATCGGGTTAGTCCCTACGCTCGCCAACTGGAACTTCGGTTTTACCGTCGTCCTGCTGGCGTCCGGCGTCCTCGTATATTCCTATAGCGAGCTTATGCGAATCCGCGGCTACGAGATCGCGGTGGTCAGCAAGATAACCGCGCTGGCCGCGAGGCGGCGCGACGCCGGTCATTTCGTGTTCGGCCCCGTCACGCTCGGCATCGGCGCCCTACTGGCCCTCGTCCTATACCCGGAACCCGCCGCGTCGATAGCGATCTACGCCCTGGCCTTCGGCGACGGCCTTTCCAGCCTCGTCGGCAAGGCTATCGGCTCGATAAAGATACCCTTCACGGGAGGCAAATCCGTAGAGGGGAGCCTAACCTGCTTCATCGCCGTCCTGTGCTCGGCGTACGCGGTATCGGGAAACGCGCCCCGCTCGGCGGCCATAGCCGCGATAGCCACGGTTACCGAAGCGCTCCCGACGAAGGACGCGGACAACCTGCTCCTGCCGACGATAGTCGGGCTAGCGGCCGTAGCCATTTTCGGCGGGGCCCGAGCCTAGGAGCAAGGCCGATCGCGCGGCCTCGATCCATGATTGGCTTTGCGCTAGAGGCGGACTAGCGCCACAGGTAGTAGTCGTGCAGGCTTTTTATATAGATCCAGGTGCCGAGGCCGAGCGCCGGAACCGCGACGGCGACGAGCCACGGAGCCGAAGCCCCGCGCAGCGCCATAGTCGACGCGACGCATACCACCAAGCCCGCGCCGGCCAGGGAATAGGCCTTATCCCGTCCCGACCACCACGCTATCCCGTAGTTGACGACGGCCATCAGGATCACCGCGGACTCGAAAGCCCTGGCCAGCGGCTCCACGCCCCTCGCGACCAGGAAATCGACACCCGGGCCGACGGAATTAAGCGGATGGATGGACGCGAAGAGGAGCCCGGCCATCAGCGTCGCGCCTAGGAGCGGCTCCCCGCGCTCCTGCTTGAGCCCCACCGAGAACAGGCTGCCCGCGAAGACCGCTATCGTCCCGCCGTAGCGGCCGAAGAGCGCCGCCCTCGTCAGGAGCTCGAAGACTACCGACCCCGAGTTAACCGACACGAGCGCGACCGCCGCTACGCGCGTAAGCTCGAACGACTGGCAGAAGGCCCAAAGCGAGAAGAAGAATATCTCGACCGAGACGGTCTTCCCGCTCCTGAAGGCTATCAGCCCGGAAACTATCGTCCCGTATACGCCGCAGGCCCCCGCCGCCGCCAGCCCCGTATAGAACGCCGCTAACTCGGGCCGGCCGAACCCGGAGGCGCGGACGCGCTCCAGGCCGAGGGGGCCTAGCCACCACACGAGAGCTACCGCCGCCGCGGAAGCCGCGACGGAGACGACGAATAGACCCCGGAACACCCGTTCCCTCAGTTTAATGGTCATACGCTACCGTACTACCAGGAGGATTTTCTCTCAAGGGCGCGGGCCCGTAGCCGATACTAATAGCGGGGGCGGCCGTCCGCAAAGCCGCCCAGGGGGAGCATATCGATGAAGAGAATGATAGCTATCGTCGCGCTCGCGCTCGCGTTCTGTTCGACGGCTTTCGCGGGCGACGTGGCGACCCTCGTCAACCTCGGCTTCTCTCCCGATTCGGCCTACTTCATGTTCGGCTTCTACGGCCTCGACGCCGCTAACGGGAAGCCGTACGCCGAGGTTTACCTGGTCGACACCAAGAAGAACGACTTCGCGCCCGGCGGCGCTTTCAAGGGAATGTACGGCACCGAGATCCAGCCGGGCTGGGACCCGGCGGGCGGCTTCTACAAGCTATTCTCCGACGCGGCCCCGCTGGCCAGAAAGCATAAGATCGACCACCTAGCCCAGGGAAGGCTCGTCTACCTCCTGATCAACGGAGTCGAGGGGCCGGACGCCTTATCGTTCACCGACTTCGACTCGGGGGACCAATGGAGCGTGGCGCTCAAGGAAACGGTCGAGGATAAGGCGGGGGCGATAAGCTCGTCGTTCGGGCTCGAGGTGTCCGTGATGGCGAAGGACGGTAAGAAGGTCAGCCTCAAGGCGGGTAATCCCAAGATAAAGCGCAAGGGCGTGACCGACTACACGATCCGGGAGATCGTGGTGGCCCCGGACGGGAAGACCGTCGTCGCCCTCATAGAGCGCGTGCAGAAGGACGCCTACGGCTCCTCCGTGCATTACATGGTCGAGGCGTTCAGGCTACCGTAGGCTCCGCCTCCGGCAGCCTCCGGCCGCCTCCGTTGAACAGGCGGCTATAGATCGTATACTATCGCGTAAGCGCCGAGAGGCGCCGGCCCCGAAGGTCGGCGCCTCGTCGTCTTTACGCGGCGCCGATCCCGCGCGCGGCCTTTTAAGGCCGCGAAGCCCCCGTAAGAGGTATCCGTATGGCCGAAAAGATCACCCCCCGGAGCGTCGACTACTCGCAGTGGTACATCGACATAGTCCTTAACGCGAAGCTGGCCGACTACTCGCCGGTAAAGGGGTGCATGGTCATCAGGCCGCGGGGCTACGCGATCTGGGAGAGGCTCCGCGACGAGCTCGATCGCCGCTTCAAGGAAACCGGGCACCAGAACGCCTACTTCCCCATGTTCATACCCATGAGCTTCCTCAAGAAGGAGGCCGAGCACATCGAGGGCTTCAGCCCCGAGCTGGCCGTCGTCACGCACGCCGGCGGCGAGGAGCTCGAGGAGCCCCTCGTAGTCAGGCCCACGAGCGAGACGATCATATGGAGCAAGTACCGCGATTGGATCCAGTCGTGGCGGGACCTGCCCCTGCTCTATAACCAGTGGGCCAACGTGGTCCGCTGGGAGAAGCGCACGCGCCTCTTCCTCCGCACCACCGAGTTCCTCTGGCAGGAAGGCCACACGGCCCACGAGACGAAGGAGCAGGCGGTCCAGGAGACGGAGACCATGCTCGAGGTATACCGCGCGTTCGCCGAGGAATACCTCTGCCTGCCGGTGATCGCCGGCCGCAAGAGCGAGGCCGAGAAGTTCGCCGGCGCCGTCGCAACCTACTCCATCGAGGCGATGATGCAGGATAAGAAGGCCCTGCAGGCCGGCACCAGCCACTTCCTCGGGCAGAATTTCGCCAAGGCCTTCGACGTGCAGTTCCAGACCCGCGAAGGCGGCCTGGACCACGTCTGGGCGACGAGCTGGGGCGTCTCCACCCGCCTCGTCGGAGCTATCATCATGACCCACTCGGACGACAAGGGCCTCGTGCTGCCGCCTTCGCTGGCGCAGGAGGAGATAGTCGTCGTACCCATATTCAAGAGCGACAACAAGGCAACCGTACTGGAATACGCCGGCAAGGTCGTGGCCGCCCTCAAGGCGGACGGCAGGCGGGTCGCGTTCGACGACGACGACTCCTCCAGCCCCGGCTGGAAGTTCGCCGAGTGGGAGATGCGCGGCGTTCCTATCCGCGTCGAGGCCGGCCCCAAGGACGCGGCCTCGGGGAACGTCGTGATGGTCCGCCGGGATACCGGCGAGAAGACCTTCGTCAAGGTAGAGGAAGCCGCCGCCAAGGCCCGCGAGATACTCGCGGCGATGCAGAAGGACCTCCTGGAGAAGGCCAGGGCCTTCCGCGACGCCAATACGAGGGACGTAGCCTCGCTCGACGATATCCGCGCCTTCTACGGCAAGGAGAAGAAGGCGAAGAAGCAGTCGGAGGTCGACGGCGAATCCCACGAGGGCACCGCCGAGGCCGCCGGCGGCTACGCGCGCGGCCTATGGTGCGGCGGGCGCGAGTGCGAGGCCGCGCTCAAGGCGGAGCTCAAGGTGACTATACGCAACATGCCCTTCGACCAGCAGGCGGACTGCGAAGGCTCGTGCTGCCTCTGCGGGGCGCCGGCCAAGCACCGGGCCATCTTCGCCAAGTCGTATTGACCTGAGCGGGGGTAGCGCCCAGCGCCGTCCCCCATGGCCATCGAAGCCGCCGCCCTTAAGGGCCGGCGGCTTTTTTTTTCGTCTTCCTGCATCATCGATCTCCTGCTAGACTCGACGCATGGCTCGAACGGTATACAGCGAAACGGCGGCGAATGGACGAGGGCGCGCGATAGCCGGCGCGACCGCTCTGGCGCTGGCTATGGCCTTGGCGACGACGGCCTCCTGCGGCAAGGAGGCGACGCCCCTCCCCCCGGAGCCTCCCAGGCCCGGCTTCGCCGTGCCCCCGGGCGGAGCCCTCGCGCTCGTCATCGGCGACGACGGCGCGTTCTCCGTACTAGGGCCCGGCGCCCCTACAGACATCCCGCGGGGCGTCCCGCTTCCGTTCCCGGTGGCCGTCGTCGCGTCGTCGATACAGCCGATGGGCGACGGCGCCGTGCTGGCCGTCAACAGGACGGGGCTCAGGCGCCTCCGCGTGGCGCGCTACGGACGCGACGGCGGCCCCGCCGAGGCCAGGCTTATAGTCGAGCCTATCCCGGGGGCGGAGGCGGAATTCCCCGGCAGGACGGTCGCGCCGTCGTGGGCCAGGGGGAACGAGGCTCTCTTCCTGCTCTATAGGCACCCCATCTTCGAGTCCCGGAGCCCGCGCTCCCCCGCCTCGGTCGTCGTGAGGGCGACGCTCGACGGGGCCGCGGTCATGGAGCCGGGAATCGGGGACGACGCGTACGCCGTATTCCCGGTCTCCCCGGACGCGTGGCTAGCCCAGTACAGGACCGAGTCAGGCGACCGCGTGCGGGCCGGCTACGCCAGGCTCTCCGCTTCCGGGACCGCGGCCGAGCCCCTCTCCAGGGCCGCCTTCGAGAGGCTGGCCTCCCCGGTACCCCTCGACGAGGCGCCCGAGCCGCTACGGGCCGCGGCGGCCGCGGTGCCGGGCCCCCTGCTCCTCGAGGCGAGGCTCCCGGACGGCTCCAGGCGGGCCTTCGTCAGGGGAGACCCCGGAGTCGCCGCTCCCGGCTACGCTCAGGTGCTCCGGGACGGCGCGCCCGCGCCCGGCGGGATCGCGGCCTGCATAGTCACCGACGACTGGCGCGTCTCTATAGCTCGTCGGGCGGATGGCGGGTTCGCGGCGGGATCGCTCTATCCCGGCTCGCCGCTCCCCGGCGCTATAGTCAGGGACGCCGCGCTCGTGGACGGCATGCTCGTCGCCCTCTGGGAGGAGGACCTCTTTCCAAATACCGGCGCTAGCGGGCTTCTCGTCCTAGACCCGGGCCCCTGAGGCGGGGCCGACGGACCGGCCTATGAAAGCGGGCCCCGGCGCGCTATAGTAGGAAGTACGATGAAGAGAATCATTCTCGCGGCGGCGCTAGGCGCGGCCGCCTTCGTTTCCCCCGGCGCGTTGGACGTCGAGGCGGCCTCGGGCCGCTTCGGGGTCGCCATAATATATAACGGCTCCGGGCTAGGGGCCGCTAGCCCCGTCGTCAACACGCTCGGCGGATCCCTGGCCGTCTCGTTCGCCAAGGGATTCTTCCTGAGCCTCCAGCCCGCCCTCGACCTCTACTGGACCAACTACGAATGGACCGGCGAGCGAGCGGTTCCGACCGAGACGGAGCGAGGCGAAGGCAATAACGCCTTCATACTCGGCTTCATCCTTGACCTCCCGGTGACCGCGACCCTGCGCTTCTCGGACAGAATAGGCATGGCCGCCTCGCTTGGGCCCGCGTTCGTGATGCGCGCGGCCTTCGCCAACGACTCGACGGCCGAGTACGCGGACGAGATGGCGGCCAACCTCGCGGCGATCTCGTCGTACTTCTGGGCCTCCGGCAGGTGGTTCTATCCGTCGGCCGCGCTCAGGCTCGACGTCTACCTGCAGCAGAATTTCACCTTCGCCTTCGGGGTCAGGGGACTCTTGCCGGTATACAACGCGTGGACGGGAAACGCCGATTTCCTCGACGAGGGGATACTGCACATAACCATGTCTATGTTAGTCGGGCTGGAATGAGCGCTGACGAGAGCGAATGGAGCGACGTGGACGACGCGCTCAGGCTGTCTACTGAGGCCGCCCGCATAGTCCTCGAGTCGGGAGGCGAGACGTACCGCGCGGAGGACGTGATGGCCGCGGTGGCCTCGTCGCTCGGCGGGCTATCGCCCGACTCCTTCGCGACGCCGACGGGCTTCATGGCCTCCTGCGACGACGCGAGAGGCCGGAGCCGGTCAGTGGTCAAGCGCATCCGCAAGCGCCACATGAACCTGGAGAAGATAGCCAGGGTCAGCTCGCTCGCCCGCGACGCCGCCTCCGGCCGGCTGGACCAGGACGGGGTAGAGCGCGAGCTATGCGCCATCGACTCGCTAGGCTCCTATCCCGCCCCCCTGCCTTCGCTCGGGGCGGCCTTCGTAACGGGTTTCTTCTGCCTGTTCTTCGGGGGCGCCTGGAACGACGCGCTGGTCGCGGCGGCCATAGGCGTCGTCATAGGCATGATCATGTCGTGGCTAGGCTCCATGAGGCTATCGGAATTCTTCTCCAACATAGTGGGAGGGGCCATAGCGGCGGCGATAGCCCTAGGAGCCCATGCCCTGGGCCTCGCCGGGAACACGGACGCCATGATCATTGGCGCCATCATGCTGCTCGTCCCGGGCGTCATGATAGTCAACGCCATAAGGGATATAATCGCTGGCGACCTCGTCGCGGGGATAGCCAGGGCGGCCGACGCGTTCATCTCCGCCGCGGGCATATCGATAGGCGTCGGGTTCGCCCTGCAATCCGCGCGCGTCCTAGCGGGCGTCGCCCTATGAGCGGGGCCTATCTCCAGCTCTTGTGGGCCTTGCTCGCGACGCTCGGATTCGGCGTGCTCTTCAGGGCCCCCGTAAGGGACCTCCCCTTCGCGGCCCTAGGCGGGGCGCTGGCCTGGGGCGCATACCTGGCCGCCGCGGCCGCCACGGGCTCCGATTCCCTCTCGTTCTTCGCGGCCAGCTTCGCCGTGGGGCTCTACGCCGAAGCCGCCGCCGCGTTGCTCAAGCGTCCCGCGACCCTCTTCATCATCTCCGCCATCATACCGCTCGTGCCGGGAGCGGGCATGTACAGGACTATGTTCGAGGCGGTCGCCGGAAACGCCTCGGCCGCGGCGGCCACCGGCTTCCAGACCTTGATCATGGCGGGCGCCATCGCGGGCGGGCTCGCGGTGGCGTCGTCGGTCTCGCGTATTTTCTGGCTCAAGAAGCCTACGACGCCCCGTTTCCTCAGGCGCAGGCGCAGGCGCAAGCTGGAGCGGGACGATAAGGCCGAGCCCGCCTAGCGAGATTAAGCGGGCAGCAGCGCCAGCGCCGCGAAGAAGTGCAGGGTGACCCCGGCCCCGACGAACAGGTGCCATACGGGGTGGGACCAGGCCCTTCCTTTCAGCAGGTAGAACGCCGCGCCCAACGTGTAGGCGACGCCTCCGGCTATAAGGAAACCTATGGACCTGGAATCCACGGCGGCCGTGAGCGGCTTCCACGCGAATACGATTATCCAGCCCATGGCGACGTAGGCTATTGTCGACAGCAGCTTGGCCTTGCCGGCCAGGAACGGCTTCAACGAAATACCTATGACGGCGGCGCCCCAGACTATCCCGAAGACCGTCCAGCCGACCGTCGGGCGCAGCGCCGTCAGCGCGAAGGGCGTATAGGTCCCGGCTATGAGCGCGTATATCGACGAATGGTCCATGACCTTGAGGACGCGCTTCGCCCGCGGGGCGCTGATAGCGTGATAGAGCGTCGACATCGTGAACAGGAGCACCGAGCTGGTCCCGAATATCGCGAACGAGACGACGTACCAGGCGTCGCCTCGGCTCGCGGCCGATACTACCAGGATGACGAGCCCCGCTATCGACAAGAGTGACCAGACGCCGTGGGTGACGGCGTTGGCTATCTCCTCTCCGATAGGATACCGGGCCGGTGATACGCCGAGAGACGCGGTTGGTTGATCTGACATGTAACTACCTTCTATGCTTCGCGACGACCCATGGCCGGCGAACCATGCACTATTCGACCGCGGGAGGGTTCGCCGGTTGCGCGAATGGGGCCGCATGCGCGGAAGTTTAAAAAAAGAGCGGAACGTCGGCCCTGACGCTCCGCTATAATCGATAAGCGATTCTTTACATCGGTCCCATTTTTTTTACTGCGGACTTTTTATAATATACTTTTTAAAATACACATTTTATTACCTGCTGGGACACAAGCACCCGCATATAATAATGCAATAGCCGTGCCAACAAACTACAAACCATAATCTTTCTAATATGTATATACAATAAATAAAGTTAAGGTCACTATAGCACCGACGCTCCGGTAGGATACCTTGTTTAAATTTCCTATCCAGTACCGGCGCCCATCAAGTATTCTTTATGCTATATTCATTTGTTGTATATATTTATATCGATTTGTCATTAGCGTACCGGATGTGCAAATCCGCACACCCGATCAGGCATCCTCTTCGTCCCTAAGCTTGAGGCGCCGATTCAAGGCCGTACGCGACAAGCCTAACAGCCCCGCGGCCACGCCCTGATTACCGCCTGACCGCGCGAGCGCCTCCTCTATCAAGGAGTCCGCGGCCTCCCGGAGCGTAGGCAACGACGGCAGGGACTTGAAAAGGCCGCTCGCGAACGGAAGGGACGCGGCGGAACGGGAATCCGGCTTGAAAACCCTCGACTTGAACGAATCGAGCGACAGCGTCCTGCCCTGGGCCCGGCCGACGGCGTCGTGCACCATAGACTCGAGCTCGCGGACGTTGCCGGGAAAATCATACGCGCCCAGCAGCTCGTATAGCTCGGGAGGGACCGCCGGCGCGGGCTTGCCGAAGCGCTCCGCGGCCCTTGCTACGAACAGCTCGACGAGCAGGGGCAGGTCGCCCTGCCTGTCCCGGAGCGGAGGAAGCCTGACGAGGTGCGTCTCGAGCCTGAAGTACAGGTCCTGCCTGAACGTCCCGGCCGCGCAGGCCTTTCCCAGGTCCTTGTTCGTCGCCGCTACGATGAGCGCGTCGGAAGAGCGCGTCAGGTCGGCCCCAAGGGGGTAATAGCGGCGCTGCTCTATGAGGCGAAGGAGCTTGACCTGGCTCTGCTGGGGCAGGTCGCCTATCTCGTCGAGGAACAGCGTGCCGCCCTTGGCGCGCTCTATCAGCCCGGGCCTGTCGGCCTCGGCCCCCGTGAAGGCCCCCCGCTTATGCCCGAACAGCGTGTCGCTGAACATCGCGTCGTCGAGCCCGGCAATGTTGACCGTCACGAGCTCCCCCGAGCGCCCCGAGGCGGCATGGGCCGCCGCCGCGAACAGCTCCTTGCCGGTACCGGACTCGCCCGTTATGAGGATAGGCTTATCGCTCCTGGCGATGGCGGCGATATACCGGAAAATATCGGTCATCTTGCGGTCGCGCGTGACTATCGCCTCGAAGAAGCGAATGTCGCGCCCGTCGCCGGAGAGCAGGGTATCCCGCAGCGCCTTATTGTCGTCGAGGAGCCTGCCTATCATGGCGGCGTGCTCCAGGCTAGCGACGAGGCGCGCCGACTCCGCCGACTTGGGGACGTAGTCGAAGGCGCCCGCCTTCATGCACCTGACTACGGCGTCGAGGTCGTCTATGGCCGTAGCCACGATCACGGGCACGTCGGGCCGCTCCGCGTGCATCCGCTCGAGCATCGCGTAGCCGTCGACGCCGGGCATCATCAGGTCCAGGACCATAGCGACCGGCCTCGATGACTCGAGGACGGACCACGCGTCGTCGGCCCGCTCGCACAGCGCCACGTCGGCATAGCCCTCGAAGCGCAGCAGCCTCTCGAGCCGCTTGAGCACGCCGACGTCGTCGTCGACCACGATTACCGTGCCTCTAGCATCTTCCATCGTCACCATCCTCGTCCCGGCCGGACGCCGGGATGCGTATCGTCGCCGTCGTTCCGGCGCCCGGCGCGGAGCGCAATTCTATCGAGCCGCCGAGGTCCTGGACTATACCCGAGGCGACCGGGAGGCCGAGCCCGGACCCGCCGCGATCGCGCTTCGTCGTGAAGAACGGGTCGAACGCCGAGGCCAGCGTCTCGGGCGGCATGCCGACGCCCTCGTCCGTCACCCGCACCGCGACCCAGGCGGAGCCGTCGCCTTCGTCCCGCGAGGAGCTTTCCACCCTCACCCCGCGGCTCGGATCGGGCAGCGACTGGAGGGCGTTCTCGAGCACGTTGACGATGACCTGGGTCAGCTTCAGCCTGTCGGCGCGGACGCGCGGCAATCCTTCCGCCAGCGCGGTCTCGAAGCGGGACGTCGAGACGACTATAGAGTGCTTTAGCAGGCGAGCGGAATACCGGACGGCGTCGTTCACGTCGACGAGGCCGTACGACTTCGAGTCAGAGGGCGAGCGCGCGTAGTCCTTCAACCCCTCGACTATCTTCTTTATGTCCTGCGCGCCCATGTACAGGTCGTTGAGGATATCGGGGATCTCCCGCCTGAGGTCATCGTAGCCGAAGCCCCGGACGCTGAAGCCGCCTTCCTCGCGGTTCAGCCGCTCGACCACGGTCTCCAGGGCCGACCATATCTCCTTGAGCATGGGGACGTTCCTGAGCACCGCGTTGTTGGGCGTATTGATCTCGTGGGCTACCCCCGCGGACAGCATGGCGAGCGTCCGGTACTTATCGAATTCCGCCATCCTGGCGGCCTGCTCGAGCTCCCTCTTGACGCTGGCGGCCAGCTCGACGTGGGTCTTGACCCTGACTGCCAGCTCGAGCCCGGACGCGGGACGCGCGATATAGTCGCTGGCCCCGGAACGGAACGCGAGCTCTATCTCGTCGGGCCTCCCCGACTCGATGAGCACGATCAGCGGCACGGATTCGCCTAGCCTCGAGGCCCTGACCGACTCGCAGAACTTGAACCCGCTCATCTCGGGCATGACGGAGTCGACTATGGCGATATCGTAGGGATCCTCGCCCAGGAGGCGTTCCAGGGCCTCGTTCGCCGATACCGTGGCGTAGACGAGCCAGCCCGACGACTCGAGCCGTCGCTTCATGGACAACAGGGCCACCGGCTCGTTTCCGGCGACGAGTATCCTCCCCGCGGCGCGGGCGGGACTCGGGGACGGGGATGCGCCCAGGTCCACCGAGGCCCGTATGCCCCGGGCTAGGGGTCCGGCGATGGGTCGGGAGGACGGACGGGCGGGAGGCCGCGCGCCGCGCTCGGCGGGGCCGGCCTCGCCGTCGGCGGGGCTCGTCCTCGGCAGCTCGATGACGTACGCGCCGCGGTCGCCCTCGACGCGCCTGTAGAAAGCCCCTCCGAGCTGGGACGCCAGCCTGGACATCACGGCCAGGTCCATGTCCAAGGCCGGCTCGACGCCGGGAAGCGCCCCCGCGCCCGGATCGACGTAGGAGGCTCCGTCGTACTCGACAGTCAACGTCGCTCCGCGCTCGCCTGACGAGGCCCGGACGCGCACGGTCGTCGTCCCCTCGTTCCCCGCGGCCCGGCTCATGGCGGTGTAGAGCAGGCGGTGGGATACGCCTATATCGCTGCGCAGCTCTAGTATGGGCAGGTCGACGTCGATGCGCACGCCCCTGCCCGATATAGCGACGCGGAGTAGCCCGGCGGCGGACCTGGCTACCGACGACAAGTCGAAATCCTCTATAGAAAGGCGCGCCGGGCCGATGCCGGAATAGCTGAGGATGTTGGAGACGAGCGTGTCGAGCCTGGAGGCCTCCGCCCGGGCGAGCGCCAGGTCCGACGTCGCGGGGCCCGGAATGGCCGGGCATTCGGCCAGTATAGCGTCGAGATCCTCCAGCGTGGCGACCAGGCCGTTTAGCGGGGCGCGTAGCGCGGCGGCCGTCGCCGTCATGAAATCGCGACCGCCCTTCATCTCCGATTCGAGCTTGACCGTCAGCCGGGCAGCCTCCTCCATCCCGGCGAGCGCCCTCCCAGAATAGGCCGCGGCGGCGAGCGCCCCCCTTAGGCCGACGAGGCAGGCCAGCCCGACCGGCAACGCGTAGGAGGCGAGGGGCGACGCCGTCGAAACGGCGGAGACGAGGAGCGTAGTAGCGAAGGCGAGCCTGGGAACGATTACGCGCGCTACGACGGCCTGGCCGGCTCGCCCGCGGCCTCGAGCCTGGACGAGCGCCATCGCGGCCTCGAGGGAGATCGCGGCCAGGCCTAACGCGACGGACGCGGCGTATCGGGGCAGCCCGGCGCCGCTCGTAAGCGCCGAGACGCCGCCGCCCCCGGCCCCGAGCGCGACGGCGAGGAAAGCCGTCGACGAGAACGCCAGGCCGAGGGCGGATGAATACCTAGGACGGGCGGAGGCGGGCCCGGGCCTCGAGGAGACGAACGCGAAGGCCGCGCAGGCCGCCAGCGCGAAGCCCGCGAGCAGGCCCTGGACCCTGACCAGCTTCTCGACGCGGGCCTCGATCGCCTCCGCGGGCCAGAGGTTCAGCCCGGCGCCGAAGGCGGCTCCCTCGAGGCGGACGTACACCGCGCGGCGCTCGCCGGAAGGCAGGCCGAGCCCGTAGGCGACCACGTCTTCCAGGCCCGAGCTCAGGCGCAGCCGTTCCAGGGAGTCTCCCGCGAAGCGCTCCGAGGCTCCGCGCTCGTCCACGACGACCAACGCCGAGGGGTTGAACCCGGCGCCGTCGCCTACGAGGAACCAGCGCTCCCCGCTCGTGGCGTTCTCGACGGAGAAGGCCAGCCAGACGGCGTACCCGGAGAGCGCCTCGTCGCGCAGGGCCGTCCCGACGCCGCCGTACGGGGGGACGGGCAGGCGGGAGAAGAACGCGCGGTCTGGAACGGGGCCGAAGACGGACGAGGAGGCTCCGTACGGCCCCTCGACGTGGACCCTGAGCGCGCCGGCCAGCGACGCGGGCCCGCCATGCAGCGTTACGGTCTCGAGGCCCGCGCCTCCCTCCGCCGCCGCGCCGGCCGCCGTAGCTCCGGCCGCGCCGCCTGGGCCGGCCGCTCCGACGGAAGCGGCCAACACGGTCGTGATCGCGGCGAGAAGGAGCGGGGCTAGCGCGCGGCTCATGGCGAGAACGTCGGGCGGACGCGGCCGGCCTCCAGTGCGTCCCGGAGCGCGTCGAGGTCGACCGATCCGCCCGCGTCCCAGCCTTCGGGCAGTTCCAGCCCGAAGGGGCGCCTCCCGACGTGCTCGGGATAGTGCGCGTCCGACCCGGTGATGACGGTATGCCCTCGGGAGGCGCTCGGCGAGACGGGCCTGACGGCCTCGACGGCAGCGAAGGGCCCCTCCGGGAGGAAGCCCAGCTGAGAGATGGCGCCGAACATGGGCCTATCGATATGCGCGGGCACCACGAGGGCGCCGCGCCCGCTAGCCGCGGTGCACAGCTCGTCGAAGCCGAGCTCGAGGGCCGCGCCGAAGTATAGCTCGGGAAGGTCGAGCACGTTCTCGTCGGCGTCGACGACGACCTGGTCGCCCAGCTTGGCCGGGTCGTAGGGAAGCCTCGGGAGCCGGGCCGCCAGGAATCGGCCGAAATCCAAGGCGACGTCGAGCGCCGAGAATAGGCACAGGACGTGCACCTCCTCGGCGCTCGTCGCCTCCATGCCGAACATCGCCACGATACCCTCCCGCCTCGCGCACTCGGCGAACGCCGGCGCGTTGAGGGCGGTATTATGGTCCGTCAGGGCCACCAAGCCCAAGCCGCGCTCCCTGGCCAGGCGCGCCAGGACGGCGGGCGATTGTTCCAGGCTACCGCACGGCGAGAGGCACGAGTGATTATGGAGATCGCAGGCGACGAGCATGCCGGAAGCCGAGGCCCCCTAGCCTCGGGGCCCTGTAGCCCTGAGCTCTCCGTAGAGTAGCCCGGAAACCTCGAACTGCGTCTTCGGCGTCCTGAAGATAGATACGGCCTCGGCCTTGGCGGCCTCGATCATATCGTCGGGGACGGGCCGTTCGTTGCATATGACGACGGCGCGGATGCCTACGAGCGACGCCACGGCTATCGTGTTCTTGTGGGCCTGGATGGTGACCAGGGCGGAATCGTCGGCCGCCTTGGCCATCACGTCGGACAGCAGGTCCGAGGCGTACCCGTCGACCAAGGCCGCGTCCCCGTCGGCCTGATAGATAGCCTCGAACCCGAATTTACCGGAAAGCTCTGAAACCTTCATGTCTTCTCCTGATATCGTACTAAGGCGCGCACGGTCGTGCCGACGCCGATCTTCGAAGAAATATCGAATTCGTCCGACGATCGCTTGGCGTTCGGAAGGCCGAGCCCGGCGCCGAACCCGAGGGACCTGACCCACTCGTTGGCGGTGGAGAAGCCCTCGGTCAGGGCCGCCTCGAGGTCCGCGATGCCGGGCCCGTCGTCCTTCGCGACTATGCTCACGGCGCCGTCGGCGGCGGAGAACTCCATGGTCCCCCCATCGGAATGGATGACTTGGTTCATCTCCAGCTCGTAGCTGACGATGGCCGCGCGCCGTATGGACGCGGGGTCGGCCCCGAGCGCCTTGAGGGCCTTCTTAAGCTCCCCGGACGCCTTGCCCGCGTTCTCGAAGTCGAAGCGGCGGCAGGCGAAGCTCATCACGAGCGGGGCGGCCGCGCCCGAGCCGGGAGAGGCGGCGCCAGCGGCGCTCGCGGCCCTGCGCTTGGCCAGGCCCTCCTCTAGCCGCTCCACCTCGCGGTTCATCTCGATGAGCAGCGCCCTGAGGACGTCGGCCGCGGTGATGATGCCCGCGAGGGAGGCGTCCTTATCGAGCACGGGGAAGCGCCTGTACCCGTAGCGGTTGAAGTAGGTGATAGCGAACGAGAGCGGCATGTCGTCCTCGAGGACGATGAGCGAGTCGCTCATCCTGGAACCCGCCGACTCCCCTATCCACCCGCCGTCGAGGGCCTCGATGATGTCGCCGATGGAGACGATGCCGACGAGGCGGTCCGCCTCGACGATGGGAACGCCGGTGATGCCTCGCTCGCGCATCATGGCCTGAACCTCGCGGAGGCTCGCCGTCGGCGAGGCCGTCACGACCGCGGACGTCATGACGTCCTTTACCTTAAGCCTGTAGATCAGCTCGAGCACTACCTGCGGACCGCCGTCGGTATCGATGGGGAAGGAATCCATGATCGCTCGATTCTCGCACGAAACGCGCGCGGCCACAAGATCGGCGCCAGTAGCGGCGCCCGTGCAGGCGCCCGGATAAACCGGGGAGGAAAACACCGGGAATAGGGTTTTTCTTGACACCCCGCCCGAATGGTGTCTTAACTATAGTCGAAGTCGATTCCTTTTTACCACGCTCGCCCGGTTCATACGATCCGGGTTTTTATTTTCATGCCCATGCCGCGAAAGGTGACTATCGATGGTCTACGAATTCCGGTACCTAGCCCCGAGGACGGCGACCGAGCTCGCCACGGTCCTGGACGACATCAAGGCCGACGGCAGGATACTGGCCGGCGGCACCGACCTCATCCCGAATATCAGGAACGGCGTATTCAAGCCGCGCATAGTCGTCGACGTCAAGAAATTCCAGGGCGCCGACAGGATGGCGTTCGGCTCCGAGGGCCTGTCCATGGGACCGGCCGTCACGATAAACGACGTGCTGCGCTCCAAGGACGCCAGGGAACGCTACCCGTCGCTCTGCGCCTGCGCCCACGAGCTCGCCAGCCACCAGGTGCGCAATCGCGCCACGGTCGCGGGCAACGTCGTCAACGCGTCGCCCTGCTCCGACATGGCGCCCGCCCTGCTATGCCTGGGCGCCCGCGCGGTGATCCGCTCGGCGACGGGCGAACGGGTAGTGCCGTTCGCCAACTTCTTCGCCGGCGTAAAGAAGACCGTCCTGGTTCCGGGGGAATTCCTGGCTACCATAATCATACCCGCCGAGTCGGCCGGCGCCGCGGGCCGGTACCTGAAGCTCAAGCGCATAGCCGGGCACGACCTGGGCATAGTGGGCGTGCTCATGACGAGGAAGGACGGCGAGCTACGCTTCGGAGTCAGCTCGGCCGCCCCTACCCCCGTGCTCGTCGACACGGTCGGGGCGAAGGACGACCCGGACGAGGCCGCGCGCAAGGTCCTGGCCTCCGTCTCCCCGATCAGCGACGTACGGGGCACCAAGGAGTATCGCGAGCATATGATAGGCGTCTACGTACGGCGCCTCCTCTCGGAGGTCGAGTGATATGAGGATCAAGCTAACGGTTAACGGACTGGCATACGAGCGCGAGTGCGCGGAGCACGTGACGCTCCTCCGCTTCCTCCGCGAGGGCCTGGGGCTCACCGGCACCAAGGAAGGCTGCGGCATGGGCGAATGCGGCGCCTGCACCGTCATACTGAACGGGCGAGCCGTCAATTCATGCATGGTACTCGCGGTAGAAGCCGACGGGGCCGTCATCAGCACCATCGAGGGCGAGGCCCAGGGGCCGTCGCTGTCCGACATCCAGAAAGCCTTCGAGAAGCATCACGCCGTGCAGTGCGGCTTCTGCACGCCGGGCATGGTGATGTCCGTCAAGGAACTGCTGGCCGACAACGGGAAGCCCGGCGTCGACGAGGTCAAGGAAGCGATAGAAGGCAACTTCTGCCGCTGCACCGGCTACGTCCAGATAGTCGAGGCGGTGATGGACCTCACCGGGCGGCCCGGCGGGAAGGGAGAGCTCGAGCATGTTTGACGATATCAAGACCGCCGACATGACGTACGTCGGCAAGAAGGCCGGCCGGCCGGACATGGTCGAGAAGCTCACCGGCGAGGCCGTGTTCGTCAGCGACATGGAGCTGCCCGGCATGCTCCACGCCCAGCTCAAGAAGAGCCCGCACGCCCGCGCGCGCATCAAGCGCATCGACGCGTCCAAGGCCGCCGCTATGCCCGGCGTCAGGGCCGTCGTCACCGGCGAGGAGCTCGACTACCACATCGGGCTCTATATAGTCGATAAATTCATCCTGGCCAAGGGCGAGGTCCGCCACTACGGCGAGGCCGTCGCCGCGGTCGCCGCCGAGACCCTGGAGCAGGCGCGCGCGGCCGTCGAGGCTATAGAGGTCGAGTACGAGCCGCTACCGCCGGTGCTCCACCACATGGACGCCCTCAAGCCGGACGCGC
The DNA here is from genome assembly GCA_018816345.1 of Spirochaetota bacterium. Classification (GTDB taxonomy): domain Bacteria; phylum Spirochaetota; class Spirochaetia; order Treponematales; family UBA12059; genus SZUA-370. The sequence continues at coordinate 23,958 of JAHIWG010000109.1, read as the reverse complement.
CGCTCGTGCATCCCGAGCTCGGCACGTACTCCTATATAGAGGCGGTCTTCACTCCCAAGCCGGGCACCAATATCGCCAACCATACCAAGCTCCGCAAGGGAGACGTGGACAAGGGCTTCGAGGCCTCCGAGTACATCGTCGAGCGCGAGTATTCCTGCCCGTCCGTCCAGCACGTCCCCATGGAGACGCACGTGGCGATAGTGCAGTGGGCCAGGGGGGACAGGGTGAGCATCTGGACGAGCGCCCAGTCGCCCTTCACCGTCCGCAACCTGTTCTGCCACGCCTTCGGCCTGCCCCACATCAACGTGCGGGTCCAGATACCCTACGTGGGCGGCGGCTTCGGCGGCAAGGCGGGCATCGGCATAGAGCCCCTGTGCGCCGTGCTCTCCCGCAAGGCAGGGGGCAAGCCGGTCAAGTTCCAGGCCAGCCGCGAGGAGGAATTCAGCCTCCTCCCTTGCCGCTCGGCCCTGACCTACCGCATCAAGACGGGCGTCTCCGCGGACGGCAGGATCCAGGCCCAGCACATGACGATGTACTGGGATTCGGGCGCGTACGCCGACTACGCCGTCAACGTGACCCGCGCCTCCGGCTTCTCCGCCTCGGGCCCCTACGAGATCCCCAACGCCTGGGTCGACGCCTACACCATCTACACTAACAAGCCCTACGGCACGGCCTACCGCGGCTTCGGCCACGTGGAATTCCATTGGGCCGTGGAGCGGCACATGGAGCTCATTGCGCAGGCCATAGGCATGGACCCCCTCGAGTTCAGGCTCAGGAACGCGCTCAGGCCCGGGTCCAAGACGATGACGGGGGAGACGATACTCCCGAGCACCGGCAACGTCGTCAAGTGCATAGAGGAAGCCGCCCGCATGATCGGGTACGGGTCCCTGAGCGCGGACGAGCTACGGAGGCAGGAGAAGACGGGCTGGAAGATAGGCAAGGGCGTGGCCGCCCTGCAGAAGGCGCCCGCGATGCCGTCGTTCACCGCCACGGCGGTCGTCCTCAAGATGAACGAGGACGGCTCGGTGCTGGTGAACCTTGCCTTGACGGACTACGGCCAGGGAACCTACGCCTCGATCCGGCAGATAGTCGCCGAGCGCCTCGGCTTCCCCATCGAGAAGGTAAAAGTCGCCTTCGAGAACGACACCGACCGCGACCCCTACGACTGGCAGACCGTCGCGTCCAAGGGGCTCCTCCTCTCGGGCAACGCCGCCATACTCGCCGCGGAGGACATGCTCAGGAACGCCTACGCGGTCGCCGCCGAGGCCCTGCGCGCCAATCCGAGGGACCTCGGCCACGACGGCGACAGAGTCTTCGTCAAGCACCATCCGGCCAGCTCGGTAGCCTTCTCCGCCATGGCCGTCGGCCTCGCGATGCCTAACGGCAACGGCATCGGCGGCCCCATCATAGGCGTGGGCCGGTACATCGCGCAGGGCCTGTCCAACCTGGATAAGAACACGGGCGAGGGCAGCCCGGCCATAGACTGGACCTACGGCGCCCACGGCATGATAGTCGAGGTTAACGAGGCCACGGGCGAGTATCGCGTCCTCAAGGTGGCCAGCGTCTACGACGTGGGCAGGGCCATCAACCCGGACATCGTGCGGGGGCAGGCCATAGGTGGCATGATCCAGGGCCTGGGGACGGCCGTCTGCGAGGGGTACATCTACGACCAGCAGGGCCGGCTCCTCAACCCGTCCTTCACCGACAACAAGATACCTACGGCCAAGGACCTGCCCATGGAGATCGAGTGCGCCGTCGTGGAGACGCCTCAGATAGACGGCCCGTACGGCGCCCGCGGCGTAGGCGAGCATTCGATGATCTCGGTGGCGCCGGCCCTAGGCAACGCCATCCAGAAGGCGACGGGCGCCGAGATCATGCACATGCCCATGCGCTTCGAGGACGTCTGGAGGGCCCTGACCAAGAAGGAGCCTATAGACAACTGGATCACGAAATCGCCGATCGGCTCATGCCGATCCGCTCCCGAGGCCAGGAACAGGGGCTGAGGGAGAACGACGCAGGTACCGCTCGGCCCGCGCTAGGGGCCGTTCGCGGAGCGCCCCGACCCGCGGCCGTCGGCCGCTGGGGCGACTACCGCCTTGTATGCGCTTCGAGGCCCCCGTATCGGGGTCGCGTCGCGAAAGGAGCAGGCCGTGGAGAAGGAAAAAGATCTGACCGGCAAGAACGTCGTAATGGGACTCCAGCACACGTTCGTCATGTTCGGTGCGACGGTGCTGGTGCCCATCATCACCGGGCTCGACGTGGGAGTTACCCTGTTCGCCGCGGGCGTCGGGACCTGGTTGTTCCACATCATCACCAAATTCAAGGTGCCGGTCTTCCTCGGAAGCTCCTTCGCCTTCATACCCGGCATCGTGGCGGTAGGCGCCAGCCAGGGCCTGCCCTACGCCCTCGGCGGCATAGTCGTGGCCGGCATCCTGTACGTCGTGGTGGCCATCATCTTCAAGTTCGTCTCGTACGAGAACCTGCATAAGATCCTGCCGCCCCACGTGACCGGGCCTATGATTATCCTGATAGGATTGATACTGGCGCCGGTCGCCATCCAGAACGCCAGCGGCGCGTTCTCCAAGCCCATCGTCGATGCGATCGGCGTCAACGGAGCCTGGGGCATCGCGCTGTTCACGTTCGCCGTGGGCATCTTCGTCAAGGTGGGCTTCCCGAAATTCGGCTGGAAGTTCATGTCCAACCTGCCCGTCCTCATCGCGCTCGTGGCCGGCTATATCTTCGCCATAATCCTCGGCCAGGTAGACTTCTCCAGCGTGCAGAAGGCCGCGTGGATCGGTTTCCCCAAGTTCAGCCTGCCTAAATTCTCCCTGGAAGCCATCACCATCATGGTCCCGATAGCCATCGTCACGATGGTCGAGCATTTCGGCGACGTGCTGGCGATCGGCAACGTGGTCGGCCAGGATTTCATCAAGGATCCGGGCATCCACCGCACGCTCATCGGCGACGGCTTGGCGACGAGCCTCTCCGCGTTCATCGGCGGACCGGCCAATACCACCTATTCCGAGAACACGGGCGCCGTGGCGCTGACCGGGGCCAAGAACCCCATCATCATGCGCATCGCGGCGATCTTCGCCATCATGCTGTCGCTTATCCCTAAATTCACGGCCCTCATCGGCACTATTCCCGGCCCCGTAATCGGCGGCATCTCCATCCTGCTGTTCGGCATGATCTCCTCGATAGGCATCAAGAACATGGTCGACGCCAAGCTCAACATGAGCAACCCCAAGATCCTCATCATCACCGCGACGATGCTGGTGCTGGGCCTCGGCGGCGCCGCCTTCAAGTTCGGCAACATCAACCTTTCGGGCCTCGGCCTCGCGGCCATATTCGGCATAGTGCTCAACCTGATACTCCGGCCGAAGGACATAACGTCGGCCGAGTGCGACTGAAGCAGGGACTAGGGACGACGATGGAGGCCGCCCCGACGGGGCGGCCTCTTTATTCTCGGAGGGGGCCATCGTGCGCGTATCGACAATCGGCTTCCTCGTCCCTCCGCCGCCGTGGACCGCGCGGGTGATCGGCGCGACCGCGAAGGCCGTCACGCTCCTCCACGGCGACGGGGCCGCCGTCTCGGTAGTGGGCCTTCCCGATAACATGGACGCCAGGGCCTTCGTCGTAGAGGAGGGCTTCGACGAGTTCTCCCGGACGGCCGGGCTCGCGCTCCGGGCCGACGGCGGGTTTGCCCGGGCCTCCTACGACCGCGAGGGGCTCGGGATAGCGGGAGGCGCGGCGACCTCGGCCGTAGCGGCCGAGGCGATCGTCGCCGGGGCGTTCCCGTGGGATCCCAGGCCGGCGCTCCTCGAGGCGTCGGCCCGCTTACGGGCTAGGCCCCCGGCGGCGCGAGGGGCGGCGGGCGACGATAACGACCCGGAGCGCGCATCGGCTCCAAGCGGGCTCAGCGACGCGGCGCGGATACTCGCCGACGAGCTCGCGTCGGCGCGCGGGCCAGTCAGGTCGCCCGACGGCATCCACGGCGCGGGGCCGTTCGGGGACGCGTTCCGCCGGCTCCGGGCCGGGCCGGGCTTCCCGGCCGATCTCGTGGGCTTCGGCCCCGGCTCCACGCCGGCGGGCGACGACTGGATCGCGGGCTACCTGACGGGCCGGGACCTGCTCGAGGGCGGCCCGCGATCGTCCGAGCCGGAGCTCCGATCGGCGCTGGAGGCCGCGCTGCCGCGGACGACCCCGGCGGGCAGGGCGCTCCTGGCCGGCGCGATCGCCGGCGCGCCGCCCGCCTACCTCGTCGAGCTGGCGATAGCCGCGGCCGCCGCGAAAGCGGACGAGCGCCGATTGCGCGAGGCCGCGAGGGCGGCCCTCGGGCACGGCGCGAGCTCGGGAGAGGACGCGATGGCGGGATTCCTGGACGCGACGGGCTATCGCGGACAGCGGCCCGATGCGCTATGATTAGCTACGGAAGGATTCGGTGATGCGATGAAACGAATTTCTGTGAAAAAGGGCTCCTACTACGACTCGGTATTCCTGATGCTCGCCACGAGGGGCCTCAAGGGGCTGCCGGGGGTATCGGACGCCATAGTGGCGATGGCCACGCCTATGAACCTGGATATGCTCGGGGATATGGGCTTCGCGGCGGCCGACCTCGAGGGCCTCGGCCCCAACGACCTCGTCGCCGCGGTAGACGCCCGCGACGAGGCGACCGCGGCCGCGGCTATAGCCGAGGCCTTCGACTCGCTCACCCGCAAGAAGACCGAGGCCGCGGGCTCCGGAGCGTCAAAGGTAGGCTCGTTCAGGGCGGCGTTAGCCCTCGAGCCGGCGGCCAACGTCGCCGTCGTATCCGTGCCCGGCGCCTTCGCCGCCCGAGAGGCGCGGAAGGCGCTGGAGGCGGGCCTCCATGCGATGGTCTTCTCCGACAACGTATCGCTGGAAGACGAGATAGCGTTGAAGCGCCTGGCGACGTCCAAGGGGCTACTCCTCATGGGCCCGGATTGCGGCACGGCCATCCTGAACGGCAAGCCCCTGTGCTTCGCCAACGTCGTCAGGCGCGGGCCGATAGGCGTCGTCGCGGCGTCGGGCACGGGCCTGCAGGAAACGACCTGCCTGATCGACCGCTACGGCTCGGGCGTAAGCCAGGCCATAGGCACCGGCGGCCGGGACATGAAGAACGCGGCCGTCGGCGGCATGACCAGCCTCCTCGCCATCGAGGCGCTCGCCGCCGATCCGGCGACCAAGGTGATACTCGTCGTCTCGAAGCCGCCCGCGGCCGAGGTAGCGGCCAAGGTCGTCGCGGCGCTGCGCGCTAGCGGAAAGCCGTCGGTCGCGCACTTCCTAGGCGCCGAACCGGGAGCCGACGAGGCCCGCCTCGCCTACGCGTCCGACTTGGAGGAAGCCGCCCTGCTGGCCACCCTATTCGCCGAGGGCGCCGCGGACGCCACGTCGGCGAAGGGACGCTTGCGCGAGGATTCTGGCAACGATCGCTACAACCGGCCCAGCAAGATAGCGATAGAGACGCTGGCCGCGGCGGAGGCGAGGAGGCTCGCCCCGGAGCAGCGCTATCTCAGGGGCCTCTATACCGGCGGCACGCTCGCGGACGAGGCCCTGTTCATAGCCCACGCGATGCTCGGCGGCGTCCGGTCGAACAACCAGACGGACCCCGCGTGGACCATGGCGGATCCCCTCCGCTCCGAGGGCCACGTCGTCATCGACCTCGGCGACGACTTCTTCACCGCAGGCAAGCCCCATCCCATGATAGACCCCGCGGCCAGGGCCGAGCGCCTGGCCGCCGAGGGCCGCGACCCCGGGACCGCCGTCGTCCTCGTCGACGTGGTGCTCGGCTACGGCTCGCACGCCGACCCCGCCGGGGCCTGCGTCGGGGCGATACGCGCCGCCAGGGCCGCCGCCGCGGCCAGGGGCGGATACCTTCCCGTGATAGCGTCGGTCACCGGAACGCCTGGCGACCCCCAGGGATACGGGGCCCAGGTCGCCGCCCTGGAGGCGGAGGGCGTCGTCGTGATGCCCTCGAACTACCGCGCGGCGCTCGTCGCCGTAGAGATAGCCAGGCTCGCCTCGAAAGGAGCGGCGCTATGAACGTACAGCCGATTCTAGACCTCTTCGGGGCGGAGCTCGTCGCCGTCAACCTCGGGCTCGAATCCTTCGCGGCCAACCTCGCCAGCGAGGGCGCCCGCGCCGTCCACGTGGATTGGCGGCCGCCGGCCGGAGGCGACGGGAAGGCCATAGCGGCCCTGGACGCCATCGCGGCGGGGACGACCGTGGACGTGGAGAAGGCCAACGCGGAGGCCGTAAGGCGCATCCTGGCGGCCGAGCCGACGGTCGTGGGCATAGGCGTCGCGAAGGACGTCGTCCCCGGCATGGCCCGGGACCTGATACTGCACGCTGGCCCTCCCGTGACCTGGGAGAGGATGTGCGGGCCGCTGCGGGGCGCCGTCATAGGGGGCCTCATATACGAGGGCCTCGCCAAGGACGCCGCCGAGGCCGAGGCGATGGCCGCCTCCGGCAAGGTCCGCTTCGAGCCCTGCCATCACCACGACTCGGTCGGCCCCATGGCCGGCGTGATGACGGCCAGCATGCCCGTCTGGATAGTCGAGAACAAGGCGTTCGGCAACCGCGCCTACTGCACCCTCAACGAGGGCCTAGGCAAGGTCCTGCGCTACGGAGCCTACTCGGCGGAGGTCATCGACCGCCTGCGCTGGATGAGGGACGAGCTGGCTCCTATCCTCTCGGAGGCCCTGGCGCTCCACGGGCCCGTCGACATGAGGAGCCTCATCGCCCAGGTGCTCCAGATGGGCGACGAGGGCCACAACCGCAACCGCGCCGGCACCTCCATCGTCATCCGCGAGCTGGCCCCGCATATCGTCACGCTGGACTACCCCAAGGAGAAGCTCGCCAAGGCGCTCGCGTTCCTAAACTCCAACGACCACTTCTTCCTCAACCTGACCATGCCCAGCGCGAAGTGCTCGGTAGACGCCGCGGCGGGGATAGAGGGCAGCACCATCATCACGACGATGGCGCGCAACGGCACCGAATTCGGCATCAAGCTGTCGGGCCTTCCCGGCAGGTGGTTCACCGGCCCCGCCGGCGTCATCGACGGCCTCTACCTGCCCGGCTACGGCCCCGCGGACGCCTCGCGCGATATAGGCGACTCGGTGATCACCGAGACCTCGGGCATAGGCGGCTTCGCGATGGCGGCGGCGCCCGCGATAGTCAAATTCGTCGGGGGCTCGCCTAAGGACGCCGTCGACGTGACGATGCGCATGTACGAGATAACGGACGCAGAGAGCGAATCGTACCGCATCCCCGTCCTGGACTTCCGCGGCACCCCTACCGGCATCGACGTCCGCAAGGTCGTGGAGACGGGCATCCTGCCCGCCATCAACACCGGCATAGCCCACAAGGACCCGGGCGTCGGCATGGTAGGCGCGGGCCTCGTCAAACCGCCAGAGAACGCGTTCAGGGACGCCCTCGTAGCATTCGCGGAGAAGTACGCGATATGACGCGAGCAATGCGCAGCGTCATAGGGGTGAGAACGGCGTAGCCGCCGTTCGAGGGGGTATCCCCCTTGACGACAAAGCCGGAGAGAAGGCAGGCGGAGCGAGCCGGAACGTCATGGACAACGGAGCGAGAGGGAGACTTTCCCCCCTTAAACCGTGCCTCCGTGGTTAACTTCGTCTTTTATATTTTTTTGTCGACACTAGGAGGTTCTTATGAAGATGATCGACTTGACTATCCCGCTGGGAATCGGCACGCCGCCCTGGCCCACCTACGAGCCGCTGGAGATGAAGTACTTCAAGCGGCTGGCGCCCAACGGCGCCAACGGCCAGCTGCTTACGCATTCCAACCACATCGGCACGCACCTGGACGGCGAGATACACTTCTATACGCCCGGCAAGGACATAGCGTCCCTGGACATGGACTTCCTCGTGCACGAGGGCGCCGTCGTCGACCTGTCCGATATCGCCGGCGACTACGACGTCTATACCTCGAAGATGGTCGAGGACCGCGTCGAGGTCAAGGATGGCGATATCCTGATAATCCACACCGGCTTCCACCATTACGGCTGGGACCAGCCGACGGGCGACGAGATACGCTACATGATCAAGCACCCCGGTCCCGACCGCGAGTTCGCCGAGTGGGCCAAGAAGAAGAAGCTGCGCTGGATAGGCGTGGACTGCGGCTCGGCCGACCACCCGATGAACACCAAGATCCGCGACTGGATGCCCAAGCAGGCCGCCGAGTGCGACAGGCACTTCAAGTCGAAGTACGGCAAGGGCCTGGACGGGGTATTCAGCGAGGACAAGTACCAGCTAATGCACATAGAGATGTTCAACGTCGGCATCATCCACGCCGAGTGCCTGGGCGGGGACATAGACCTGCTCCTCAACCAGCGCGCCACCATAGGCTGCTTCCCCTGGCGCCTGGTGGACGGCGAGTCGAGCGTGGCCCGCATAGTCGCCATGGTCGAGGACGATCGCTACGAGAAGCTGCAGGCGAAGAAGGCCAAGTGCGAGCTGACCAAGTTCGGCGACATCGCCGGCGCCAAGGCCGCCTGGCTCCACGAGGAAGCCAAGAAGCGTTAATATAATATTAGTGCAGAGACACGGAGAAGAGAAGACGGATTAGGAATCCAACTTGGGATTTGATTATGATGAAGAAGTCGGGGATTTCATGATTCCTTCATCATTCCCTTTAGTTCCATTCTCTTTTCCGACCTCATCTTCTCCGTGTCTCTGCGCCTATTCTCTTAGAGGGAGCCAAGTATGCCAAAGCCGCTGGAGGGCGTGCGCGTCCTCGACCTCACCCGCGTGCTCGCGGGGCCGTTCTGCACCATGATGCTCTCGGACCTCGGGGCCGAGATAATAAAGGTCGAGGCGCCCGGCACGGGCGACGACTCGCGCGCGTTCGGGCCGTTCCGTAACGGCCAGAGCCTCTACTTCGTGAACGTCAACCGCGGCAAGAAGAGCATCGCGATAGACCTGAAGTCCGAGGAGGGCAAGCGCGTGCTGGTAGGCCTGGCGAAGGAGTGCGACGTCGTGGTCGAGAACTTCAGGCCGGGGACCATGGAGAAGCTGGGACTGGGCTGGGACGTCCTCAAGGCGGCCAACCCGAGGCTGATATACGCGGCGGTCTCCGGCTTCGGCCACACGGGCCCGGATTCCGGCCGGCCGGCCTACGACATACTGGTGCAGGCGATGGGCGGCGTGATGAGCATCACGGGATGGCCCGACTCGCCGCCGACCCGCGTCGGACTGTCCATGGGCGACATCACGGCGGCGGTCTTCTGCTCCACGGGCATCACGACGGCGCTCTACCAGCGCGAGAAGACGGGCCTCGGGCAGAAGATAGACGTGTCGATGCTCGATTGCCAGCTTTCCATTCTGGAGAACGCCCTAGTGCGCTTCCAGGTCGACGGCCGACCCCCGGCCCCGCTGGGTACGCGCCACCCGACCATTACTCCGTTCCAGGCCTTCCGCGCGGCCGACGCCTGGTTCGTGGTGGCCGTGGGCAACGACGGCCTGTGGAAGAAGTTCTGCGAGGCGATGAAGCGGCCCGACCTCCTGGCCGACGCCCGCTTCGCCACCAACGGCGACAGGACCAGGCACTACGCGGAGCTGTTGCCGGAGCTGGAGAGGCTGTTCGAGCCCAGGGACCGCGCCGAGTGGCTGGAAATCCTCAACGGGGCGGGAGTCCCGAGCGCCCCGGTCAACACGGTGGAGGACGTGATGCGCGACCGCCAGCTGGCCGCGCGCAATATGTTCGTGACCGTGGACGACGCGGCGGCCGGGCGCGTGACCATACCGGGCAACCCGATCAAGATGGAGAGCGTGCCGGAGAGCGCGACCAGGCCGGCCGCCCCCGCCATAGGAGAGCACACGGACGAGGTGCTCAGGTCGACGCTCGGCCTCGACGAGGCCGCCATAGCCGCCTTGCGCGCCCAGGGCGCCGTCGTATGAGCGGCGCTCCCGAAGGCGCGCGCGCGAGCGACGCCGCGGCGAGGCCCGCCGCCGTCGCCCCCAGGCCCCTCGCCCCGCTGGCCGAGGGGCTCCGCTCAGGCTCCGTCCCCCTCCTCGAGTACGTGGGCAGGGCCCTGGACCGGGTAGACGAGTTCGACGGCGAGATCCACGCGCTGCTCCCCGAGCCGGGACGGCGCGCGCGGCTGCTCGCGGAGGCCGGTTCCCTCCTATCGCGCTACCCCGACCCCGCCGCGAGGCCCGCCCTGTTCGGAGTCCTCGTGGGCGTCAAGGACATCTTCGCGGCCGACGGCTTCGAGACCAGGGCGGGCTCCGCGCTACCCTCCGAGCTGTTCGCGATGCCGCAGGGCCCGGTCGTCGCCGCGCTCAAGGCGGCGGGCGCCTTGGTATTGGGCAAGACCGTAACGACGGAGTTCGCCTATTTCGCTCCGGGCCCGACGGCCAACCCCTGGAACCCGGGAAGGACGCCCGGAGGCTCGAGCTCGGGATCGGCCGCGGCCGTCGCGGCCGGCTACTGCTCGCTGGCCCTGGGCACGCAGACCATAGGATCGATCTCCAGGCCGGCCGCGTTCTGCGGCATAGCCGGCTGGAAGCCCAGCTACGAGCGGACGAGCAGAGAGGGCGTCGTGCCCTTCAGCCCGGCCCTCGACCACGTAGGCCTCCTCGCGCCCGACGCGGCCGGCATAGCCCTGGCGGCGCCCGTGGTCGCCCTCGATTGGAACGGCGCGGCGTACGACGAGGCCGCGGCCCGATACCTGAAGAGGCGGCCCATCCTGGCCGTCCCCGACGGGCCGTTCCTGGCCCAGGCCGACGCCGCCGCGATCGCCGCCTTCGAGTCGACCGTGGCCAGGTTGCGCGGCGCGGGATTCTCGGTCGTCCGCGTCCCGGCGTTCGCCGACATAGACGAGATCAACGCCCGCCATCGCCGCATAGCGGCCGCGGAGATGGAGCGGACGCACCGGGCCTGGTTCCCCGGCCGCGCCGATCTATACGCCGAGGCGACGCGCGAGCTTATAGCCAAGGGCGCCGCTATCGACGACAACGAGCTGGAGCTGGACAAGTCGGGCCGCGGAGCCTTGCGCAAGGAGCTGGAGAGCCTCCTGGAGGAGAACGGCGCCGACTACTGGATTAGCCCGGCGGCCCCCGGCATAGCGCCCGAGGGCCTGGACGCCACGGGGAGCCCCGTGATGAACCTTCCCTGGACCAACGCCGGCCTACCGACCCTGGCCCTGCCGTCGCGCATGTCCGTGCTCGGGATGCCGCTGGGGGTACAGCTCGCCGCGCCGTTCGGCTCCGACGAGGCGCTCCTGGCATTGGGAAAAGTGATGGAAACGTTCCTAAGCGCGCCGAGATAGGGAGGGTATCGTCATGCCGCACTTCAAGATCAGGTACGTCGCCGAGGAGCTGGCGCTCGCTCGCTCGGGACGGCTGACGGCGCGCCTCGCCGAGGCCATAGGCTGCGACGCCGAGTGGCTCAAGCTCGAGCTGGAGCCGACGAGGCGGGTCCGGGACGGCGGCTTCGTCGCCTCCGAGCCCTACGTCGAGGTCCACTGGTTCGAGCGGCCGGAGCCGGTCAAGAGGGCCGTAGCCGCTATCCTGGCCGAGGAACTGAAAGGCGACGCGGATTACCTGGCCGTGGAATTCGTGGCGATACCGGCCGACGGCTACTACGAGAACGGGGAGCGGTTCGGCTAGGAGCCCCGCCTACCCGCCGAGGCGTTCTCCTGGGCGCGCGGGCGCCTCGGCGTCGGGAGAAGAGAGTACCCGCTCCTCCTCCCATGGCGCCGAGAGCCGCTCCGGCCTGGCCGCTCGACCCTTCCGAGGCTCACCGCTGGAATCGCGGACGACGAGCCTCGACTCCACGTCGACGACGCGGGCCGGGCTTCCGGGATTATTGATTTTCCTGAACAGCTCCTGCGCGGCGACGCGGCCGATCGTCCTTACGTCCTGGCGCACGGTAGTGAGCGGCACGGGCAGGTGCGCAGACCAGGGCAGGTCGTCGAAGCCGGTCACGGAATAGTCGCCGGGGATCCGTATGCCCCGTTCCATGGCGATGGTTACGAGGAGCTGCGCCAGGCTATCGTTCACGGCCGCTATGGCGGTTGGCCGTTCCGGCTCGGGTATCGTCTCCAGCAGATCGTAGAGATAGGCTATGGCTCTCCGGGGCTCTTCCTCTCCGGGGCGGTAGTCCGCTGGCATGCGCGCGAGATCGTGCTGATCGTAGAGGTGCTTTCCCATGAGCGGGACGCCCCGGTCGATATGCGCCTTGCAGAAGCCGCGGTAGCGTTCCAGCTCCGAGGAAATGCCGTATACCGAGCTTCCTACCATGACGACGCGCCTATGCCCTAGCTCCAGCAGGTGACCGGTGATCTCCGAGAAGCCGTTCCTGTTATCCGCCCACACGAGGGACGTATCGAGGCCAGGCAGCTTGTGGTCGATCATGACGAAGGGATAGGTGTCTATCATGAGGCCGCTATAGAGGTCCAGGTTATTATCAGTCATCGCGGGGTAGATGATGAGCCCGTGGGACCCCCGGGAGATGACGTCCTCGACGATCTGGCGCTCGGCCGTCTCGCTTTGGGACGAGTTATGGAAGGTGACGAAATAGTCGTGCTCCTTAGCCACGTCCTCTATGCCCTTGAATATGTCGAAGGACACCTCGGCTTCGAAGGGAAGCACCAGCGAGATTATGGAGAGGCGGCCGTCGCGCACCCCGGAGTCGGGCTCCGGCGAGGCCCGGCCTTCGCCGACGTAGCTACCGCTCCCTCGGATCCTGACTATGAGCTTATGCAGCTCGAGCTCCTTTAAGGCCCTCGTCGCTGTAATCCTGCTCACCCCGTATTCCGCGGCCAGCTCCATCTCGCCGGGAAGCCTCGCTCCGGGCGGCAACTCGCCCGAGAGAATCCTGCCCTTATAATCGTTGAAGATGACCGCGTATAGAGGAAGGCCGGCGGTCGTCATCGCCTGCCCTCTGAAATAATTATGTTGACAGCAAGCTGTCCGATGCTATACTCGGCTAGAAGTTGATATATCATATCCTTACTATACCATTGATTCCTAGATATATCAAATCATCTCGGGCTTGATGCGCTTCTAGAAATCACGCGCCGGACGAACGCTCCGCCGCCGTCGCCAAACCGCCACTCGAGGACTTAACGATGAGCTTCCGAAAGGAAATATACCTAGTTCCCTACGCGCACCTGGATACTCAGTGGCGCTGGGAGTATCCCACGACGATCAAGAAGTACATCAGGAGGACGCTCGAGGAGAATCTTCGCCTGTTCGAGGAATATCCCGGCCATCGCTTTAACTTCACCGGGACGATACGGTACTCGATGATGAAGGAATACTACCCGGAGCTGTTCGAGCGAGTGAGGAAGCTCGTAGCCGAGGGGCGATGGCACCTCGCCGGTACCTGCATGGACGAGACCGACGCGCTCGTCCCGTCGGTAGAATCCATGATACGCAACGTGCTGTACGGCGACCGCTGGCAGCGGAGAGAATTCGATCGGAGCAGCCGCGACTACATGATACCCGATTGCTTCGGCTTTCCCGCCAACATGCCTACCGTCCTGGCCCATTGCGGCATACTCGGCTTCTCGAGCCAGAAGCTCGCCTGGAATTCCGCCGCGGGCATCCCGTTCGACCTCGGGATCTGGCTGGGGCCGGACGGCAGCGGGCTCGTGAGCGCCCTCAATCCCTGCGACTACGTCTCGCGCGTTAACGCGCCCGTCCAGTCCGACCGCAAGCGCGTCTCGCGCCTCCGGTCCCAGGGCGAGAAGACCGGAATATGGAAGTCGTTCCAGTATTACGGCGTCGGGGACATAGGCGGCGCGCCGACCGAGAAGTCGGTACGTACCGCCCTTGGGAGCATCGGGAAGACCGCCGGGGAAGAGGACGGCGTCATCGTACGCCAGGGTTCGGCCGACGATTTCTTCAGCGGGATCACCGCGGACGAGAAGAAGGCCATGGAGCGCTACGAAGGCGACCTGTTGCTCATAAACCATTCCGCGGGCTCGCTCACCTCGGCGACGATCATGAAGCGCTGGAACCGCAGGAACGAGCAGCTCGCGGCGGCCGCTGAGGCGGCGGCCTTGGCGGCCCTGAAGCACGCAGGCCTTCCGTATCCCGCTCAGAAGATCGAGTCGGCCTGGGCTCGGGTCATCGGCAGCCAGATGCACGACATCCTGCCCGGCACCTGCACGCCTACCGCGTACGAGTATTCCCAGAACGACGAGGTGGTGGCCCTGAAGACCTGGACCGCGGTACTCGAGGATACCGCCGAGGCCATGGCCCCGCTGACGGCGGGCGACGGCGACATCCTCCTGTTCAACCCGCTCGCCGAGCCGCGCGAGGATGCCGTCTCGGTGGCGCTCCGCGGCCGCGACGACGCCGCGACAGGTAGCGTCGTCCTCGTCTCCGCCGACGGAACCGAGTATCCGGGGCAGGCTCGGCTCGAGCGCGACGGCTCCAGCGTCGTCACCTTCGCGCCGAGGCAGGCTCCGTTCGGCTGGTCCCGGTATTCGCTCTCGGCGGCGGGATCCGGGGCTCCGGCACGGGCTCCGGCTTCGGTACTCGTCGCGCGCCGGGACGGAGAATTCACTCTCGAGAACGAGCACCTGAGGGTCATCGTAAGCCCGCGCGGCGCCGTTCGCTCAATAGTCTCCAAGGCCCTGGCTAAGGAAGTACTGGGCAAGCCCCTGGCCTACGAGCTACAGAAGGAAAAACCGGCCCTGTACCCGGCGTGGAACATGGACTGGCGCGACAGGAAGAAGAAGCCGGCCTTCCGGATAGAGGACGGGGGCGAGGTCTCCGTGCTTGAAGAGGGTTCGGAGCGATGCTCCCTGCGGGTGCGTATCCAGCACAACAAGTCGGTCCTCATCAAGGACATCAGCCTGGATAGGAATTCCGATACCGTCGAATTCACCGAGCGTATAGAATGGCGAGAGAGCGGCTGCTCCCTGAAGCTCGCCGTCTCGACGGCCATGGACGATACGACGGTCACCTATAACTGGGAGACCTCCCGTATCGAGCGGGGCCTCAATCATAGTACATGCTTCGAGATGCCTTCCAGGCTCTGGGTGGAGATGCGCGATCCGGAATGGGGCGTCTCCCTCGTCGAGGACTCGAAATACGGTTTCGACCATCCCGCCGCCGACACGCTCCGCATGACGCTTATTTACACTCCGGCTACCCGCGCGCTCAACGGCTTCCGCGACCAGTCCAGCCAAGACTGGGGCCGCCACACGGTCCGCTACGCCATACATGCGCATAGGAACGGCTGGAACGGGACCGACCGCCTCGCCCGGAGGTTCAACCAGCCGACGCGGGCGTTCTGCATCTCGGACGAGGCGCCCGACAGGCCCGCCGGCCGGCTGGCCCCGGGTCAGCCATCGCTCTTCGAGCTCTCCTCCGAGCAGATCGGCGTGCTCGCGGCCAAGAAGGCTGAGGACGGCGACGGCATCCTGGTACGGCTATACGAGCGGCGCGGCGCGGAGGCGGTCGGCGAGCTGACCTTCTGCCGGCCCGTCCGCTCAGTCTGGCTGGCGGACGGGCTCGAGAGGCGGCTCGAGCCCGTCGAGCGCCGCGGCTCCTCGTTTACGGCCAGGGTCGGCGCCAACGCGATTACCGCGTATATCGTCGAGCTCGAGGATCCCGCGGCGACTCCGCGCGCCGGCCGCGACGGGCGGCCCGTCGACCTCGACTACGACCGCCGCCTATCCGGGCTCAATCATGAGCGCGGCGACGCCCGGATCCCTCGCGAGCAGCTCCCCGCGCGAATCCAGAGCGGAAGCGCCGCTTTCGCGCTGGCGCCCGAGGGGGCGGGGAACGACGCGGTCCTAGCGGCCGGGCAGGCCCTCTCCCTTCGGCCGGGGACCCGCAGGCTTTCGCTACTGGTCGCCTCGGAACAGGATCGCGAAGTCACGTTCACCTGGCTGGGCGAGGACGGCGCGCCCATCGGCGAGGATACGCGCACGATTCCGGCGATGACGGGATTCGTGGGGCAGTGGGATACCAGGATCTGGAGACGGCGGCCCCGGCACTTCGTAGGCGAGCATCGCGACTATGCCTGGCTGAACAGCTGCGCCGGCGTAGCGCCCGGCTTCGTGAAGCGCGGACGGCTAGAATGGTACTCGACCCATACCCATGAAGACGGAGAGGACCGGGCGTATAAATTCGGCTACCTGTTCACGCTACGTTTGCGGGCGCCGGCGGGAGCGGCCTCCTGCAGGCTCCCGGCCGACCCCGGCGTCTATATCGTAGCGGCCGACGAATCCAAGCCGCTATGCTCGGTTACGAGCGCCCAGGCCTTGCTAGACGATTTCGATTTTTAACGGAGGAAGGAACCGCCATGCCAAGCTTGCCGAGCGCTACCGTGCCGCTGAAGGAGAGACTGTCGTACGCTACAGCCTTGGGCGGACAGAACCTCATGTATACCTTCGTCAATTTCTTCATACTCATCTTCTATACGGACGTGATGGGCATAACGCCAGCCGCGGCCGGCGCCATGTTCCTAGCCGCCAGGATATGGGACGCGTACAACGACCTGATCATGGGCGTCATCGTCGACCGCACCAGGAGCCGCTGGGGCAAGTGCAGGCCGTTCCTGCTCTACATGGCGCTACCGATAGCGGTAACGACGGCGCTGCTGTTCTACGTGCCGGCGCTATCCGGCCGCGGCCGCCTGGTATACGTCTGGATAACGTACATCCTCTGGGGCATGGTGTACACGTCGGGCGACATTCCCCTGTGGACTCTATCCGGCCGGATCAGCCCCCTCACCGAGGACAGGAACACGCTCATCTCCTGGGCGCGCATAGCCGGCGCCCTAGGCACCGCCGCCGCCGTGCTTCTTACGGTGCCTCTCAAGAACCTCTTCCAAACCGAGCGGGCGAGCGGCTATTTCGGCGTCGCGCTGATATTCTGCGCCATCGGCTTCCTGTCCATAGTGCAGGCCGGGCTCATTACCAGAGAACGGACCATGAGGCAATCCTCGGGGCGGGAACGCAAGGCCGGAGTCAACGACAGCCTGCGAGCCATCTTCTCCAACGGCCCGTTGATGATGGTGCTCCTGTCCTACCTCATCGCGGTGCTGCCCGGGCTCCAGACCATACTGATGATGCATTTCGCGAAGTACAACCTGCGCGACGAGAGCCTCATGACGATGATAGCGGGCATCAGCCTCGTGAGCATGGCCGTCGGGGCGGGCCTCGTCCCGTGGCTGACTAAGCGTATCGAGGGAAAGAAGCTGGTCATCCTGAGCGGCGTAATATTGGCGGCGCTCGGTACGCTCATGTATCTCATAGGCTACGGGAACGTAATAGCGTTCTACGTCTTCGCCGCGGCGTGGGGGCTGTTCAACGGCTTCCCCGACGTCATCCGCACGACCATGATAGCCAATACGGTCGAGTATATGGAGAAGAAGACGGGCAAGCGCAATGAGGGCACCATCTTCTCGACGCTGACCTTCATCGGGAAACTGACGGCAGGCCTCGGCAAATTCCTCGCCGGCATACTGCTGACCGTCGTGGGCTTCAAGGCCAACGCGGCGCAGTCGCCGCAGGCCTTGCAGGGGATATTCATGGCCATGACCCTGATACCGGGCATCGGATCGCTCCTCATGATCATCCCTCTCTTCTTCTATAGGATCGACGACAAGGCCCATCGCCAGCTGGTCTCCGAGCTGGGCCTGATGGACGCGGGCGCGGAACCCTGAGGCGATCATCGCCAGAGGGGCCGCTATCGGGCCGTTGCCGGGGCCGTGCGAGAGGATGATGGTAATAAGGCTGGCGACGACCAGAAACGCGGGCGTATCCCGCGCGGGGCGTCGGGATCAGCCTGATGCTCCTCCGCGCGTCGGAGGCCGAGCTTCTAGACCTGTTCGCGAAGCTCTCGGCAGGCGGTACAGTGATTTCGCCGCCTATAGCGGAGTTCTGGGGGGCCGTCTACGGCGACCTCAATGATGAGTTCGGCTTCCGATGGACGCTTGACCGCGACAAGCCGAAGGCATAGCGCCGGACGCGCCCGCGTAAGGCGGGCTCCCGTCACCGAAGGTCATGAGCCCGCCTTACGCCTGAGCTTATCCCGAATCGCGTCCCCGTACAGGATCGTAACTAGCCCCGCGAGCACCAGGGGCGAGCCTAAGGCGAAGAAGGGCGAGGCCTTCTCGCCGGCCGCCATGCCGAGCGCCACGGCGATCAGCGGATTGACGAGCGAGTAGCTGGAAACCCTGAAGCTCGGTTCCACCGCGAGCAGGTGGTTGTAGGCGACGAGCGCCAGGGCGCCCATGACGGCCAGGTACCCGAGCGAGAAAAGCGACCATGCCGAGGCTCCGCCCAGGGCGGACGCGATATCGACCCCGGAACCGGCTCCCAACGCTAGCGCGACGCCGCCGCCGACGAGCATCTGTATCGAGGTCGAAACGAGCACGTCCTTCGGCTTCGGCATCGATTTCGCGAGGCTCGAGCCGAAGGCCCACGACAGGGCCCCCGCCACCGCGAGCGCGAGACCCGGCCCGAGGGATCCCCCCCGTCCCGCCCCCTGGTACAGCAGCAACCCCACGCCCGCGACGCCCGCGAGCGCGCCAGCCAGCCGGATCCCCGATACCTTCGCGCGATATAGGAGCAGATTGAAGAAGGCCACGTATATAGGCATGCAGGCTATCACGACGCTCGCCGTCCAGCTCGGTATCGTCCTCTCGGCTAAAGTGACGAGCCCGTTGCCGAGGAGGAGGAGGAGTATCCCGAGAACGCCGGCGCCCGCTATTTCCTTGAGGCCGGGGAGCGATCGCAGGCCGCCTCGTAGCCTCGCGACGACGGCTAGCAGGGCGGCCCCGAACAGGAAGCGAAGGCCCACGATGACCGTCGGATGGATAGTCGCCACCGCGGCCTTTATGAAGAAATACGTCGACCCCCAGACGAGATAGACCAAGGCATACGAGACGACGACAAGGAGCGATTCCTTTTTCATGCGATTGCCTCCGCGCGCATACTAGCCTGCGGGCGAGCCTGAATCAACGGTTAGGCCTCTCGACGAGCCGTCGATGACTATGGGCCGCCCCGGAACCTCTCGCCGCGCCGCGCGGCTCCAACGAAAGGCTCCTGTCATCGGGGAAGTCTCGGAAACGCCCCTACGCGGGCCGAGATAGGGAGCCCCCGCGATCAGGCCCGAGGGGAGAGGCCGAGTATCTGGCGGGCCTCGGCGGGGGTAGCGATATCGCAACCGAATTCCTCTATGACGCGCCTGGCCCGGGCGACGAACTGCCTGTTCCCGTCGGCCGGCTGGCCCTTCCTGTACATCACGTTGTCCTCCATGCCGACGCGGACATGGCCTCCCATCGCGACGCCCGAGTACAGTATCTCCATCGCGCCAGCTCCGACACCGAAGGCCGACCACGTCGAGCCGGGAGCCACCTCGTCCATGGTATCCTTCATGAAGACCAGGTTCTTGGCGCTGGCCTTGATGCCGCCTGGGACGCCCATGCAGAACTGGAAATGCAGGGGAGCCTTCAGCACGCCCTTCCTCAGGTAGTAGCCGGCGTTGTATATCATGCCGGGGTCGAAGGTCTCGATCTCCGGCTTTACGCCCGAATCCTGCATCATCGCCCCGATTCTCTCCAGGAATAGCGGATGGTTCTCGAATACGGCGGAGTGCTGCCAGTTCATGGAACCGCAGTCGAAGGTGGCCATCTCGGGCCTCAACTCGAAGAATGGGCGGCAGCGATCGTCCTCCTTCAGATTGATTCCGCCAGAGGTAGTCAGGTTGACGATTATATCGCAGTCCTTGCGGGCCCTGATGAGCCGGACGGTCTCCTCGAATTTGCCTAAGTCCATGGTCGGCCTGGAGTCGTCGTCGCGCACGTGTATATGGCAGACGGCGGCCCCCTCCTTCCAGCAGCCATAGACCTCGTCCGCTATCTCAGCGGGCCGCAGCGGTACGTTTGGGTTCTCTTTCTTGGTAGGCCACGCTCCGGTCGGCGCCACGGTAATGATGCGCTTGTTCATAGGATAGCTCCTTATTTAACCTCGCATGCCTTTCAGGATGCTCGCTATAGCCGCTCGAACACGGCCGCGGCGCCCATCCCGCCTCCGACGCACATGGTGACCATGCCGTAACGCCCGCCGGTGCGCTCTAGGTACGCGAGAGCCTTGCAGGCCAGCATGGCGCCCGACGCGCCTAGCGGGTGCCCCAGCGCCATCGCCCCGCCCCATGGATTGACCCTGGCGGGGTCCATGCCCAGGGAACGCATGCAGGCCAGAGCCTGGGCGGCAAAGGCCTCGTTGAGCTCGATGATATCCATGTCGTCGATACCGAGCCCGGTCTTCCTCAGGACCTTCGGCACGGCCACGATAGGGCCGATTCCCATTATCTCCGCGGGAACGCCGCCCGTGGAGAAGGCGAGCATTCGGGCGATAGGCCGGAGCCCTTTTTCCTTCGCCTTCGCCCCCGACATCATGACGAGGAAGCCAGCGCCGTCGCTCATCTGCGAGGAGGTGCCGGCGGTAACGAGGCCGCCATCCTTAAAGCACGGGGCCAGGGAGGATAGGCCCCCGGGACTGGCGTCGGGGCGAACCCCCTCGTCGCGTCGCACGACGATACTCTTCCCGTCCGGGCCGACGATCGAGACGGGGACGATCTGCCCATCGAAGTAACCCTTGGCCCATGCCTCGGCGGCTCGCCTATGGCTCTCGGCGGCCATCGCCTCCATGTCCCCTCGGCTGACGGAGTATCGTTCCGCCACGGCCTCGGCGGTGAGCCCGGGCCCCGTATAGGCCCCGGGCCGATTCTCCGCCAGCCAGGGATCGAACGTTACGGGGTCGGGCAGCATCGGGACGAGGCTCATCGACTCGACTCCCCCCGCCACGACGATAGCCTCCTCGCCGCAGCGGATGCTGTTGTTCGCGAGGGCCAACGCCTGCAGGCCGGAGGAGCAGAAACGGTTGACGGTCTGCGACGAGACGCTATCGGGAAACCGGGCCCTCTGAAGAATGAGCTTCGATATGTTCCATCCCTGCACGCCGTAGGGCATGGCGCATCCGACGATGACGTCGTCGATTTCCTCCCTATCGATGGCCGGGACCCTGTCTACCACTCCCGCGAGCGCCTGGGCGGCGAACTCCACCGGATGCGAATCCCTGAACGACCCTTTTCTGGCCTTGGCGCAGGCCGTCCGCCCATAGGCGACGATGACGGTTTCCAGTAGCTCGGACATCAAGACCCCCTTAGCGCGATACGCGGAGCGCGGGCGGCTTGTACCGCCCGCGAGCGCCGTCAAGCCTCTACGGCGAATTCCCGTATGGCGGCCGAGCCTTTATCGGTAATCCTCAGCTTCCGCTTGAAGAGCCCCCCCTCGACGATATAGCCCTGACGGGTAAGATGAGCGGAGATGGACGCCATGTGCAACGACTTGATGGCATTGCGCTTCACGAAATCCGCCTGCTTCTCGGGATGATTCTTGACCAGGTCCAGCAGCTCCATGTATAGCGGCGTTAGTCCTTCCTTCGCCATGGCGGCCTCGGGCCCGGCCAAAGCCGGCAAGGCGGCCATGCCCTTCTCCGTGATGCCGAAGACGTAGAATTTGGATCCTCTCATGCCGGCGCGGACGATATAGCCGCCCTGGTCCAGGTTCTCTATGGCGGCGTTGGACGTCTTCGAGTCCACGCCCAAGGCGTCGGTGAGGTCGGCCATGTACAGGTGCCCGAGGCGTATCATCTGCAGCACCTGCAGGTCGGTTCCGTTCAGCTTTACGTCCTTGCGGTTCGTGGCGCTCGGGACTCGATCCCATCCGGCTTGGCCGTAGTACTTCGACTTGGCGGTCAGCGAAGCGACGACGGCCACTACCAGCGTAATGACGAAGCCGAGCGTCGCCATATAGACGTACCTGTTGATGACGAAGACCTTGAACACGTCGCCGAGGAGGGTAAACGAGACCATCGCGATCATCCCGGCCAAGGCGCCCCACAGCGCTCCGCGGGAATTGAACCTTGGCCAGAACGCGCCCAGGCCAAGGAGGATGGCTGGAGGCACTAGCCAGCAGTTGGCGAACGCGAAGAGGTAGATGGGACCGCCGGGGAACTGGCAGAGCACCCAGGTAAGAAGACCGATGGCGACCATGATGAGCTTGGACGCCTTTAGGCCCTTCTTTACGTCGGCGTCGGGCTTTATGAGGCGCTGATAGATATCACGGGTGGCTACGGCGGTAGCGCCGAGTGCCGCCGTCGAGGCGGTCGAGATAGAGGCGGCCACGGCGCCGATGACGAAGAACGAACCGACGATAGGGGCGAATACCTTGACGATCACGCCGTACGCCGCGGTCTGGAGCAGCTTGCCGCCTCCGGGAATGAAGCTGCCGCCGAAGAAAGCGCCCGCGTAAGCGCCGACGAGGCCGAGCGGGATCATGAAGACGGCAACGAGGATGATGGCGGCTAGGACGAAGGATTTCTTGGCGACCTTCTCGCTACGGCACGACGCTATCTTCATCCAATAGTAGTTATTCCCCCAGACGAGCGCGGCGGCGAAGCATATTACGAAATTAAGTATCGACGGATAGGTTAGCTTTGCGCCGGGAAGGCTCGCTCCTCCGATCCCGGCGGAGAAGAAGTCGCCGCCCGGCCAGGCCGCGTTTACCGCTCCCAGGCCGCCGTACTTCCTGACGAGCAGGGTAAGGAGGAGGGGAACGGCCACGACGCCTATCGTGACCTGGAAGAAATCGGTGATCGTAGCGGCCCACAGCCCCGAGATGAAGGTAAAGCCTATGATGATCGCGAATATCACGGCGATTATGACGGTGGGGTTCCAGCCAGTGAACCCGGTGATGGCGTTGGCGCAGGAGACGATATTGTTAGCCAGGATTCCTGACATGCCGATGACGCTGGTGATGGCGACGACGGAACGCACCGTGCCGTTGAAGCGCATCTCCAGGTACTCGGGCAGAGTCTGCGCGCCGCTACGGCGTATGAACCCCGAGAACAGGACGCCGAACAGCATCAAGCCGCATATGCAATATATTCCGCCCCACATGATCGCGGCCTTAAAGCCCAATAGGACGGAAAAGCCGGGAGCCAACGCTATCGTAGTGCCGGCGAAGCCGATAGCGCATACGCCCATCATGTTGATGACGGTGGATACTTCCCTTCCGGCCAGTATAAAATCGGACGACTCGGAAACCCATCGCTTGGAGTACAGGCCGGCGCCAACTAGGATGGCGGAAAAGACGACAAACATTATCAGGAAAATAACGGTCGATGTCATTTGTCTTTCTCCTTATTCTCTGTTAAGCCTTCGCGTCTTACGCTGGGGAGGATCCTCCGGCGCTTGACTCAATCCATGATCGCCACGGCGCGGCACCATCCGGCGGAAGCCCTCTTGATGCTCACGGGCAGGCAACTTACGGTAAAACCGGTCAGGGGGAGCTTGTCCAGGTTGGTCATCTTCTCGATATGGCAGTACGCCTTGTCCCGGCCAACGCGGTGCGCCTCCCATATAATCGAGGCGTCGCGGGTCCTCGCGAACTCCTCCCCCTCGAAGGGAAGCGGCACGTCCCAGCTCCAGCCGTCGGTACCTACCACCTTGACTCCCTTGTCGAGCAGCCACATGGTAGCTCCGTAGCTCATCCCGGGGCCGGCCACCAGGTAGGCGGGAGTACCCCAGCGGGCATCGGCGCCGGTATGGAGGAGGACGATATCGCCTTCTTTCGGCGTGTAGCCGGCGTTCTCGAAGTACTTCTCCACGTCCCCGGCGCTAATCTTGTAGCCGTCCGGCTTGTCGGAGAAGTCCATCTTGACGCCGTTGCCAATACACCATTCCAGCGGGATCTGATCGATGGTCAAGGCGGGCTCGCCGCCGTCCTGCGTAGGGTAATAATGCCATGGCGCGTCGAGGTGGGTACCGGAGTGCGTGCATAGCTGGAGGAATTCGATCGCCCAGCCGTTGCCTTCCGGCAGGTCCCCGACGGTGACTCCCTTGAAGAAACCGGCCATCTGCTCGGCGGTATCCTTGT
>JAHIWG010000108.1 GCA_018816345.1 Spirochaetota bacterium | reverse complement strand
CGCATCGGAACCCGGGGCGAGGATGCTATGGCGAGAAGGCTAGCCGGACCCGTATCGGAAGATGGTCCGAGTAGCCGGAACCGGTCCGCGCGTTCCAGCCGAGAGGTGACCCCTCGGGATCGACTATGAATTCCGGCGGGACGGCGCTGAAGGCCTCGAACCGGAATGGGCAGTCGTCCCCGGCGACCGTCCCCGCGGATAGGAGCAGCTGGTCGATGCGCTCCTCCGAGCCCCGGTAGCGGTAGCTATAGCCGCCCGCCTCCTCCCACGGGCAATAGAGGACGGGAGGGCCGCCTGCCGACGTCGCCGAGCCTTTATCGCCCGCAATTAATAGCCAGCTCCCCGGGCCCGAGTCAGGGGGCATCAAGGCGGTAGGGTAGGCGCGGCCCACCCGGTCGTGCTCGTCGGGATTCTCGTTGAAGTCGCCCGCGACTATTACCGCGAGCGAGGGAGCGGAGGCCAGCCTGGCCGCCACGAGCGCGCTGACGAAGGCGGCGGCGGCCCTGCGTTCCGGCTCCGTCTCGGCAGCGCCGCCCAGCTTGCTCTTCAGGTGGGCCGCTATCACGACGAGCCGCCGACCGTCCGCGTCTAGCTCGGCCTCGAGCATGAAGCGCGGTACCGAGGAGGGCCCGTCGTCCGGCGCCCTGACGCGGTGCGCCTTGAGCGCCGCGAAGGGGAACCGGGATAGTATCCCGCAGCCCAGGCTGGCGTCCTCTGCCGGCGACGACGCTATGTACTTATAGCCCCCGGCCGCCTCGGCCAGGTCGCGTAGTACCCGGGCGTTCTCGGCCTCCTGCACTACTACGACGTCCGGGCGTCCGTCCCGCGAGCCAGGGATCCCGGACGCCAGGATCGACGAGGCCAGGGCCTCGACCCTCGTCCGGTAGAGGGCCTCGCTCCACGCTCCGGTCGCTACGCGGAATTCCTCGTACTCGCCGCCCTGGTCGACGGGATCGAATAGCGTCTGAAGGTTATAGGACATGATCACGGCCCCGCCGGAGGCCGCCGGCGCCGTCTGGCAACGGACGCAGCCGATTAATACGAGCGGAGCCGCGGATAGCGTCGCGAATCGTCTAAAGCGCATGCCTAACCCCCTTATAACGGACGCGGCCCCGCCGGACCGGCGAGATCGCTCTCCTGTCCGCTTACGGGGCCGCGAGCCTCGGCGCTTGCGCTTCGAGGGGGTTGTCCTAAGGCTAGAAGCCGAGCTGGTCCCTGGTCGCCGCTATCCTCGAGACGAGGCCGTAGGCTACCGCGTCCTCGGCCCCCATCCAGTAGTCCCGGTCGGTATCCTTGACGACGCGCTCGAGAGGCTGTCCCGTCTCCTGGGCGATGAGCTTATTAAGCCTGTCGCGGGTCTTCTCCAGCTCGCGGGCGTGTATCTCTATTTCGGTGGCTACGCCGCGGAGCCCGGAAAGCGGTTGGTGGATCAAGTAGTGGGAGTTGGGGAAGGCTATCCTGCGCTCCTTTGGGGCCGCGAGCAGGATCAAGGCGCCGGCGCTCGCGACGAGCCCCATGCCTATCATCCACACGTCCGGCTTCACGAAGCGCGCCATGTCGAAGATGGCGTAGCCGGCGTCTACGTCTCCGCCGGGCGAATCGATCATGACCTTTATGGGATCCGAGTTCTTGGCCTCGAGCAACAGGAGCTGGCGCACCACGCGCTCGGCGAGCTCTTTATTGACCTGGCCCGATAGGATTATGGTCCTGGTCTCCAGGAGGCGTTCGGCGAGGGCGTCCGGTCCCTTCTGCGACTTCTCCTCTTCCTCGTCCTCATCTTCGTATCTGCCGTATATCTGGCTGCGCATGAAATCTCCTCGCGTATGATTATTGGTAGCGGTCCGGGTCTCTATACCGGACTGCTACATAGTATAATGAAAACGCGGCCATTCGCCTACGGAAGGCGGCTTCGCTTGAATAACGCTCGGGATTATAGTAAATTTCATATATAGAAGCGTCAGACCAAGTTATAGGAGAACCGATGAATAAGGCAGTTCACGTCGTAGCGATAGCCTTCGCGTCCATAGCCCTCGCTTCGTGCTCCGGCCCGCGCCAGGCGAAGGCTCCGGAACCGGCCGGCGAGGCGGCCGCGCAGGGGGTACCAAGCGGGGCCGTGGTCGAGGTCGCTGCCTCCAACGCGGCCGCGCCATGGTACGCGAAGCGTTTCGACGAGCTCGGTTTCTATTCGTTCCCGACGCCGGAACCCCTGCCCCCATTCTCCGTCCCCGACCTGTCGGGCAAGGCGAAGGGCCTGGCGGATCTATCAGGCAAGGTCGTCCTGCTAAATTTCTGGGCCACCTGGTGCCCCCCGTGCAGGCAGGAGATGCCGTCCATACAGATCCTCCATGACACGCTCGAGGGCGCCGCGTTCGAGGTCATGGCTATAAGCGTTTCCGAGGCGCCCTCGGTCGTGGCGAATTTCGTCAAGGCCAATCCCTATACGTTCCCGCTGTACCTCGACGAGAGCGGCTCGGTTTCGGCGCCGTTCGTAGGACGGGGCATCCCTACTACGTTCGTGCTCGATAAGCAGGGTCGCGCGATAGCGGGAGTCATCGGCGCGCGTTCCTACGACGACCCCAAGGTAGTCTCGCTCTTCAGGGAACTCGCGGAGCGCCTGCCTTGATAGACGTCTCGATCGCGCTGGCCCTCGGCGCGGGGCTCTTGTCGTTCCTGTCGCCGTGCGTGCTACCTTTAATCCCCGGCTACCTGTCCTTCATAAGCGGAGCCGGCGGCGACGAGATTCGGAACGGCTCGAGGCGCGCGGGCGTGCTCAATAGGACTCTCTTCTTCGTCCTTGGCTTCTCCGCCGTGTTCGTGGCTTTGGGCCTGGCGTTCTCCGGGGGCGGCATGCTCGTCGCGGGGCGCGGTAATAGGCTCGCGTCGATTATAGGCGGCTCGATAATAATAGGCTTCGGCCTAAATACTATTTTCGATTTCCTGAAGCTGCTCAATATAGAGGCGAGGGCCCGCGTGAAGAGGCGCCCCACGAGCGCGGCAGGCGCCTTCGTGGTAGGCATGGCCTTCGGCGCCGGCTGGACTCCGTGCGTCGGCCCGATACTGGCCTCTATCTTATTTATCGCGGCGAGATCCGGAAGCGTCGCGAAAGCCGTCCTGTTGCTCTCGGCCTATTCCGCGGGGCTGGCGGTGCCGTTCGTCGCTACAGGGTTGTTCTTCGAGCGACTAGCGCCGCTTTGGGCCTGGTTCAAGCGCCACGGCCGAGCAGTGCGGATAGCGTCGGGATCGCTCCTGGTAGCTATCGGCCTCTCCATGGCCCTCGGAAGGCTATCGGCCGTGGGAGCCTGGGCCGCCAGGCTGGGAATCGGGCTCAAGGCGGTCGTCGCGACGAGGCCGGAAGACGCGAGGGCCTGGACCGTCGCCGCGCTGGCGGCCCTGGCCGGCCTCGTCGCAGCCTCGCCCCTCGTCCGCCGGAAGCCGTTCGCGAGGCCGTGGCGCCTAGCGGCGTTGCTAGCCCTGGGCGTCGGGATCGCCGTAGAGGCTCTCGGCCTCGCGTCGCTCGCGGGCGTCGTTGCCGAGTGGCTCCTATTCCAGGGAGCCTAAGGGCGAGCCCCGCTCTCGCGGTCTCGCTCCTACGCGGTCTCGCGCTTAAACGGTCCCGACCTTGAAGGATCTCCTGAACCGATGCCTGCGCGCGCGCTCGAACCAGACGACCGCGAGGGCCGCGGCTAAACGCGGGACGGTGATCCAGAAGAGCGAGACCCCGATGGCTAGGAACATGGTCGTATCCTCGAGGAGGCTATGGCACAGGCCGGCGTGGTGGTTGAATAGATCAGCCTCCTGAGGCTTCATCTTACCGTCCTTGACCCGTTCCATGATGATGGCGGCGCCGTAGGCGTAGCCGACGACGTTGATGACTATCCACAGGAAGCTCGCGTTCTCCGATAGACCGAAGACCCGCATAGCGGGGGAGGTGACTCTCGAGAGGAAGTCCATGACCCGGAATTCCTCCATGAGCCGTTGGCCGATCATGATGGCGACCACGAGAACGACGATCTTGGCTATCAGCCTCAGCGTCGATAGCCCCCAGCCGGCCATGGACGGCCAGAACGCGGCCGCCGGTACCGCGGAATCCGCCGCGGCTATCGCCGCCGAGCGCCCCGCGGGCAATACGAGGTTGAAGAGGTAGCCGAGGGCCAAGGCCCAGCCTATCCTGAGGACCACCATCTTGAACGCCGACGAGCCGGACTTCCTCATCACGGCCGTCTCGATTATCAGGTTGTGGGCCGTCAGGCACATGATGGCCAGGATTGTAATCTCCCGCGTAGACAGCGGCAGGGTCTCTATCACGGCGATCGCGCTATAGACGTTGAGGAGCGCGGAGCTCAGGAGGACCACCGCGGCCTCGCCGGGCAGGCCGAGGAGGCCCATCGCCGGCGCGAGGAAGCTCGCGCCCCACGAGAGGACGCCGCTCCACTTGAGGAGCGCCACTGCGAGGCTCACGGGGACCATGATCCTTATCAGGTAGAGGGCCGTCCTCGCGCCGGAGGCGAGGCCGCCCGCGGCGGATTTCCTTATTCGAAGTAGTACGCTTGGGGTATCGTGCATCGGTGCGGATTGTCCGCGCATATCATTCGGCTGTCAAGGGCGGCGCTCCCCCTAAAGGTTGATCGTCATGCCTTCCCTGCTCGCGTCGAGCCTGAGGGCGGTCTTTCCGTGTATCTTCTCCTGGTAGAAGAGCTCGAGCTCCTGCAGCTCGGCGTCGGAGCGGTTCGGGTCGTGGTGGAAGAGGAGAAGGCGCTTGACGCGCGCGCGGCTGGCCGCGTTTATGGCGTACTCGAACGAGGAGTGGCCCCAGCCCATCTTGCCGGCCTTGTACTCCTTGGCGCTGTACTGAGTATCGTGCACGAGCAGGTCGACGCCGCGGTAGAACGATTCTATCCTCTCGTTCTCCTCCCTCGCGGCCTTGTCGCCTTCCTCGGCTATCATCGCGTCGTAATCCGGGTCGGCCGGATCCGTAGGGAACAGGTTCACGAACGGCTCGTGGTCGTAGGCCGTGGCGAAGGCCTTGCCCTCGTACTCGATGCGGTATCCTAGGCATAGGACGGGGTGGTTGAGGTACTTGGTCTTGACGATCACGCCGTTCCCGAGGTCGAGCTGCGTTTCCTTGAGGCTCTGGTAGCTGATCTTGGCCGCTAGCTCGTCCTGCCGTACCGGCCAGTAGCGGTACGAGAGCTGGGAGCCTATGATCTGCTCTAGCGTCTCGTCCTCGAAGTTGACCGGGCCGTGTATGCGGAGCGTCGTGCCGGGAACGTAGATGGGCGTGAACATGGGAAAGCCCATGATATGGTCCCAGTGCGTGTGCGTCAGGAACACGTCGGCGTCTATAGGGCCGTTCTTCAGTTCGTTCCTGACGATCCAATCGCCTAGGCTGCGGATCCCGGACCCCGCGTCTATGACGATACGCTTGTCGCCGCAGCGGACCTCTATGCACGAGGTGTTCCCGCCGAAGACGACCGTCTCCGGGCCCGGCACCGGCATGGAGCCCCTATCGCCCCAAATCTTCACGCTGAACATGGGATCGCCTCCTGTCGCTATTTGATCTTCAAGAATACGGAGGCCTTCTCTATCTCCGCGGCTACGGCCGCGTCTATCTCCTCGAGCCAGGCCTTCGGCACCCGGAGCCGCTCGAAGACCTCGGGCGGGAGCTTCTCCGGATAGAGGCACCCTGAGAACCCTATGCCTTCCCGGTTGGCGTAGTAGTCGGCTACCGCGACGGCCATGACGATGTCCGCGTTCTTCCCCTCGTAGAGCCCGACGTCGTGATGGAAGCGGATGGCGTCGGCGATAGGGCCGTCGAGGTGCCAGGCCTCGGCTATCATCGAACCCGCCTCGGCATGGTCGATGTCGATGCTCCGCTTCTCCGCTAGGTGGATAGGTATACGCTCCCGGTCCGCGAGGCCCATCGCCCGGACGTATTCCTCCGACAGCGCGTTGTTGAGCGGTATCTTGCCTATGTCGTGCAGGAGTCCCGCGGCGAAGAACTCGTCGAGGCGCTGGGCCTCTACGCCCTTCTTCTTGGCTATCAGCTTGGCGACGACTCCCACGCAGAGCGAATGGCGCCAGAATCCCTCCATGTTAAGGGCCCTGAAACCCGACTTGTCGGCGAGCCTGTCGAGTATCGCGGTGCTGAGGGCCAGGTTCTTCACCGTGTTGACGCCGAGCATGATGATGGCGCGCACGAGGCTCGTCACCTGGTTCTGGAGGCCGTAATAGGCCGAGTTGATCAGCTTCAGCACCTTGCCCATGAGTACGGGATCGAGGGCGATCACCTTGTCGAGGTCCGTCGGGCTCGTCTTCGGGTTATTGCATATCTCCATGACCTTGGCCACCGTGGTAGGGAGGCTCGGCATCGAGACTATGTATCCCCTGATTTTCTGAATATTATTTCCCGGCATTATGCTTCTCCCGGCGCATGTATTCGATCAGCTTCGCGAGGCGAGGCGATATGGGCATCCCGAGAATCTCGGCCGGGACCGGAGGCGCGGCGAAAGGCTTCGTGACCCTTTCGATGATGGCGTCCAGCTTCGTCGAGACGCCGCTCTTCTCCATGGCCTCGCGCTTATCCTGCGGTAGCGATTTCGTCAGATCCTTGAGGTACAAATAGAGCTTGGCGGCTTCCTCTCCGAAGGGGTCGATGGCCTCGTCCTGATCTTCCGCCTCTGGCGCGCTTTTTTTCGAAGGGTCCCGCCTCGGGCTCGGCTGCGGCATTGACGCTGGTTCCGGCATTGGCTCCGGCTTCGGTTCAGGCTCAGGCTCAGGCGCGGGTTCTGGTTCAGGCTCCGGCTCAGGTTCAGGCTCCGGCTCAGGCTCAGGCTCAGGCTCTGGTTCTGGCTCTGGCTCTGGTTCTGGTTCTGGCTCTGGTTCTGGCTCTGGTTCTGGCTCAGGTTCAGGCTCAGGCTCTGGTTCTGGTTCTGGCTCAGGCTCTGGTTCTGGTTCTGGCTCAGGCTCAGGCTCAGGCTCAGGCTCAGGTTCAGGTTCAGGTTCGGGTTCAGGTTCGGGTTCGGGTTCAGGTTCGGGTTCAGCCCAGGGATCCTCGTCCGATTCTTCGGTAATAATTTCATCGGCGGAATCGGCCAGGTCGTCCAGGGGTTCTTCGGGGCCGTCCTCGAACTCGGGTTCATCGATATATTCAGGAGCCGCTTCTATCTCGTCGCCTTCCTCATCGTCGAGCGTCGGCCGTTCTTCCAAGTCAAGGCCTTCCTCAAGCTCTTCCTCCGGTTGAGAAAGCTCGAGAGGCTCGAGGCTCGGCGGGCGGGGTCTCTCGGTCGCGGGAGGCGGAGCTGGGTAAGCCGGGAACGGGGGGAAAGGCGGGAAAGGAGGGAACTGCGGGTACTGAGGCTGTATAGGAGCCTGCGCCTGAGCCTGCGGCTGAGGCGCAGGCTGGAACTGAGGTTGGGCTGGCCGCGGCGGTTCGGGGCTCTGGGCTCTGGGCGTCTCTTCTCCGCCCTGTTCCTGCGGCTCGGCTTTCGGCTCGTCCCTGGGCGCGGATGTCTCCGGCGGCTCGTCATCGTATAGATCCTGGCCCTCGAGGAGGGCGTCTACCTCCGGCGCCTCGTCGCCGAGCTCTATCTCCTCGTCGGGCTCCCGCTCGGGCTCGAGGATCATCTCGTCCTCTCCGTCGAGCGGCTCTTCTCTCTCGTCGAGGAATACGAGCTCCTCGGCCTCGTCGATCGGTATCGATTCGGCGTGGCCAAGGTCGAATACGGCCTCGGCCTCCTCGCCGGCCTCCGTCGCGTCGGCGGCTTCCTCGTCGCTCCGCAGGGCTTCGCGTAGGACCTTCACGTTCCTGTCCCACGCTTCCCGCATATCCTCCGAGTAGGCGCGGACGGCCTTCTCGTAGGTGCCTATCGAGTCGTTGAGGCCGTCGATGTCGTCAGGCCTGCCCCTGCCTCCCCGCAGGTTGACGAGCCTGCCCGCCGCCTCTACCGCCTTATCCTTATCCCCGAGCGCCTGGTAGGCTGCCGATAGCTCGAGCCACGCCTCGGCGTCGTCCGGCTTGGCGTCTATTAGTTCCCGGAGGATCTGGGCGGAATGCGTGTGGTCGCCCTTGTCGGCGTACGCGCGTGCGAGCTCGATCCTGGCGGCTTGGTCCTTAGGCCTGGATACGAGGAATTCCTCGAGCTCCTTGACCGCGGACTCGGCGTCGCCCGATTCCCGGTACAGCTTGGCCAGCTCTATCCTGAACGAGGCTTGGCTAGGATCGAGCTTGACGATCTTGCGGTAGACTTCCTTGGCCTTCTCGGGCTTGCCCAGCGACTGTTGCAGCATGCCGTATATCTTCAGCGCCTCTATATCGTTAGGCGAGCGCCTGAGCACGTCGCTGACCGTGTCCATGGCGAGATCGAGATGGCCGAGGGCCCTGTAGAGTCTCGAAAGCTGTACCTTAAGGCCGTCGTTGTCGGGCATCAGCTCGACGAGGGCCTGGATCTCGCCCACGGCCTCGGCGTATCGGCCCGTCTTCTCCAGCACGTCCTGGATGTTGACGGCGGCCGTCAGGAATTTGGGGTCCGCCTCGAGCGCCTTGCGGAACCACGAGACCGCCTCGTCGGGCTTGCCCGCCTCGGCGTAGGAGAGGCCTATGCCGTTCCTCGCGGGCGCGTTCAGGGGGTCTATGGCTATGATCTGCGAGAAGACGTCGATCGAGCGCTTGTGCTCGGAGTTCTTCGCGAGGCACTCGCCGTAGCGCGTCATCGCCTCTATCCAGCCGGGCCTGCCCTTTACCGCGGCGTCGTACTCGGTTATCGCGTCGTCAGGCTTGCCCAGCGCCTCGTAGGCTATTCCTAGGTTATAGTGGAACGAGGGATAGTTGGGATCGACCGACAGGCCGCGCCAGAACACCTGTACCGCCTTGGCGTTGTCCCCCATGGCGAGGTAGACGTTGCCGAGGTTGTTGTAGGCGATGACGTGGCTACCGTCGATCTCGATGGCCTTGGCGAAGGACATCTCGGCCGCCCGCAGGTTGCCGAGGGCCTTGTGCGCGTTGCCGAGGTTGAAGAGGAGCTCGGCGTCGTTCGGCTTGATGTCGATTGCGCGTTCCAGGGCCGATAGCGCGTCTAGCGCCTTGTTAAGCCTCAAGTACGAGACGGCCATGCCTTCGAGGGCCCGTACGTCCTTGGAGTCGGCCTCTACGGCGCTGGAGAAGGCGGCGAGCGCGTCCTTCGCCCTGTTGGTCCTGAGGTAGACCGTGCCCAGCACCATGCGGGCCGTCTTGGACGTGGGGTCCTCGAGGAGGCGCTTGCGGGAATAACGCTCGGCGGTCTCGAAATCCCTGAGCCTGAGGGCGTTCTGCGCGCGCGCGAGGTTGTTCGAGCCTTTCTTGTCGTCGGTCATGGCGAGACCCTCGATGGACGCGCGCTGATCTCGCGCGATAATTCCCCGATATGGGGAGGATGAGCGCCGTCGTACGAGGCGATGGCGAAATAATACAGGGCTCCGTTTTTCAATCCGTTCAGGACCAGGCTCGTGGTCGCGGACCCGGCGACGAATACCGGGCTAGAGCCCTCGGCCGCGCCCGAGCCGAAATAGTCGCCCGAGGAGAGCCCGTAGTATACCACATACCCTCCTATGTCGGCTTCCGATACCTGCGACCATCGGAGCGCGACTCGCCTATCCCCGACGACGGCGGAAACGCTGGAGGGCGGGGTAGGCGCGAGGTCGGGTTCGTACCGTATTGAGATCGACGCTACCGCCGGGGACCGCTCCCCGGAAGCGTCCGGATAGAGGTCCATCTTTAGCTGTATATAGCGTCCGCGCGGCGCCCCGGAGGCGTCCCCCAGCGGAGCGCCAGGGACGAACGGCTCCCAGTCCGGGGAACCCTCGCGCCAGCCGGCTGACGAGTCGCCGAAGCGGTAGCTCCATTGAACCGCCGACTCCCCGGGCTGGCGAGCCTTCGCGTCTATCGCCAGGAGCGCTGAGTTGGTCGATCCTAGGTCGAAGATGGGGGATTCCGCGAAACCGCCCGTCGGGGCGTACCTCCGTAGGCTCGGGTCCTCCGAGAACGTCCTGGAGACGCTGAATTCGTCGATGAGGCCCGTGTAGTTGGTCCCTAGCTCTAGCCTGCCCGAAGCGCCCGGTATAGGCGCATAGACGGTGCCCGACTGCTTCTCAGTGGACGTGGCGTAGCGGATCGATTCGAGCTCTCCGTTCATCAGGTACTCGAGCAGCCCGGTCGTCGAGTCGAAGCGGACGAGGTGATGGGACCAGGCTCCCGGCACGAGGCTGGTTTTTCCCTGCAGGCTGATGGACGTAGGCTTGCCGCCCGGGGCCGCGAAGAAGTTGAGGAAGCCGAACACTACCTTGTTGCGGAGGACTATGCACGATATCTGCTGGCTGAGCCATGCCTTGCCGGCCCGTCGGTTCGCCTTCCAGAGAAGCACTATCTCGCCCGAGTCCGCCCTGGTCGGCTTGAGCCAGAATTCGAGCGACAGGTCTCCTAGCGGGACGTCCGGGACGAAGCTCGCCGCGGACGCGGGCTGGAGCACGAGCTTCGTCGCGGGCGCGCGGAAGGCGCCGGATCCGCTGCCGAAGCGCGCCGAGGCGGAGCGCACTATCGGGCCTATAGGCTCGACGGTCCAGTTGCCCGCCAGGTCTACGGCCGCGTCGTCGTCGAAGGATATATAGAGGTCGGGGGCCGGCCCCTGAATCGACGCGCCGGCCTTGAGCGCTATTTCCGGGGCTCCCGAGCCGTCGACTCGCTCCGCGCCGTCGAATACCCATTGGCGAGGAGAGCTGGCCGAGACGCTCGCCGCGTCTATGACGAGGCTCTCCTCCGCGCCGAGGCCGCTAAGGAATACGGCGGATAGCGCGGAGGCGAAGATAATGCTTCGCCTTAAGGCGCTTTTCGTTTGCTCGTTGATGAATACTCCCATGCTGCGCCGTACCTCGATCCGGGGGAATCGGCCGAATGGCCGGGGAGGCTCCACTTTTTGTCGAAACCCCGCTATCATATTATCGAAGAATATGGACGAGAATAAAGCCCGGCCTTCGGCTGGATTGCGGAATAGCGCTAAACAGGCCCCCGAAGCGCCGGGAGTCTACCTCTGGAAGGACCCCGAAGGGGTCGTCATATACGTCGGGAAGGCTAAATCGCTCAAGGCAAGGCTCGCTTCGTATTTTTCCGGGAAGAGGGAGATAAAGACCCGGGTCCTCGTGTCGAAGGCCGAGACGCTCGAATGGATACTGACCGAGACCGAGTACGAGGCGCTGCTCCTCGAGAATAACCTAATAAAGCAGTACTCGCCCCGGTATAACATCAACCTCAAGGACGGCAAGACCTATCCGGCGATACGTATAACGAACGAGGAGTACCCTCGGGTCTTCCGGACGAGGCGCATCGTGGACGACGGGAGCCGCTATTTCGGGCCGTACCCTAGCGCCGACGTCATCGACCGGTATCTCGACCTCGTGAGGCGCCTTTTCCCGCTGCGTCGGTGCAAGACGCTGCGCAAGAGGGAGACGCCCTGCATGTATTACCATATCGGCCGCTGCGGCGCCCCCTGCGCCGGGAAGACGACCCGCGAGGAGTACGCGCGGCAGGTGGAGCGCGTCGCCACCCTGCTCTCGGGCGACACCGAGGCCCTATCGGCGGCCTTGAAGGCCGACATGGAGGCCGCGTCCGCGGAACTGCGCTTCGAGAAGGCGGCCGCTCTGCGCGACACTATCCAGGCGATCGAGGCGTTCCGCGGCGATTCGGGCGTCGTCGATTTCGCCTACGGGGACCGCGACTACGTCGCCTGGGCCCTCGACGGCAGCCTCGCCGATTTCGTCGTCTTCCAGACCCGCTCGGGCAGGCTGGTGGGACGGGACCTCTTCCGCGAGCGGAGCTTCGGTTCCGAGGCCGAGGCCGCCGCCGAGTTCCTGACGGCCTACTACGGCCGCGATAGGGTCCCTCCACCGGAGGTGTTCGTCAAGGACGCCTCCGGCCTGGGGCTGGCCGCTGATTTCCTGAGGCGGGAGACGGGTAGCGATTTCGTCCTGTCGACCCCGGGCGAGCGCCGCCACGAGGCCGCGCTCGCGATGGCCGAGCATAACGCCCGCGAGGATCTCTCGAAGCGCCGCCGGGAGGCCGGCGACCTCGAGGCCCTGGAGTCGCTCAGGGCCGCGCTCGGGCTCGAGTCGCTTCCCGAGCTCATAGAGGGCTTCGATATCGCCCAGCTATCCGGCAAGCATACCGTGGCGTCGCTCGTGTCGTTCCGGAACGGGGCGCCGAACAAGAAGGGCTATCGCGTCTACAAGATAAAGAGCCTCGACGGCGCCATAGACGACTTCGCCGCCATGAGGGAAGCGACCGCGCGGCACTATACGCGCGTGGCCAACGAGGGCGCGGACGCCCCCGACCTCGTGCTGATTGACGGCGGCCGCGGCCAGGTAAGCGCCGCGTGCGATATCATAGACGCCCTGGGGCTGGACGTGACGGTCGTCGGCCTGGCCAAGGAGAACGAGGAGCTGTGGCCGCGCGGCGCCAAGGAACCCGTCGTCATGCCCAAGGACTCGGCCGGGCTTCGCCTCGTCGTGGCCGTGCGCGACGAGGCCCATCGCTTCGCGACGGGCATGAACCAGCGGCTGAGGGGTAAGGCCGTCGGCTTCCCCGTCCTCGAGGCCGTGAGGGGAGTGGGCCCGACCCGAGCGAAGCGCATCATGGAGGCGTTCGGCTCCCTCAAGTCGGTGGCGGAGGCGGAGCCCGCGTATATAGCCTCGCGCTCGGGACTCGACGCGGCCGCGGCGGCGGCGGTCAAGGCCGCGGCAGCGAGAGCGGCGGCCGCGGGGCTGGACTCCGGGGACGTTCCCGGTGGAGAATGAGCCATGATCGCCCGCGCGCCCATCCGACCGCCCTCCCGGCCTCCCGTCCTGACGATACTCGTAGCCTCGCTGATCCTCGTCGCGGTACTGCTACCCGGCTCGGCCGTGCCGGACGGGCCAAGCATTCCCGGGTTCGATAAGATGGTCCATTTCGTCATGTTCCTCGCCCTGGCCGTCGCCGCGCATATCGATTTCTTCGTCGCGCGCGGAGGCCGCGCCGTCGCGGCGGTCCTAGCCGCCCTCGCCTTCTCCGCCTGTACCGAGCTGGCGCAGCTGGCGGTAGACGGTCGGTCGGCCGAGCTCCTCGACATGGCCGCGGATATGGCTGGCTTCTCTGTAGGGCTGGCCGCGAGGGCCCCGCTGTCAGCGCTCGCGACGCGGATCGCCCTCGGGTTGAGGCGCGTCCTGGGGCGCGCCCCTCGCTAGGACCGGATATATTGACTACGCGCCTCCGCCCCGGTACATTCGGGGCAGACGGAGTTCTACCCGCTTAAGGCCGCCTCGTCGGCCCGCGTCGGGATCCCGGCCGCGCGGCCGGCGTCGCCGTCGCGGAGCGCCCTGCATGGACATCGCGTCTATCCTCCCCCCGTCACTCCTATCGGAACGGCTCGAGAGCCTGGGCTACCTGTATCGGAGGGCCGACGCCGCCGTCTCGAATTTCGTCGAGGCCTCGGGAGTCTCGTGCCCCTTCGGCTGCGGCTCGTGCTGCGAGGCCTTCGTGCCCGATATCCTCCCTCTGGAGGCCGCGTACCTCGCGGCCTTCCTGGTCGCGGCGGATAGGCCCCGCGCGTACTCGATGGCCGCGGCGGGGCTCGAGGCGAGGCGACGGGACGACGGCCGGGTCGGCTGCCCCCTATACGCCGACGGCACGCCGTACCATTGCACCGTCTACGAGGCCAGGCCGCTTATCTGCAGGATGTTCGCGTTCTCCGCGACCAGGGACAAGCTGGGGGTTCCCGCGTTCTCCGTATGCAGGTCTGGTTCCAGCGCCAAGGGGCCGAGGTCGGCGAGCGGCCCGGGCTTGGCGGCGGCTTACGGCGCGGAGCCGCCGGTCATGGCGGACATGGGCTCGGAGCTCGCGGCCATAGATCCCGAATCGGCCGGTTCGCGCGGCCCCCTCCCGGAGGCCCTATTAGAGGCGCTAGGGCGAGTGCTGTTCCTCGTCGGCATGAAGGAAGACGATCCACTGGATAGCGGCCCTGATATCAGGCCGCCTCTACCGCGCGCGGGCTAGCGCGGCCGTCGGAAGCCCCGGCCGCTACACCCGTAGCCGCCGCGAAGCCGCCCCTAGGGCGCGACGTACCGTTCCGGTATTTCCCATACTACGAGCAGCGTACCGTTGGCCTCGATCTCCCCCCCGGCCAGCGCGGCCCGCATTGGCTCGAACGGGCCCTTTCCCGATTCCGCCAGGTTCATGACGTCTGCGCCGAGCGCCCGCTTCAGGAAGCCCTCGAAATGCCAGGCAGGTTCGGCCGAGTAGCTCGTGCCGACGAGCGCGACGGGTATCGCCTGGGAGCCGAACAAGCCCGCCCCGGAATCGGCGAACGTCTCGTGGGCGGATATCCGCTCGGGCGGCGGCAAGGGGCGGAGCGTCGCGCCGCGTCCGGGGAGGAAGGCCATCAGGTCGCCCTCGCGAGTCTCGGAGCCTTCGTCCTCGGCGATTATTTCCGAGCCGGGCAGGACCAGGCCGAGCGACGCGACTCGCCCGGCTATCGCGGCGGCGGCGGCCGCCGCGCCTTCCGGCGTCCAGTGGCTATCGGAGCGCAGGAACGGCTCGGCGCCGCCGGACCGAGCGGCCCGCGCCGACGAGAGGGCCGCCGCGAGGTCTACGACCGGCACGCCGAGGCCTTCGATAAATAAGGCCAGGTTCTCGTAGCGGGCCTCAATAGCCGGCGGTATGGCCGAGCCGCCTAGCTTGTCAGGATAGATCCTGGATTTCGACGGCACCAGGGCGACGACGAGGCTTACGCCGCGCGCCGCCAGCCTGTCGCGGGCCGCGGCCAGCGCGTCCTCGAACGAGCCTTCCAGGAAGCCCTCGGCGCGGGAGAGATCCGGGTCGAATTCCTCCGAGGAGAAAAGCCAGCCGTCGTCCCCGACGACGACGCCTCGGTAGCCTTCCCCGAACGCGTCGTACCTGACGGTCGCGAACGCCGATATCGCGGCCTTCCTGAAGGGTATCTCCGCCTCGAGGCGGCGTACGAGCTCGGCGCCGGCCTTCCCGTCGGCGAAGGAGAGCCGCTCGCTCGGCCGCGCCGGCGTCCCCGTCGATCCGAAGACCGCGGCGGCCCCGACCGCGCCGAGGCCGACTATGAACGAGGCGAGGGCCAGGTGCCCGGCTTGTATCATCGGCTTTCCTCCCGAGCCTAGAATTGGAAGTACAGGAACGGCGAATAGCCGTCGGCCGAGAGCTTTATCGCCGCCGCCGCGAGGGCCAGCGCGATTCCCGCCGAGGCCGCAGCCGGCCTGGCCGCGCGTAGCGTCCGCGATAGCGGTCGGCTCGCGGTCCGGTATTCCCTCAGCGCCGCCCGCGGCTCCACGGCGGCGAGGATAAGGCCGGCGGCCAGGGCGAATAGCTCCAGCCTGCCGAAGCGCCAGGCCATGTCGGCGCTCACGAGCCGCGACTGTTCCGCGGAGACCCGGAACATGGCGCGGAGCGTCCTGCCCGCGGAATCCATGTCCGTAGCCCGGAATACGACCCAGCCGGCGAGCACGGCGACCTGGGCCGTTGCCCAGCGCGCGGCGAGGGCGACGAGGGCCAGCGGCCCGGGTAGCCGGTCCGGGGCCGAAGCGCCCGAGCGCCCCTTAGGCGAGGCCTTCCTCGACAAGGACGAGGCCAGGCGCTCGACGCATAGCCAGGCGCCGTGCCAGCAACCCCAGGCCACGAAATTCCATGACGCGCCGTGCCAGAGCCCGCCGATGACCATCACGAGCGCCAGGTTAAGGTAGGTCCTGGCGACGCCCTTCCTATTGCCGCCGAGCGGGATGTACAGGTAATCGCGTAGCCAGGTAGAGAGGCTGATATGCCAGCGCCTCCAGAAATCGGTTACGCTCGAGGCGCGGTAGGGGGCGTCGAAATTCTCCATGAAGGAGAAGCCCATCATGCGCCCGAGCCCGACGGCCATGTCGGAGTAGCCCGAGAAATCGAAGTACAGCTGCACGGCGTAGGCTATGACGCCTAGCCAGGCGTCACCCGCGCTTGGATCGGCGATAGTGAACGCCGCGTTGGCGATGGGAGCGACGGTATCGGCTATGAGGACCTTGCGGCATAGGCCGACGACGAACCTGCGTAGGCCGTACGCCGCGCCGTCCGGCCCCCTGTCGGGACGGCGGAGCTGGCCCGCGAGGTCCTTGTAGCGGATTATCGGGCCGGCCACG
The DNA here is from genome assembly GCA_018816345.1 of Spirochaetota bacterium. Classification (GTDB taxonomy): domain Bacteria; phylum Spirochaetota; class Spirochaetia; order Treponematales; family UBA12059; genus SZUA-370. The sequence goes on along the minus strand of JAHIWG010000108.1, from coordinate 6,020 downwards.
AGCTGCGGGAAAAGCGCTATGTACGCCGCCATGTCGACGAACGAGCCGGAGGCCGGCGCGTCGCCGCGGTACACGTCGACGACGTAGCTCATCGCCTGGAAGACGTAGAAGGAGATGCCGACGGGCAGCACGACCCGCCAGGCCGTGAACCCAGCCGCCCCGGCGACCGAGAGGACCGCGTTGACGGTATCGATGCCGAAGTTGAAGTACTTGAAATAGCCCAGGACGGCCAGGTCGGCGACGACGACGAGGGCGAGCGCCGCCTTGGCGCGGCCGAGCCTGGTTTTCGCCTCGGCGGCGACGACGGCCCCGGCGGCCCAGTTGGCGAACGATACGGCCACGAGGAGGACGAGGAAATCGGGCCTCCATAGCGAGTAGAACAGCCAGCTTCCCGCGAGTATCCACCCCGTCCTAGCGCGGGGCGGGACCAGGTAGTAGACGCCGAGGAACAGCGGCAGGAAAAGGTAGAGGAAGGCGGGCGAGCTGAATACCATGCTACTCGGTCGCTACCGCGGCCTCGACCGAGAACGCGCGCGGTCCCGCGGCGCCTGAGTAGACGAAGACCGAGTACGAGGCTCCCCGCTCCAGGCGCAGCTCTATCGGGTCCCCGAGCCTGCCGCCGTCGCCGAAGGCCGCGACCGTCGCGCGGACGGGATTGACGGCGACCTGGCCGGACGAGCCGCCCGGGCAGGGGCCGACGATGGTAGCGGAGCCGTCGGCCGTCGCGAGGCGCGCCGGCGCGGATAGCGCGTTGTAGAAGTATAGCTGGGCGCGGGCCCGGTCCAGGTGCTTCTCGTCGGAGAAGAAATGGAGGCCCCCGGCCGAGGCCACGATGGTGTAATAGCGGCCCGGCTCGGGCATGAACTCGTAGCGCCTGCCCGCGTACCTGAGCATGTAGACGTCGGCGACGGTAGGCCTGTACGGCGTGGCGTCGCCAGGAGCCGCCACGGCCAGGGCGAGAGCCCCGACGCCCAGCTCCACGGGCGCGGGCGCCCCGGCGTCGACGAGCCTGACGAGCACCGCGTCCTCGGCGACGCCGCCTCCGTAGATCGACCTGGCCTGCGGGGAGGCGGGCGCGGCCGCGAGGGTACAGATGCCTATCGCCAGCGCGATGGCGACCTTGATGGTTCTAATCGATGGGCGCATCGCCCGAGTATAGCACGCTGGCGGCGTGCTTGCCATCGACGGTCCATGCTGGTATCGTCTCGGGTAATGATGCATATAGACACGACGACGACTCGACCGTCCGCGGCGCGCCTCCCTCGGCGCTCGCCCGGGCTTTTTCCAGGGCGGCCACCGAGACGGTTCCCGAGGGCCGCTCTCCTGGCTACCGCGCTGACCCTCGGTCTCTCAAGCCTCTTCGCGGCTCCCGGCGACGTGATCTCCCTCGACTTAGAGCGGACGATGAGGCCCGCGGATATCGACGCGTTCATCGCGAAGCTATTCGCCGGCGCCGAGGCCCCGGCGGCGGCCTACGCGGTGGATATCTACATGATGAAATTCGAGAGCAGGTATCCCGGCGGAGACGCGGCGGTCGCCCTGACGCAGCTGTTCATCCCCCGGTTCGGCGACGAGCCCGAGTCGGTCAGGCCGCTCTACGCCTTCGGGCCCGGATCTACAGGCCTGACCGACGGCTGCCGCCCCTCGAGGGAGCACGTCCTGGGTATCCACTGGGGGTACTACCGCGCGCACACCCTCGCCCACGCCGGCCAGGGAGTCATAGGGGTCATGCCCGATTACCTGGGCTTCGGCGATCCCGAGCGCGACCAGTACTACATGGTGGCGGAGGCCGAGGCCGCGGTGATGCTCGACGCGATCCGGGCCGCGAGGGCCGTGCTCAAGCGCGGCGGCTTCCCCGGCGTCTCCGATACGGGCAACTTCGTCGCCGGGTTCTCGCAGGGCGGGCACGCGGCGTTCGCGGCCGCGGATTTCCGCGCCGCCTACGCCCCGGAGATCCGCCTGGACGGGGTCATAGGCTACGGCCCGAGCGCCGACCTGGAGGCCCTGTTCCGGGAGTTCCCCGACGTGGCGCCCCTGATCCTCTATACGTTCAGGAACCTGTACGGCGCCGCCGAGGTCGACCCGAGCCTGGCGCTCGCGGATCGCTTCGCCGGGACCCTCGACCATGACGTGACGAGGCAGTGCATCGGGGGGATCCAGTCGTACTATCCCATCGACCCCAAGAAGCTCTTCAACCCCGCATTCGCGAAATCCTTGCTGGAGGGATCGCTCGCCGAGGAGTATCCAGGCATCCATAAGGCCTTGGAGGCTAACAGGACCGGCCTGGCCGGCCACGGGGTGCCGGTGATGATATGCCAGGGCACGGACGACATAGTCGTCTACGGAGGTACGCAGAAGGCCTTCGCCGAGGCCCTCGAGAAGGCGGGCTCCGCCGTGGACCTCGTCGTCTACGAGCGCGTCAGGCACGATACGAGGCAGGCGTCCTTCTACGACGTCGAGGCCTGGATGAAGGCGTCTATAGGCGCGAGGAGCGGGCTATGATCAGGCGAAGAGCATTCCTCGTAGGCGTCTCCGCCGTAGCGCTCCTCCTGTCCGCCGCCACGGCCTACGGGGCTCCCCGGCCCGCGCCTTTTTCAGGCGGCGGGCGCATCGAGTCGATGGAAGCCGTCGGCACCTTCGAGCTAGGCTCGATCCGAGCCTCTGTCCCTAAGTTCTTCGAATCGTACGCTCCGCCGGCGGCGAGGTACGCCGTGGCCAAGTACGTCATGCGCTTCTCGAGCGTCGATTTCGACGGCTCCCCCGTTACCATAAAGGCGCAGGTCTACGTACCTGTGACGGAGGATGCCGGCGAGCGTCCCGTCTACGTCTTCGCGTCGGGAACGACCGGCATAGGCGATTCGTGCGCGCCTTCGCTGGAGACGCCGGATACGAAGCGCTGGGGCTGGTACGAGCAGAATATGCTGGCGTACGCCTCGCTGGGCTATATCGTCGTCTTCCCCGACTATACCGGCTTCAACGACCCCGATAGGCCTCAGCGCTACTTCTCGAAGGACGCCGAGGGCTACATGCTCCTGGACGCCATCCGCGCCGCCTTCGACGCCTTCCCGCTCAAGGGGCTGTCCGCGCGCCCGTCCCGGGCGGTATTTACCGCGGGCTATTCCCAGGGGGGGCACGCCGCGATGGCCGCGGCCGACCTGAGGCCTAGCTACGCCCCCGAAACGCCCCTCGCCGGCGTCGTGACCTACGGCTCGACGAACGACGTCGAGGCCCTCGTCCGCGAGGGCGTGGCGTACGCGCCCCTCATCCTCTACTCGTACATGAGCATGTACGGCCGGGAAGGACTCGAGCCCTCCGACTACCTGCAGGAGCGCTGGCTGCCGACCTTCGAGAGCGACGCGTCGACGATGCCGGTAGACGAATTCCAGGCGCATTTCGGCTACGATTATACGAAGCTCTACGCGCCGGCGTTCGCGAAGGCGCTGTACGGCGGGACCCTCGCGGCCGAGTACCCTGAGCTGGCGAGGAGGCTCGCGGAAAACCATACGGGGCTCTCGGGCCATGGCCTTCCGGCCCTCGTTATCCAGGGCGACGCCGACTTCATCGCGACGACGGCGACCCAGACCAAGTTCGTCGTCGCCCTGAGGGCCCTAGGCAGCCGCGTCAAATTCATAGTCTTCCCCAAGGTCAGCCATAAGTATACCCGGATGGCGGGTTTCGACGCGTCCGTCGCGTGGATGGACGAGCTGTCCCGGGAACTCGGGGTGATACGCTGAGCCGTCGTGACCGGCCTTCGGCGGCCGGCCTTCGCCCGGGCGGCGGGCGCGGAAAGGCGGTCCCCGGGCCGACCGGGGCGCTATTCGCGCTGCAGCGCGGGCTGACGGGAGACAGGAGACTGGCCGGGTCCGGCTACATGGACGACCCGGCTATGCTCTCCGCCTACGATGAATACTACGGCCGGGTCTCGCGGGCCCAGGTCGCTAGGATAGCCGCTATTTCAGGCCTCCGCCCCGCCTCGGTCCTGGACGTCGGCTCGGGGCCCGGACCGGTGTCGCTGGCCTTCGCGGAGCTAGGCGCCAGGACCTTCTCGCTCGTCGACTCGTCGGAGAGGGCGCTCGAGAAGGCGCGGCTGTCGCTGGCCCGCTTCGCCGATAGTCCAGGGGCCCCGCTCTCGGTCTCTACGGCCGTAGCGGATATAGAATCCCTCGAGGCGATACCGGACGGCGGTTTCGACCTGGTCGCGTTCGGGCATTGCCTTAACGAGGTCGGTCGAGGCGATGATCGCGTCGGTCGGCGCCTCGCGATAGCGCGCCGGGCCGCTCGGGCCGTCGCGCCGGGCGGCGCCGCGCTCGTCATGGATCCCGCGACCCTGGCCGCCAGCAGGGATTCGATCGCCCTCCGCGACGCCCTGCTCGCGGAAGGCTGGACCGTCCGCGCGCCGTGCACGTTCCCGGGCCCGTGCCCCGCCTTGGCCGCCGGGCCGACGCAGACCTGTCATGACGAGGCCCCTTGGGACGTGCCTCCGGAGGTCGGGCGGCTCGCCTCGGAGGCCGGCCTCGACAGGGATCTCATCAAGATGTCCTGGTTCATCCTCTCTCCTCCGCCCCGACGCGCCGAGGCGTTGCCCGGGGAGGCGGAGCCCCGCCCGTCGGGCGGCGCGTATCGCGTCGTATCGATGCCGATGCTCAACAAGGGAGGGCGCGTGCGCTATCTCCTGTGCGGCCCGGGAGGCCGGTTCCCGTTCTCGGCCAGGCGCGACGACGAGGCGGCCCGGGCCGGCGGTTTCTTCTCGCTAGGCCGCTACGAGCTCATCAGCGTCGACGAGCCCGAGCCGCGCGAGGGCGGCTGGGGTTTCGGGGCCCGTACCGCCATACGGCGCCTCGGATCGCTTGCCCACGCGGGCCGCGACGGTATAGGATGTTCCGATGTCCGATAGGGTCGCGAGTTTCATAGGATGGTCTAACACCGGTAAGACGGGTTTCGTGGAAGCCTGCGTCGCGGGCCTATTCGCCCGCGGCATCAGCGTCGGGGCCGTCAAGTGCGTTAAGCACGACGGCAGCTTTAACCTGCCGGGCAAGGACTCGTCGCGGTTCTTCGAGGCGGGCGCCCTATCCGCGCTCGTGTCCGACGGCGAGACCCACGTCGTTCGCCGTACCCCCCCGTCATGGGGCCGCGCGTACGCGGACTCCCTGTTCCCCGGGGCCTCCGTCGTCCTAGTAGAAGGCCGCGTCGTCGAGGGCTCGGCGCGGGTGCTCGTCGGCGGGCCGGCCCGGGACGAGGAAAGCCTGAAGAGGCCGCTCGAGGGCTTCGACGTCCTTATTACCGAGCATCGCGGCCTGGCCGAGCGGGCGCAAGCCTCCGGCCTGGCCGTTTTCGCCCCGGGAGAAACCGAGGCGTTCATCGATAGATTCCTAATAGGAGGCACTATGGAAACCAGGCAGGTCACCGTGACGACCGGGGGCGTAGAGGTACCCATCAACGCGTTCATTAAAGAGACGATAGAGAACGTGGTCGTCGGGCTCGTCAAGCCCCTCAAGAAGACCGATATCGACGGCGAGATCGTAATCAGGATCGGGCCGTCGAAGTAGCGGCGCGGGGCGTCAGGACTTTTTCTTGCCTCGCGTATCGATCTTGAACGGAATGTAGAGCGGACAGGTTCCGACTACGCTCGTCACGACGAAAACAGCCCCTAGAATTCCCAGGACGATCGCCGCGCCGCCGCCGAGCCTGCCCGTGAAGAAGAGCCCGGCGATGAAGATGGCCGCGACGAGCCTCACTATCCTGTCCACTTGTCCCATATTCTTAGGCATCTCTGCCTCCTTGGTACCCAAAGCATACTGAATTACCGCCGCATATGCAAAAAAACGGCGATAAGGCTCACTGGCGGTACTAAGCGTCTTCCGATGACGGGCGAGGTCGGCACAGCGAGCCTCCGGGCGCCGCGCTGGCGGCGCCCGGAGGCCCTATAGTCCTTGATTATTTATAGAGGTCCCTCTTCACGTAATGCGTATGCAGCAGCTCGTGGGCCTTGTGGCTTCCGGGCTGCTCTAGGAATTCCTTGT
>JAHIWG010000107.1 GCA_018816345.1 Spirochaetota bacterium | reverse complement strand
GGCCTCGAGTATCTGCCTGCTCTCGAACGGGGGGAACCCGAGCGCCGGGGAGGCGCGCGCTATCGACCTGGCCTGAGGGTTGTACGCGGCCGCGCCGCCTCCGCGCGTCCCGACCCACATGAGGCCGGAGCGGTCGGCGAGCAGGGCGCGTACGGCGTCGTGGCTCAGGCCGCTAGGCGACCCCGGGGCGGCGCGCACCGAGACGGCCTCGCCCGTCGCCGGGTCCAGTATCCTGAGGCCCCGGTCGTCGGTGCCGGCCCAGATCCTCCCTAAGGCGTCCCTGGCCAGGGCCCGCACGAGGAGGCGCCCCGAGCCCTCCCCGAGGTCCAGCCTGACGGCGGCCAGGCTCCGGGCGTCTATCCGGAGGGCTCCAGAGCCCTCCGTCCCGACGAGCAGGCCGCCGCTCCCGTCCTCGGCCAGGGCCCTGACCGTGGCGGCTCCCGCCGACGGTACGGCCGCGAAGGCGTCCCGCTCCCGGTCGTAGCGCGCCAGCCCCGCGGTAGTACCCGCCCAGACTACCCCCGCGGAGTCGCACAGCAGGGAGCGGACGGTAGCGGACGGCAGGCCTGATTCGGCGCCGTAATGGACGAACGATCCCTGCACGACGTCGAAGCGGTCGAGGCCGGCGTCGGCGGTTCCGACCCATATCCAGCCGAAGGGGTCGTCGGCGACGGCGAATACGCGGTCGCTGGAGAGCGAGTCGTCCCTGTCGGGATCGTGGCCGAAGCGCTCGAAGGCGTCCGAGTCCCTGGAGTACCGGGCTAGGCCGCCGCCGTCGGTCGCTATCCACAGGGTCCCGGAGGAGTCCTCGTGCATGTCGAAGACGAGGGACGAGGGCAGGCTCTCGGGATCCCCCGGGACGGGCCGGTATACGACGACGCGGGAGCCGTCGTAGCGCGCGAGCCCGCTGAAGGTGCCCATCCAGAGGTAGCCGCTGCCGTCCTGGAGCATGCAGTACACGGAGTCGCCGGGCAGCCCGTCCTCGGTATCGAGGCGCCTGAACGCGAAGCGCTCGGAGGGCGGCCGAGGCTCCGCGGCGGCGAAAGCCGCCGGGGCCGCCGCCTGGCATATCGCGAGGACGCACGCTGCGAGGACTGTCGGCGCTCCGCGCCTACGTGGCGCTGGGCCGCGGCTAGGGATCATGGAGCAATCGTAGCCGCCCCCCGGCCGCGCGTCAACGATCGCGGGCGAGCCCCCGCCCTCCCCGTTATCGACGCTATCGGAAGAAACGATTTGACAATCGCTCCCCCGCGTTGTTTACTGTTCCAATCGTCGCGCATCATCATTACCCGTTGCGCGCCGGATACCATGTATCGTGGATAAAGGAGAGAACTAATGAAAAAGACGCTCAGCGTTTTCTGCGTCCTTCTCGCCGCGCTCGCGGTTATCGGTTGCGCGAAGAAAGAAGCGCCGGCCCCCGCGCCGGCCGCCGCCGCCGTCGTCGCTCCGTACAAGGTAGCCTTCGTCTACATCGGCGTCCCGGGCGACCTCGGCTGGACCCACGAGCACGATACCGGCCGGCTCGCCGTCGAGGCCGCCTTCGGCGACAAGGTCAAGACCGCCTACATCGAGAACGTGCCCGAGGGCCCCGACGCCACTCGCATCATCCGCCAGTACGCCCAGGACGGCTACGACATGATCTTCGCCACCTCGTTCGGCTACATGGACCCGATGGTCGAGGTCGCCTCCGAGTTCCCCAAGGTCAAGTTCGTGCATTGCTCGGGCTATAAGACCGCGGAGAACATGTCCACCTACTTCGGCAGGATCTACCAGGCCCGCTACCTCTCCGGTATCGTCGCCGGCAAGATGACCAAGACCAACATAATCGGCTACCCCGGCGCCTTCCCCATCCCCGAGGTCGTCCGCGGCATCAACGCCTTTACCCTGGGCGCGCGCTCGGTCAACCCCAAGGTCCAGGTCCGCGTCGTGTGGACGAACACCTGGTACGACCCGGTCAAGGAGCGCGAGGCCGCCGTGGCCCTGCTCGACGCCGGCGCCGACATCATCACCCAGCACCAGGATACCGTCGAGCCGCAGAAGGCCGCCCAGGAGCGCGGTAAGCTATCGATCGGCTACGATTCCGATATGCGCAAGTTCGTGGGCGACACCGTCCTCACCAGCCCGGTATGGAACTGGGGCGTCTACTACGTCGACACGGTCCGCAAGGGCATGGACGGCACCTGGAAGTCCGACCAGTACTGGGAAGGCCTCTCGGCCGACGTGGTCCGCCTCGCCGACTTCAGCCCCCTCGTCCCGCAGGACGTCAAGGACCTCGTATCCGTCCAGAAGCAGAAGATCGTGGGCGGGACCTGGGACGTGTTCACGGGCCCGATCAAGGACAATACCGGCAAGCTCCGCGTGAACGACGGCGCCAAGATGTCCGACGGCGAGCTCCTCGGCTTCGACTGGCTCGTCGAGGGCGTCGTAGGCAAGGTGCAGTAATATATAGATCGTAGCGGCGTCTATCGCGGGCCCGTCCCGCGATAGAAGCCGCGGGGCCGCCGCGCGCATCGCGCGTCCGAGGCGGCCCGTCGCCCGGCGACCCGCCTCGAGGCGATCCCGCGGTCCGCATTCGTATTCGCCATGCCCGAATGCGCTCGATCAACTGTTTCGGCGAACATCCCTTATTAAGGCAACCACAAATGGAAGAAACCGCAAACGGGGCCCCCCTCGTAGAGATGCGGGGAATATGCAAGAGCTTCCCCGGGGTCAAGGCATCCGACGGAGTGGACCTCCGGCTGGAGCGCGGCGAGGTCCTCGCCCTCCTCGGCGAGAACGGGGCGGGCAAGAGCACCCTCATGAACATCCTCTCCGGGCTCTACAGGCAGGACTCGGGAGAGGTATTCCTCCGCGGGCGGAAGGTAGATATCCGATCCCCGCGGGACGCCGCTACCCTCGGGATCGGCATGGTCCACCAGAACTTCATGCTGGTCGATACCATGAGCGTGGCGGAGAACGTCGTGCTCGGCATGCCCGGCCTTCCCTTCGTCCCGGACATGGCGTCCGTCAAGCGCTCCATCCTGGAGCTCGGCGCGCGCTATAACATGAACGTCGATCCCGACGCCTTCATATGGCAGCTCTCGGTAGGGGAGCAGCAGCGCGTCGAGATCCTGAAGCAGCTGTACCGCAAGGCGGAGATCCTGGTGCTCGACGAGCCGACCGCCGTGCTAACGCCGCAGGAATCGAAGGAGCTCAACGCCGTGGTCAAGCGCATGCAGGCCGAGGGCAAGAGCGCCGTGTTCATCACCCACAAGATGGACGAGGTGATGGCCTTCTCCGACCGCGTGATGGTGCTCCGCAAGGGCAAGGTGGTCGCCGAGAAGACCACCAAGGAGACCGACCCCAAGGACCTAGCCCGCATGATGGTAGGCCGCGAGATCCTGTTCCATATCGAGAAGGCGCCGTTCGAGCCCGGGGCCGTGGTGCTGGAGCTCAAGGACGTATGCGCCGACGACGAGCGCGGCCTCCCCGCGCTCCGCGGGCTGTCGCTCTCGGTTCGCGCGGGCGAGATACTCGGCATAGCAGGCGTCGCGGGTAACGGCCAGCGAGAGCTGTCCGAGGTCATCACCGGGCTCAGGCCCGTGAGCTCCGGCGGCATCTCCATCAACTGCGTCGACTCGACCAACAAGACGCCCCTCCAGATAATCCGGAGCGGCGTGAGCCACATACCGTCCGACCGTATCGCCGTCGGCGCGGTCGGGGACATGAGCGTCGCCAACAACCTAGCGATGAAGGATTATAGGGCCGCCCCCATTTCCAAGGGATTTATGCTCCTACCTAAGCGCATACTCGAATTCGCTAGGAAGATGATAGGGCAGTTCAATATAGCCACCCCCTCCCCGGAGACGAGCGTCAAGTTCCTCTCGGGAGGCAACATACAGAAGACCATCCTGGCTCGCGAGATAGAGGCGTGCGGAAGCCTGCTCGTCGCGGTCTACCCTTCGCGCGGCCTCGACATCGGCGCCACCGAGTCGGTGCGCAAGGAGCTCGTAGCCCAGCGCGACTCCGGCAGGGCCGTCCTCCTCGTCTCCGAGGACATAGACGAGCTCCTGTCGGTCGCCGACACGGTCGCCGTGATGTACGACGGCCGGGCCGTCGGCGTGATGCCGGCCGTCGGGGCCGATCCCGAGGAGATAGGCCTCCTCATGGCGGGCATGGAGCCCGGTAAGGAGTCCTCGTCATGATATTCGCCTTCGAGAAGCGCAAGACCGTCTCCAGGACGGCCATAGTCGTCGTGCCCTTCGTATCGTTCCTCGCGTCGCTATTCCTGACGGGAATCCTCCTCGCGGCCTTCGGCGCCAATCCGCTGACTACCTTCGGGGCCATGTTCAAGGGCGCGTTCGGCTCCGGGCGGGCGCTTACCGAGACCCTCGTCAAGGCCATACCCCTGATGCTCACGGGGCTCGGCGTGGCGCTGGCGTTCAAGCTGAAGTTCTGGAACATAGGCGCCGAGGGCCAGCTGACCCTCGCTGGCGTCGCCGCCACCTGGGTAGCCCTTTACTGGAGCCCCTGGCTGCCTTCGCCCCTCCTCCTGCCGGCCGTCGTACTGGTAGGCTGCGCCGCGGGCGCGCTGTGGGCCGGCGTCCCGGCCCTCCTCAAGACCGGCCTCAAGGTCGACGAGACCCTGGTGACGCTGATGCTCAACTACGTCGCCATACTGTTCTCCGAATTCCTGTACTACGGGCCGTGGCGCGATCCCAAGGGCTTCGGCTTCCCCGGGACACAGCCCTTCCCCAAGGCCGCGTGGTTCCCGAGGATCGCCGGGCGAGCCCATATCGGCCTCTATATAGCCATAGCCGCGGCCCTGATACTGTGGATCGTGCTCAACCGCACGCGCTGGGGCTTCGAGCTCAAGGTGATAGGCAACAGCCCCAAGGCCGCCCGCTACCAGGGCATAGCCGTGGAGCGCAATATCGTGCTCGCCGTGCTGCTGTCCGGGGCCCTGTGCGGGCTGGCGGGCGTCGGCGAGGTCGCGGGCATCTCGAGGCGCCTCCAGCAGGGACTGTCGCTAGGCTACGGCTATACGGCCATAATCGTCGCCTGGATGGCCCAGCTCAATCCGCTGGCCATACCGTTCGTCGCCGTGCTGATGGGCGGCCTGCTGGTCGGGGGCGACCAGGTGCAGATGGTCATGGGCCTGCCGTCGTCGATGGGCCTGCTCATGCAGGGCATGATGCTGTTCCCGATGCTCGCGGGCTCCCTGTTCACCGAGTACCGCATAAAGCGCGTCGGCTCCCAAGCCGTCCGCGAGTCGAAGATAGGAGCCGCCTGATGGGCCTCATTACGTCGCTTATAGCCATTACGCTGCGGGCCGGCACGAGCCTCGTCTACGCCACGATAGGCGAGACGTTCACCGAGCGCGCCGGCATCCTGAACCTGGGCCTCGAGGGCATCATGCTGATGGGGGCCGTCACGAGCTTCGCTACCGCCTACTATACGGGCAACCTGGCGCTGGCCATAGCCGTCGCCGTCGCCGTCGGGGGGCTCATGTCCCTGATACACGCCTTCCTGTCGGTCACCATGAAGGCCAACCAGGTCGTCTCCGGGCTATCGCTGACGCTGTTCGGCACCGGTTTCGCGAGCTTCCTGGGCCAGAGGCTCGGCCCCGCGTCCAACGGCCGCTACCTCATAGGCCTGACCGGCCCCCGCTTCACGCCAATAGACGCTGGCGCCCTCGGCCAGGTGCCGATCCTCGGGGCCATACTCGGCCAGGACCTGTTCACCTACGGGACCTACCTCCTCATACCGCTCGCGTGGTTCTACATGTACAAGACCAAGAACGGCCTATGGCTGCGGGCGATAGGCGAGAACCCCCGTACCGCCGACGCCATGGGCGTCAACGTGGATCGGGCCAAGTACGGCTATACCATATTAGGCGGCATGCTGACGGCCCTGGGCGGCGCGCACCTCGCCCTCGCGTACACCCCGGGCTGGTCCGAGAACATCACCGGCGGGCGCGGCTGGATAGTCATAGCCCTCGTCATCTTCTCCATGTGGAACCCCGCCAGGGCCATAACGGGGGCGCTCATCTTCGGGGGCATCAACGCGGTGCAGTTCAGGCTGCAGGCCTCGGGCACTAACATCCCCGCGGGCTTCCTCAACATGCTGCCGTACCTGACCACCATAATCGTGCTCGTCGCCATCACCTGGTGGGAGACCCTCAGCAAGCGCGTCGGCTCGCCCGCCTCCCTGGGCACGGCGTACGTGAGGGAAGACAAGTAAGGCCCATGGCTGGCCCGGCGCCTCGGATGCCCGCGGTCCGGTCGGGCTCGCCGTCGTTCCCGCCGCGGCGCAGGCGCGGCCTAGCCCTGGCCGTAACGGCGGTCCTGCTCGCGGCCGTCGTCCCCGGCGCGGCTCAGCCGACGGGCCCCGGCGGGCCGCCCGTAGCCCCCGGTTCGTCCTTCGGCCTAGACGACGCCCCGGCCCGCTACGAGATACTCAGGGTCGCGGTGGATCCGGGCATGCCGCCCCTGCAGTTCGTCGACTCGGGCGGCCGCCCGACCGGGTTCTTCGTCGACGTCTGCCTCGCCATAGGCGAGGCGGAGGGGATGGCCGTGGCGCTCTATCCCATGGACCGGCGCCGGGCCGAGGCGGCCCTGTCCGCGGGGGTCGTGGACGCTATCCTGGGAGCGACGTACTCGGCCGGCGCCCAGGAAGGCGCGGCGGGCCTGCCTATCTCCGAGCCCCTGCTCGCCTCGGCGGTGGCCGTCGTGTCGAAGGCCGGAGAGCCGCGCTACGCCGACGGCATGGCCAGGCTGGCCGACGGAGTCCTGGCCCTGAGGCGAGGCTCCCCGGCCTACGACTTCCTGAAGGCGATTCGCGCCGTCCGCTTCAACGAGACGACCAATCCTTCCGACGCCCTCGACCTCCTTGTCATGGGCCGGGCCGACGCCTTCCTCGAGGATAGGGCCGTGGCCTCGTACCTCCTGCGGGGGCGGCCCGACGCGGCCGGCTTCGAGATATCATCGTCGTACTGGCTGCCCGTCGAATACGGCATCGCGGTGCGCCCGGGGCAGGAGTACCTGCTCTACAGGCTCAATCAGGGACTAGGGGCTATTAAGGAATCGGGCGCCTATAGCGTAGCCCGTGAACGCTGGTTCGGCGACTCGGAACGGGCCGCCATGCTCCGGCTCAGGAACGCGCTCGCGGCGTTCGCGGTCGCCCTGGGCGTCATAGTGATAGGCGGGGGCGGCACCGTCTGGTGGAACCGCCAGCTCGCCTCGAGGGTGCGCTCCAGCACCGCCGAGCTACGCTCGGCGAACGAGCAGCTGGAGCGACTCGTGGGCGACGCCGAGGATAAGAAGGAGTTCATCGCGCAGATACTGGAGAGCAGCCCCCGCGGCCTCGTGACCTGCGGTTCCGACGGGCTCGTATCCGTATGCAACGCCAGGGCGCGCGAGATAGGGCTCCTCTCGCCGGATCCCGTAGGCAGGCACTTCTCCGAGTATCCGTTCCTAAGCCGTTTCCTGGCCGGCGGCAGGATGGAGCGAGTCCTCTCCGGCGAGGCCTTCCCGTTCGAGACGGTCGAGTGGCATAGGCCGGACGGCACGAGGCTCTACGTCCGTAGCGGCTTGTACCCCCAGGTCGACCACGCGCGCGCGGTCGTAGGCGTCATTTTCTCCTTCGAGGACCATACGACGGAGAAAGCCATGCTCGAGCGGCTCGCCGAGCGGGCCAAGGACGAGGCGCTGGGCCGCATAGTAGCCGGAATCGCCCATGAGATACGGAACCCCCTCACGTCCATAAAGGCCTTCGTGGAGCTCCTTCCCAGGAAGATGAACGATCCGCGCTTCCTGCGCGAGATGGGCGCCTACGTGCCGCGCGAGGTAGAACGGGTGGACAAGCTAATACGCGATCTCATAGACTTCGCGCGCCCGCGAAAGCCCAAGCGCTCGGTCGTCGACATAGGGAGCCTGGTCGGATCGTCCATCGCGCTCTTGGCTCCTTCCCTGGCCAAGCGAGGCGTCGCCATGGAGTCGGGCTCACGCCCGGGCATGCTGGCCTCGGTAGACGCGGACCAGGTGAGGCAGTGCGTGCTCAACCTAGTCCTCAACGCGGCCGACGCCGTGGAGGACGCCCGCTCGCAGCGGGAGGGCGACCCGGGCTCGGGCTCGGACGACCCGGGCTCGGGCGGCCCCGATATAGTCGTATCGACGTCGGCGAGCGAGGCCGCGATACGCGTCGAGGTGCGCGATAGAGGCAGGGGCATGGACGAGGCGACCCTCGCCAGGGTCCTGGAGCCCTTCTATACGACTAAGCGCGGAGGGGTAGGCCTCGGGCTCCCGCTGTCGAAGCAGTACGTGGAGGAGAACGGCGGGCGCCTTGAGCTATCGAGCGCCGTCGGCGTCGGCACGACCGTCGCGATGGTTTTCCCGCTGGAAGGACGATAGGGTGGATAGGATACTGATCATAGACGACGAGGCCGCGATCTGCTCCTCGCTCGCGTTCGCGCTGGAGGATAGGTACGAGGTCTCGAGCGCCGTGGACGCGGCCGAAGGCCTGCGCCTCGCGGCCGACGAGGGCTTCGACCTCGTGCTCCTCGACCTCCGCATTGGCGACGCGGACGGCATCGAGGCGCTGTCCGCCCTGAGGCGCCTGCCCGACCCGCCCGTCGTCATAATGATGAGCGCCTACGGGACCATAGAGTCATCGGTGGAGGCGATGCGGCGCGGGGCTTTCGGCTACCTGCAGAAGCCGCTGCGCATGGACGAGCTGGAGGCCCAGGCCCAGCAGGCCCTGGAATACGGCCGGCTTACCCGCCGCGTCGAGCTCATGAGCCACGAGCTGGAGTCGCGCTACGGCTACGGCGGCATCATCGGCAAGAGCGCGGCCATGAGGCGTGTCTTCGAGCTGGTAGAGCGCCTCAAGGACGTCGACAGCTCGGTCGTCGTCAGGGGGGAGAGCGGCACCGGCAAGGAGCTCGTATCCCGCGCCCTGCACTACTCGGGCAAGCGGAAGGCGGAGCCCTTCGTAGAGATCAACTGCGGCGCCATCCCGGAGGCCCTGCTCGAGGGCGAGTTGTTCGGCTATAGGCGCGGCGCCTTCACCGGCGCGGTAGACGCCAGGCAGGGCAAGTTCGCCTTCGCCGGCTCCGGTACCCTGCTCCTGGACGAGATAGGCGACATGCCCCTGCCGCTGCAGGTAAAGCTCCTCCAGGCGCTGCAGCAGCGGGAGGTGACCCCGCTCGGGGCCAACGTCCCGGTCAAGGTGAACGCCCGCGTGATAGCGGCCACGAACGCCGACCTCGCGGCCCTCGTGGAGTCAGGCGGCTTCAGGAGGGACCTGTTCTTCAGGCTCAAGGTGGTGGAGATATTCGTGCCGCCGCTCCGCGAGCGCCGCGAGGACATACCGCCGCTGGCGAGCCACTTCATAGCGGCCTGCTCCGCGGATATGGGAAAGGACGTCAGGGGCCTCTCGGCCGAGGCGGCGAGGCGGCTGCTCGAGTACGACTTTCCCGGCAACGTGCGCGAGCTCGCCAACGCCGTCGAGCACGGCGTGCTCATGGCCGACGGGCCGACCATCGGCCTCGGCGACCTGCCGCCCGAGCTCGGCGGCTCGCGCGCGGCCTGCCCAGAGCCGGAGGCCGCCGACGTCGAGGCCTACCTGGGCGGCAAGCGCCTCGACGAGGTGGAGGCCGCCGCGATCAAGGCGGCCTTGGCGCGTAACGGGGGCCATCGCCGCGCCACGGCCCTGAGCCTGGGCATTAGCGAGCGCGGCCTTCGCAATAAGATTATAGAATACGGGCTGCGCTAGATAAGCGTATCGACGTGATTGCGGCACATACTGCCGCATGCGGCAGTTTATGCCGCCTTGGCTGGCGGACCCTCATGGCGTGTCACCGTCGCGCCTCCCGCTGGCCGCGCCTCAGGCCGCGTAGGCATATCATTGTATAGAATGCACTTGTTCGCGCGCTCTCTCTATGCGATGGCGCTCGGTAGAGGGTGGCACGGTATGTGCTTATAAAAAGCACAGTATCGTTCTAAGGAGGTTTTTATGAAGCAATCAAGGTCAGTCGTAGTATCGTCCCTAGTCCTCGCCGCGGCCCTCGTCGTCGCGGCCGCCGCCCTGTCGTCCTGCGCCCCTAAGAAGGACGCCGCGGCCGCTCCGGCCGCCATAGACAAGAGCTCCGTCTTCATTACCGTCGCGTCCGGCCCGACCAGCGGCCTCTACTATCCCATAGGCGGCGGCTTCGGCGGCGTCATAGCCAACGACATCGGCTTCCGCTCGTCCGTCCAGTCGACCGGCGCGTCCGTTGAGAACATCAACCTGATCCTCAACAAGAAGGCCGAGATAGCCATCGTAATGTCCGACGCGGTGCTCCAGGCCTACGACGCCTTCGGCGCCTTCGAGGGCCAGGAGCCCAAGAAGGACCTCCGGGGCCTCATGAGCCTGTATCCCAACTACGTCCAGCTCGTTACCACCGAGGCCACCGGCATCAAGACCTTCGCCGACCTCAAGGGTAAGCGCGTCGGCGTAGGTGCCCCGAATTCCGGCGTCGAGGTAAACGCGCGCCTGATGTTCGAGGCCCACGGCATGAGCTACGACGACATCCGCCCCGATTACCTGAACTACGGCGAGGCCATCGACCAGATGCGCAACGGCCTGGTCGACGCGGCCTTCGTGACGAGCGGCATCCCCAACTCGACCGTCATGGACCTCGGCACCACCAATAAGGTCCGTATCATCCCGATAGAGGGCGCCGGCATGGCCGCGCTCCAGAAGAAGTATCCGTTCTTCACCGCGTCCGTCATACCCGCCGGGACCTACGGCAACGCGGCCGACATCAACACCGCTACCATCATGAACATCCTCATAGTCCAGAAGGAACTCTCGGACGAGGTCGTGTACATGCTGACCAAGGGCTTCTTCGATAATATCTCCAAGATCCAGGACACCCACAGCGCCGCCAAGAAGCACATCAACCTGGAGACCGCCCTGGACGGGATGGTCGTGCCCCTGCACCCGGGCGCCGAGCGCTTCTACAAAGAGATAGGCAAGCTTAAGTGAGAAGAGGCTACGGCCGCCTGACGCTCGCGGCCCTGGCCGCGGTCGCGGCGGCCGCTACGGCCGCGTCCTGTTCCTTCCGCGCCGGCGACGCCGGCCTCGAGCTGGCCATAACGGCCCAGGAAGGCGGGAAACGCCTCCTGGCCGTCGGCGCGGCCGCGGGAGACGAGCTCGTCTTCGAGTGGATCCACTCGGTCGAGCTCTTCCCGTGGTTCGAGTACTTCGACGTGGCGCCGGACGGAGCGCTTATCCTGCGCGAGACGAGGATAGCCGGCTTCGGCGCCGGCGTGCCGTACGAGCGCGGGACGAGCGTCCGCATAGAGGACGGCTTCATAGTCTACGGCGGCATCGACGAGAGCTTCCCGTCGTACCGCTGGATCAATTCAGCCACCGCCTTCGCGTCCGTCTCCCTTAACGGGAAGACGGTAGCGCGAGGGGCGGATCTTCCGCACCACGAGGCCCTCGAGCTGCGGGTAGCACCACGGAGGTAACGCCTTGAGCGACATACAAGATGCGGCGGGTTCCCAGGACCTGCAGAAGAAGCTCCTCGAGGAGTACGACTCCGAATCGCGGTACCGCGTGTTCGGAGGCAAGATATCGGCGATAGCCGTCAAGGCCTTCGCCATACTGGTGGCCCTCTACCATCTGTACGGCGCCGTGCTCGGCACGCCCGTGACCCTCAAGCACCGGTCGCTGCACGTCGCGATGGTGCTGGCGCTCGGGTTCCTGTTCTATCCGTTCAGGAAGAAGGGCTCCCGCGACAAGGCGGCCTGGTACGACATCGTCCTGGCCATGCTCGCCCTGGCCACCACGGTCTACGTCTTCGTCGAGTACCTCGGGCTCGTGAGCCGGGCCGGCATGCCTAACGGCTTCGACCTGGTCTTCGCGGCCCTGCTCATAGCCCTCGTGCTGGAGGGCGCCAGGCGCGTGACCGGCTGGGCCCTGCCGGCGCTTGGCGTCGCCTTTATCCTATACGCCCTGTTCGGACGCAGCCTGCCGGGCTTCTTCGGGCATCGCGGCTACTCGTGGGCCGACTTGTCGAGCTTCCTCTTCATATCGACCGACGGCATCTACGGCACCGCCGTGGGCGTGTCCGCGTCGTATATCTACCTGTTCATACTCTTCGGCGCCTTCATGGAGAAGTCGGGCATGGGCCGGTTCTTCAACGACATGGCGCTCGCGCTCGCCGGGCACGCCAAGGGCGGCCCCGCGAAGGTCGCCGTCATCGCCTCCGGCTTCCTCGGCAGCATCAACGGGGCGGCGGTGGCCAACGTCGTGACGACCGGGGCCTTCACCATCCCGCTCATGAAGAAGACCGGCTACGACAAGGACTTCGCCGGCGCGGTCGAGGCCTCGGCCTCGGTTGGCGGCCAGCTCCTCCCGCCCATCATGGGCGCCGCGGCCTTCATCATGGCCGAGGTCCTGGGCATACAGTACAAGACGATAGCCGTGGCGGCCATCCTGCCGGCCTTGCTCTATTACATAGGCATCATCGCGCAGGTGCATATCAGGGCCAAGAAATGCGGCTTGGAAGGCATAGCCCGGGAGAACCTCCCCAAGGTCTGGGACGTCCTCAAGGAACGGGGGCACCTGCTCCTGCCGCTCGCGTTCCTCGTGGTGATGCTCTTCGCCTCCGGGAAGACGGTCATCTTCTCCGCCTTCATGACCATACTCGTGACCGTAGCCGCGTCGATGCTCCGCAAGTCGACCAGGATGAGCCTCAAGGACGTGGCCGACGCCCTCTTCGAGGGCACGAGGTCGATGATACCCGTGGCCATAGCCTGCGCGTCGGTGGGCATCATCATAGGCGTAGCCAGCATCACGGGATTCGGCCTGTCCATGGCCAGCGCCATCGTCGCCCTGGGCGGCAAGAGCCTCTTCCTGACGCTCGTGTTCACGATGGTAGCCTGCATGATCCTGGGCATGGGCCTCCCCAGCATACCGGCCTACCTGATAACGGCGACCATGGCCGCCCCGGCCCTCGTCAGGCTCGGCATCGACCCCCTCGTGTCCCACCTGTTCGTGTTCTACTTCGCGATGTTCGCCAATATCACGCCGCCCGTAGCGCTGGCGTCGTTCGCCGCCGCCGGCATATCCGGCGGAAGCCCCATGAGGACGGGGTTCGCTTCCCTCAAGCTGTCGCTCGCGGGCTTCATCGTGCCGTTCATGTTCATCTATAACGACTCCCTCCTGCTCCGCGGAACCGATTTCTGGTCCGGGGCGCTGGTCATGCTGACGTCGATAGTAGGCGTAGTCATGCTGGGAGGGGCCGTCGAGGGCTACCTGCTCTCGAGGATGGGCCTTATCCAGCGCGCGCTATCGCTCGCCGGCGCGATCCTCCTCATGACGCCCAATAAGTCGCAGGACCTGCTAGGCGCGGCCGTCGTGGCGCTCGTCGTCGTTCTGCAGCTGTTGCTCGCGAAGAAGGCTCGAGCGGCCGAGGCCTGCGAGGATACCGTGTCCGCTTCGTAATCGCTTGCTATAGCCGGCGCGTCGGGCGTAGAATCCCCGGATGCGGACCAAGCACGCGTTCGGCCTCACTCCGTGGGGCCGTTTTTTTATAGGCGCCATGGAGGCCCTCGCCGACGACGGCCGGCTGGCTCGCGGGCGATCGTACGCCGGCAACGGCGCGGTGCTGGAGCTATCCGTGTCGGGGCTCGACGTCAAGGCCAAGGTGGCCGGCCGTTACGCGCCGTACTACCGCGTGAATATACGCTTCCGGGCGCTATCCAGCGGGGCCGCGACGGCCGTCGCGGCCGAGTTCTCCGCCGACCCTCTGCTGTACTCGAGGATAGCCTCGGGCGAGCTGCCCGACGGCCTCGTCCGGAGGCTGGCCGAGGCCGGGGCGGACCTCGTCCCCAAGCGCTGGTCGGAGCTAGAGCGATCCTGTTCCTGCCCTGACGACGGCGACCCGTGCAAGCACGAGGCCGCCGTCTATTACCTCCTCGCCCAGGAAATCGACCGTAATCCCTTCGTCCTGTTCGGCCTCCGGGGCCTCGATCCCGCCGCGTTCCACGGCGCGCCTTCTTCGTCGAACCGTCATCCCGGTAGCGAGGCGACGCGGGCGGGAAAGTCGACGCGGGCGGGCGAGGCGACTCGAGCCGAGCGGGCGACGCGGGCGGGCGAGGCGACTCGAGCCGAGCGGGCGACTCGAGCCGAGCGGGCGGCGAAGGGGACCATGCCAGAAGCCGCGCGGCCCGCCGGGCTAGCGGGCGAGCGGCTCGTCAAGCCGTGGCCCGAGCCCAGGCTCGAGGCCGATCCGCTCCTGGGCATCGGAGCCCTCGAGCAGTACGCGTCGGCCATTCCCGCGATGCTTCCGCCCTCGCGGGGCCTCGCGCCCTTCGACCTTCGCGTCGCTTGCGCGGGTTTCTATCACGCCGCGGCCGCCAGGGCGGCCGAGATTCTCGAGCCCGCCCGCGGCCAGGCCATGGACGGACCACGCGCCAGGGCCTTCGCCGCCACCCGCTTCGATATAACGCTTGACGGCGCCGGCGCGGCGTTCCTGGTTTCCGCGGGTTTCCCGGGGCAGGGCCGGACAGGCCTCCTCGAGGCCTCGCGGGCGTTCGCCGCCTGCCGCGAGCGCGACGGCAGCGCCTCGTACCGGTTCCTGCGAGCCTTCTTCTCGGCGCTCAGGGCTATCGCCTCCGCCTGCGCCTTCGCGCCTTCCGCGGTACGCGCCGGCGAGCGCTTCGCCGTTTCGTGGCGGCCGGCGCTGTTCTGCGCGGACGCGGCGGCCCTCATGTCGGCGCTCGAGCCCGCCGCCGTCGCGCCTCTCCCCGCCGCGGGCGAGCGCCTCGTCCCCTCGCCCGCCAGGACGATAGAGCTGCTTTCCGTCTCCTTCCTGACCGAGCTAGTATCGGCCCTGCGCTTCACCCTTCCGTCGGCCCGCGAATCGGCTAACGCGGCGTTCAAGGCTCTTTTCGAGCCTCGGGCTCGGCCCTGCGTCGCGCCGGGGGAAAGGAGCCTGCCGGAAGCGCTGGGGGCGTGGCTGTCTGTATTCGACATGGCCCTGAAGCGACCGCCCCTCGAGCTCAAGGTGTCGGCCGCGAGAAAACGCGCGGGCGGGGCCGGCGGCAATACGGGCGGCGGCGCGGCGTACAGGCTGTCCGCCGCGGTCGTAGGGGAGGGCGGCGCCAGGGTGGCGCTCAGGCGCGCCGCCGCGTCGGGAGGGCCCGCCGCCGGCAACGCCCTGGCCTTCGCGGCCACGCTGTCGAATTTCGTGCCGGCCCTCGGCAGGCTCGGCGTGGAGGCCTACGCCGAGCTAGACGAGAGGGAGCTCGCCGGCTTCGTCGTCGAGTCCGCGCCCCTGCTCGGCCGGCTCGGCGCCCGCCTCGTGCTCCCTAAGGAGCTCAAGCGCCTGGCCACCCCGAGGCCGGCCCTGCGGGCGACGAGGAAGGCGAGCCTCTCCTCCTACCTGGACATGGCGACGGCCTTCTCCTTCGACTGGACGGTGGCCATTGGCGAGGAGCGGCTCAGCCCGGAGGAATTCTCGGCCCTCGTCGGCTCCGGCCTGCGCCTCGTGCGCTGGCGGGAGCAGTGGGTCCGCATCGACCCCGCGGAGGCGGCCCGCGTCATGTCCCGCGTGACGGGAACCAAGGCTCCGGGGGCCATGGAGGCCATTCGCGAAGCGCTGGCGGGCGGCGTCGAGGCCGACGGAGAGCTAAAGGCGGCGGTCGAGTTCCTCGTCGGCCCAGGCAGGCGGGCCTCCGACGACGCTCCGGTGCCCGCCTCGCTCAAGGCCGCTCTCAGGCCCTACCAGGAGCGCGGCTACCGCTGGATGCTCGGCAATTTCGACCGCGGGCTCGGGTGCCTCCTGGCCGACGACATGGGGCTGGGTAAGACGGTGCAGACTATTGCGGCGATCCTGGCTCTCAAGGAATCGGGCTCCCTGGAGCGCGGAGCCCTTATCTGCGCCCCGGCCTCGCTCCTTACCAACTGGGAGCGCGAGCTAGCCAAATTCGCCCCGTCCCTGAGCGTCTGCCTGTACTACGGGACTGGCCGGAGGCTCGAGCGGGCCGACGTCGCGCTTTCGAGCTACGAGACGTGGATACGCGACCAGAAGCGGCTCGGGACGGTAGCGTGGAGCCTACTCGTACTGGACGAGGCCCACTACATCAAGAACCCGGAATCGAGGCGCGCCAAGGCGGTCAAGGCCGCCAGGTCGGATCGTCGCCTCGCGCTGACCGGTACCCCGGTGGAGAACGACCTTTCCGAGCTTTGGAGCGTCTTCGACTTCGTCCTGCCCGGGTACCTGGGCACGCTCGCGCGCTTCACCGCCGAGTATAGGCGGCCGATAGAGCTTG
>JAHIWG010000011.1 GCA_018816345.1 Spirochaetota bacterium | reverse complement strand
GGCGGCGAAGGCGGCGGCCCCCGCCGCGAACGCGGCCCTGGCCGCCATACGGAACGCCCCGACGCTCGAGCTTTTATCTCCGGCCCCCTCGGCCCGGCCCGCCAGGGGAGCCATGCCGATGCACAGCCCGGCGACAACCATCGATTCGACGAACGACAGGTAGCCCGCGACCGTGATCGCCGCGAGGCCCGCCGTCCCCATGGTCGCGAGGCACGCGGCGTTGACCATCCAGGCGGTGAGCGTCACCGAGTACTGCCCGATGAGCTCCGACAGCCCGTTCGACAAGGCCGACGCGTATTCCCGGGCCGAGAGCCTCGGGCGGACGAACCGGAACGACGAGCGGCCGAGCAGGACGCGGGCGAGCCCCGCGGCGCAACCGACGGCGGAGGCTACGCCGGTCGCCGCCGCGGCGCCCTTGACGCCCCAACCTAGCGCGGCCACGAATAGCCAGTCGAGCGCCACGTTGGCGACGTTGGCGACGAGGCCTATGGCGAGCGCGTCAGCGGGGCGGCTCTCGGCGCGGGCGAACACGGAGAGCGTCATGTTGAGCATCATGAAGAAGTATCCGGGTACCATGACGGACAGATAGTCGCGGAGCGTGAGCGACAAGGCTCCGCCGCGCGCCAGGAGCGGGGCGACCGCGCCGACGGCCAGGCCCGAGGCGATGGCGGCCGCCCCGCATACCGCCGTCACGACGGCGGCGGCGGCCGTGAAATAGCGCGAGGCCCTCTCCCCGTCGCCCGCGCCCAGCGCTACGGCGGCGGGGCTCGAGAAGCCGACGGCGACCATGAGGGCCAGGCCCATGAAAGCGTACAGGAGCGGCAGCCCCAGGTTCACCGCGGCGAGGGCGTCGGGTCCCACGACGCGGCCTAAGAAAGCGCCGTCCACGAGCACGACGCCCGACGTCAGGAGCATCGATACGATCGCCGGAACGGCGTTAGCCGCGTACAAGCCCCTTAGGCCCGCCGCCTTAGGAAAAGTCCCTTGTTGATTGCCCATAGAAGTGTCCTCCTCATCGATGATGAGGACACTAGCGCCTACGCAGTCGTCGCCGCTTCTTATCCCGAGGCCCGGCGCGTTTGCCGCCCCGACGCTTCGGTTCTGATTTTCCGCTAAGGGCCTCCCGTCAGCCTCGGGCGGGGACGCATATCTCGCAGGCTATGGTTCCGTCGGGCCGGCCGGCTGACCTATATATCTCGAGCGACGGTCCGTCGCCGAGAGTCAGGCCGTGCCTGGGCATCCATATCGCCACGAGCTCGTTGAAGCCGTAGATCATGTCGGCGACAGGCGCGTCGAAGGCGTAGACCGCGCAGACGCGCTCCGGCAGGCGGAGGTATCCCGGGCCGCGGCCCTCGGGCACGGCTACGCACAGGTCGTACGACGATCGGGCAGGGTCGCTCGTCAGCGGATCGTCTCGGGATATGCCGACGAAGAGAGGCTCCGTCCCCGGGAATTTCGCGGCGACGCGGATGCAGAAGGAATGCCATGCCGGGCGGAGATCGGCGTAAGGGCCCCTGAAGCGTTCACGGTACAGGGTCATCGCGGGGACGGTCCTGACCGAGCAGACGGATTCGAGCCTGGCCGCGGCCGCGGCGCCGGTCCGGGTCGCGGCGATCCGCGATAGCACGGCCCGGTGCTCCTCGCGCGCGACGGAAGCGGGGTCGGCGCGATACGCCGAGGGGCTGGCCCCGTAGCGGCGCTTGAACGCGACGCTGAAATTAGAGCTCGAATAGCCGGCCTCGGCGGCGATATCGGTAACGCTCATGCCGGGGCTCTTGAGCAGGCGGGAGGCGGCTCGCTCGAGTCGCTGGCGCAGAAGGAACTCGCCCAAGGCTTCTCCCGCTACGGCCTTGAATATACGGCCGAAGTGATCCACCGAGTACGCCGCCCTATCCGCCACGTCCCTAGCGCTCGGGCGCTCGTCGGGGTGCTCGTATATCCACGAGACGGCTTCCTCGATTATCTTAACGTGATCGATCATGCGAGCGATGATACATCGGGGAAGGCGCGGCCGTCAAAAAAAGGGGCTACGCGAGCCAATCCTCGGGTAGCCCCTGATAGCGTAGGGCGAACGCCCCCGCGACTAGCCTATTCCGACGCGCCGAGCCCGGCGATTCGGCCGAAGGTGAAGATGTCGGCGATGGCGTTTCCGCCAAGGCGGTTGCCGGCGTGCACGCCGCCCGTCACCTCTCCTGCGGCCCACAGTCCCGCGATAGGCTCGCCCTTGTCGTCCAGCACGCGGGTCTTCGTATCGATCCGGACGCCGCCCATTGTATGGTGCAGCGACGCCTTGCGGGGGCTGATGCAGATGCCGACCTCCGGGTGGGACTCGATATACGCGAGGTCGATGGCGCCCGATATGACTTCCTTGCCGAAGTCCGCGTCCTTCTGCGACTCGACGAAGCCATTGTACCGCTCGATTGTCTCGCGCAGCTGCCGCTCGGTGAACCGTGGGGCGCTACCCGCGGCGGCGGTCTCGGTCGCCTTGGCCAACTCGGCCAGGGTCGAGCCGTACCAGATATGGCCGCCGTCCACCATCGGCGCGATCCGGGCGTCCTTGGCCGCGCCGGTTATCATCTTGCTCGGCTTGCTCGGGTCGCCCCGGCCGGCGTAGATGATATAGAAGACGCCCTTATCGAGCATAAGGGAGGCCTTAGCCAGGACGTCGCGCTCGGCGTACTCGTTTACGAAACGCTTTCCCTTGCCGTCTATCCATATCTGCTCGGCCGCGTCCGCCCAGATGCCGTCGGTCATGGTGCCCTTGGTAGGTGAGGACGAGGGCATCATCTGGGCCACCTGCATGCCGGTAACCCCGGCGCCTACGCCCTGGGCCATCACGATGCCGTCTCCGGTATTGGTGCCCATGTTCGTGGACAGGGTCCTCTCGGAGAGGTCCTTGCCCCAGTACTTATCGTACTTCTTGACCATGACCGGGTTCGCGCTGTAACCGCCGGTCGCGAGCACCACGCCCTTGGCGGTCTTGATGGAGACGGTAGTCCCGTCGGCCTGGACCGCCTTCGCTCCGACTACCCTTCCAGCCGCGTCCTCGACGAGTTCCGTGCCGCGGGTCTCGGTATAGATCCTGACGCCATACTCCAAGGCTTTCTTCTCGAGCTGCGGGATACGCTCCGCGCCTGACATGAAGCCGTGGGTACGCGGCCACATGGCGCCGAGGACCGTGCCGAGCCCGGGATATCCGCCGTAGTCGGCGGCGCTTCCGTACGAGGCCTTGAGCCCGACGCTGTCCATCCAGGCGAACGTATCCAAGGCGCTGCTCGCCAGGGTCCTGGCCAGCTCCAGCTCCGGGGCTATCCACGAGCCGTCGTCCATCTGGCGGAGCCCGCCCGTATAGATATGCCACATATGGAGGGCTACCGAGTCGAAGCCGGGCATGTCCGTCCCTGCGGCCTTGCCTCTGTTCGCCGCGTAGAAGGCCGATATATCGGACTTAAGCTCCGCGAGCACGTCCTTCCACTCGGGATAGCGA
Source organism: Spirochaetota bacterium (assembly GCA_018816345.1). Classification (GTDB taxonomy): domain Bacteria; phylum Spirochaetota; class Spirochaetia; order Treponematales; family UBA12059; genus SZUA-370. The sequence continues at coordinate 28,342 of JAHIWG010000011.1, read as the reverse complement.
TCGAACCTGAGCGCGGGGCTGGCGGGATCGAGGGCCAGGTAGTCGTCCATCGTCTTCTTCTGCGCCTTCGACAGGATCATCTTGGCTTGGGCCTCGGGATCGACGGCGTTATAGGCGGCTCCCGCCATCATGGTATTGCCGCCCAGGACGGAGCCCTTCTCGATGAGTATGACCTGGGATCCGGCCTGCGCGGCGGTAATGGCCGTCGTTAACCCGGCTCCGCCTCCTCCCATCACGAGGACGTCGGTCGACCAGGACTGCGCTGGCTTGGCCTTGGCCTTGTAGGTCTTGGCCCGCATCGCGGCTACGTCCATTCCGGCCTTCTTGAGCGCGTCGGCGACGGCGTTCTTGATGCCGTTACTGGCTATAGTCGCTCCGACGACGGCGTCCACCCCGAGGGCCTGATGCTCCACGATCTGGGCCGGGACCCGCTCGAACGCGACCCTGGTAACGTACGGAGTCTCCTTCGCGCTCAGCACCTTGATGTTCGTAATAACGCCGCCTTCGAGGCTTACTTCCACCTTGATGGGCCCTTGCATGCCGTACCCGGTGCCTTGGTAGGTCCCGGATATCGTCGCGCCGCTGTCCTTGACCTTGCCGGCGGATCCGGTAGTACAGCCAGCGATCGCGACCAGCGCCGCGATCATGAGCGACGCGATCGCGATACTTAATCTTTTCCTCACGTTAAAACCTCCATGCGGAGCTGACCGCCCGCCTAGCCACGGTACATCTAGACTCGGCTTTAGGGTCAATGACATTTTTTTTATAAATATGCGATTTAAGCGCTCAGGCAAACCGCGGCCTTCCCCCGCGCGTAGCCGGCGGGGTTCGATCCTATTTCGCCTTAACACCTCGATCGATATTAATTACTTATTTTATAAGGGAAAATACCATGAGTCACGGAAGGGTAGGAGCATTCGGGAAGGCCTCCTTCAGTCGAGCCGCCAGGCTATCGCCGAATGATCGGGATATCTCCGCCCGAACCTTACAGCGGGCTATAACCTTGCTCGTTTGTTCGCGAGCCGCGTCCCGTGCTAGAATCGTCGCATCGAGCCTAGGAGCGCGGAGCGTATCGGGATGAAATGCAAGATAGGCCTCTTCAAGAGCTGGACCGGCGTCTCGGAGGGGACGCTACGCTATTATGAGAAGCTGGGGCTGATTCAGCCGTATAGGGACGCCTATAACGAGTACCGCACGTACGACGAGGTCGATTTCCTCCAGCTGATACAGATCAAGCAGCTCAGTAGCTTCGATATTCAGCTAAAGGACCTACCCTGCGAGGGCCGCGCGGTCTCTATCGACGAAATGCGCGGGATGCTGGCCCGGCGCCGCGAGAACCTGGAAGAGGAGATAAACCGCCTGTACGACCAGCTCGCCAGGATCAAGCTGCACGAGTCTTTCTTCGGCCAAGAGTACGGCGGCGAGACCGAAATACAAAAGGCCAATATACGGGGCATCTATAGACTTTTCATATCGGACCCCGCGGTATACCGCCATCCGGCCGCCTCGGAGATATCCAAGCGGTGGCTCTCGAACATGCCTTACGCGCACGCGACGCTTCGCATACCGTTAAAGGAATTACGATCGCCCGAAGGCCCGCCCTACCCCGTTTCCTTAGGTATAGGGATGCTGGAACGGTACTTCGTAGAAGCCAGGGATACGTTCCGCGCCCCCATGCAATACTCGGCCCCGCATACGTGCGTATCCGGGAATATAGTAGTGGAGGACTTGAACCGAATCACCCGCAAGGACCTGGAGCCCTTCTTCAAGTATTTCGAGGCTAACAGCCTCATCCCCTGCGACGATATGTACGGCTGGATCGTGTTCTTCGCGCGCTGCAGCGAGGGATCGAGATACTATATCAGCCTCCGCGTCGCGGTAGCGTGATCGGCCTGGGCGGGCCGCGATCGAGGCACGCGGCCTTCCATTGACCTTATAGCCTTTAGAGGCTTTAGGATCGGACCTCGGCCGGATCCCGGCCGAGAGGAGCACACGAATGAATCAGATCAGACTCAAGAGGCTCTCGGGCCTGCTCGCGCTCATGGGGTTAGTCGCCTCCCTATCGGTCTCATGCGCGTCGGTAGATGGATCGAAGGGCCTCGCCTTCAAGCCGGGCACGTACTCGGCCGTCGCCCAGGGCAACGCGGGCGACGTCCGAGTTACGGTTACCTTCAGCGAGACGAGGATCGTATCGATAGAGATAGGGGAGAACGCCGAGACTCCCGGCTTATCAGATCCCGCCTTCAGGGACGTTCCCGCCGCGATCATCGAAGGCCAGACGCTGGCCGTCGACGCCGTATCCGGCGCGACCCATTCGAGCGAGGCCATCCTCTCCGCCGTAGCCGATTGCGTCGAGCAGGCCGAGGGCGATGTCGAGGCGATGAAGGCCAGGTAGGGAACGGAGGGCGCGAGGCCTCCGGACCGGGGGGGACCGGCGGGCCTCGGGATCTACTCGGCCATCTTCTCTATCTTGAAGTATACCGGCCTCGTGCCGTCGGTGCAGCAGGCTATAAGGGTATCCTCGCCCTGGTACCACATGCCGAAGCCGCCGCCGGAGAAGAACGCGACGACGACCTTGTATATATCGTCCCAGGCCCAGGGGCAGAAGCCCCGGGGCATGCCCGACACGGCGTCGGCGACGAACTCCTGTCCCGGGCGGAAGACCTCGCACGGCCCGAGCGTCTTCCTGCGCTCGTCCGCGACGTACCGGTCCACGTATTCCTTGTTGAAGGAAGTCTCAAGGACGGTGATCCTGCAACGGCTCATGGCATCCCTTCATGCGCCCCAGGCGCCTCCAACGAGGGCGGGCCGCCTTCCGGCGGCCCGCTTCGACGATAGGAGGCCCGGAGGGGGCCTTATCTCTTCAGGTTATAGAACGTCTTCATCCCCGGGTATTCCGCGATGCCTTCCATCGCGTCCTCGATGCGCATCAGCTGGTTGTACTTGCAGATGCGGTCGGTGCGCGACATGGAACCGGTCTTGATCTGGCCGGTCTCGAGGGCTACGGAGAGGTCAGCGAGGAACGTGTCCTCGGTCTCGCCGGAGCGGTGGGAGATGATGGCGGTATAGCCGGCCTTCTTGGCCATGTTGATGGCCTCGATGGTCTCGGTGACGGTGCCGATCTGGTTGAGCTTGATGAGGATCGAGTTGCAGGCGCCCATCGCGATGCCCTTCTCCAGGCGCTTCGTGTTGGTGACGAAGAAATCGTCGCCCATGATCTGGACCTTGCCGCCGAGGGCCTTCGTCAGCTTGACGTAGCCTTCCCAGTCGTTCTGGTCGAGGCCGTCCTCGATGGAGACGATGGGGTACTTGGCTACCCACTTGGTGTAGATGTCTATCATCTCGTCCGCGCTGAAGAGCTTGCCGGGGTTGGACTTCCAGAACTTGTAGCCCTTGCGGTCGCCCTCGTCGAACAGCTCCGAGCTGGCGCAGTCGAGCGCGATGGCGATCTGCTCGCCGGGCTTGTATCCGGCCTTGTCTATGGCCTTCATGATATAGTCTAGCGCGTCCTCGTTGCCGATATTAGGCGCGAAGCCGCCCTCGTCGCCGACGGAGGTGTTGTGGCCGTCGGCCTTGAGGATGGCCTTGAGGTTGTGGAAAACCTCGGCGGTCATGCGTACGGCCTCGCGGAAGCTCTCGGCGCCGACCGGCATCACCATGAACTCCTGGAAGTCTATCTTGTTGTCGGCGTGCTTGCCGCCGTTGATGATGTTGGCCATCGGCACGGGCAGGAGGGTGGTGTGGGCGCCGCCCAGGTACTTGTACAGGGGGACGTCGAGGTAATCGGCGGCGGCGCGGGCGACGGCCATGGAGACGCCGAGGATGGCGTTCGCGCCGAGCTTGGCCTTGTTCTCGGTGCCGTCGAGGTCTATCATGGTGCGGTCGATGTCGACCTGCTCGGTGCAGTCGAGGCCGCATATCTCGCCGGCGATTATGTTGTTGACGTTCTCGACGGCCTTGAGGACGCCCTTGCCGAGGTAGCGCTTCTTGTCGCCGTCGCGCAGCTCGACGGCCTCGTACTCGCCGGTCGAGGCGCCGGACGGCACGGCGGCGCGGCCGAGGGTGCCGTCCTCGAGGACGACGTCTACTTCTATGGTGGGGTTCCCGCGGGAATCGAGGATCTCTCGGGCCTCTACGTATTCGATGATGCTCATAAGGTTCTCCTTCGTGAAAGGGAATTGCGACGCGCCGTACTACCGGCGGCGGTGCACGATGTATCTGTAAAGACGAACACTAGCTTTTTTAGGGGCTCCCGTCAAGGACGGCGGCGTTATCGCGCGCAATATGATAACTATATAGATACGAGAGAGAGAGATTCATGGTCAAAACAGCCGACGAGATGGTAAGAATCGCATCCCGAGGATGCGCGCCGCGCCCGCGGGCGGCCGTATCGCTGAGGCTCGCGGTAGCGGCGATGGCGGCGATGGCGGCGGCTACGCTGGCGTCCTGCGCCGACGGGAAGGCCGCCGCGTCAGGGGAGGAGACGGTAGTAGTCGAGGAACGGACAATAGACGATACCATATCGGTCAGCGGCAACCTTAAGCCGCTGGCGGCGCAGGATATCAGGGCTCCCGTCACGGGGCAGGTCGCGGCGGTCTACGTCAAGGCGGGCGCCCGCGTCCGGAAGGGCGAGCGGATAGCCGCGATGGAATCGGCCTCCGCGTCGTACGAGGTGGACAGGCTCTCGTACGACCTAGAGGTCGAGCGCCTCAAGGGAAACCTGCGCAGGGTCTCGCTGCTCGAGGCCGAGCTAGGGATGAGGAGGGCGGCGGTCGACGCGCTGACCATCAGGGCCCACCTGGACGGCGTCGTCTCCAAGCTGGACATACGGGAAGGCGACGTGCTCACCGTCGGCGAGAGCTACGGCCGCGTCGTGGACGCTAGCTCGCTCGTGGCCGACGTGGAGATAGCGGAGATGGATATCAGCCGAGCGCGGGTAGGCCTCTACGCGGAGTTCTCGTTCCCGGCCCTTCCGGGCGTGACCGCCGCGGGGAGGCTCGAATCCTTCCCGGCGGAGGCCCGCGTGAGCTCCAAGGGGCTCGTGGTGCTCGACGCGAGGCTCGTCGTGGACGATCCGCCGGAGGGCCTGCTGCCGTTCCTGTCGTTCGAGGCCACTATCGTCGCCGGGGAACCGCGTAGCGTGCTCGTGGTCGATTCTCGCGCCGTGACCTACCTATCCGGGAAGCCGGCGGCGGAGCGGGTGAGGCCCGACGGCGCGAAGGAGCGGGTGGAGCTCTCTACCGAGGGCTTCGGCGCGGGCTACGTACGCGTCGTCTCAGGCCTCTCGGCCGGGGACGTCCTGGCGGTCCCCGGCCAGGACGACGGGCGATAGGCGCCGCGCGATGATACGCGAGTACCTGCGAACGGCATGGCAGAGCTTCTCGGGCAATAAGCTGAGGGCGGGCCTGTCCCTCGTCGGCGTAGTCATAGGCGTGGCGAGCGTCGTGGCCGTCGCGGCCCTCTCGTCGAGCGGCGCGGCCGATGTGCGCCGCCAGTTCGAGGCCTTCGGCCTGGACGCGGTCCAGGTCTTCCCCAACTGGAGGGCCGACGGAAGGCCCCTTCCGCTGGACGACGCGCTCGCCTCGCGGATACTACGGGAGCTCCCGGACGCCGCGGCGGTCCTGCGCAAGGCCCAGCTGGGCTCGGGCCTGGGCAACGGCAGGCGCCGCTCCGAGTCGTCCCTCGTGGCCGTGGATCCTCGCTACTTCCTGTACATGGGCGCGGGCCTCGACCAAGGGAGGAGCCTCGACGCCACCGACGAGTACCGGGCCAGGCCCGTCGCGGTGATAGGCGCCAAGGCGGCCCTGGACCTCTTCCCGGAAGGAGAGCCGCTCGGGAAGACCATCCAGGCTTCGATAGGGGACTCGGTCGCGACGCTGACGGTCGTGGGCGTGCTCGCGGAGAAGAGCTCCATGTTCATGGACGACTGGGACAGGTCGGCCTATATCGCCTTCGGGGCCGCCGCCAAGCGCTACGTCGGGGGACTCGAGCCGCAGGGACTGAGCGTGGTGGCGCGCGACCGCTCCAAGGTAGTCAGCCTGGCCGCGGAGCTCGAGCGCTTCTTCCTCGAGCGCACGGGCGACCCCGAGGCCTTCTGGGTCGACTCGCCCAAGCGCTGGGCGGAGGAGAACGAGAAGATGATACGCTCGCTGAGCCTGCTCCTAGGCGGAGTGGCGGGCATCAGCCTGGTGGTAGGCTGCATAGGCATAATGAATATCATGCTGGCCTCCGTCTCCGAGCGTACCCGAGAGATTGGCGTGCGCAAGGCCGTAGGCGCGACGAGACGGGAGATAGCCGCGCAGTTCATCGTGGAGACGAGCGCGCTCACGCTCGCGGGAGGCGCCATAGGACTCGCGCTCGGTTTCCTCGCGGCCAGGCTCGCCGTAAAGGCCTTCGGCTGGGACTTCGTCGCGTCCCCGGGGGCAGCCGCGCTCGCTCTCGGGGTCTCCGTGGCCGTAGGCCTGGCCGCCGGCGTCTACCCGGCTATCCGGGCCTCGCGCCTGGACCCTATAGTCGCGCTCGCCGCGGAGTAGGCAGGCGGGCCGCTCGTCCGGGTCCGGGCCGCCCGTCCGGGTCCGGGCCGCCCGTCCGGGTCCGGGCCGCCTAGAGCTCGGCCAGGATACCGTCCGCGACGCGCATGCCCGAGGCCCAGGCGGCCGTGATGCCGCGGCTCGTCCCGGCGCCGTCGCCGGCGAGGTAGAGCCGCGGGGCCGCCCTGAACGTCGACGGGTCCTGGAACACCGGCTTGTTGGCGTAGGTCTTGATTTCTGGGTAGTAGAGGACGGTACTGGGGTGCAGGACGCCGGGCACTATGGTATCGAGGGCCTTCATGGCGTCCCACAGCGCGCGCATCACCTTGGCGGGCACCGCGAGGCCCAGGTCGCCCGGGGTACACGAGCCGAGCGTCGGGGCGAAGTCGTACAGGTCGCCGGTGAAGGCCTCCCTGGTAGAGCGTCGGCCCAGCCTGAAATCGCCTATGCGCTGCATAATTGGATGTCCGCCGCCTAGCAGCATCGCCTGGGCCCCGAGGGCGCGCGCGTAGGCCTGCCCCGAGGCGAGCGGCTCCGTGAGCGCTATCGTCTTGAGCATCGCGAAGTTTGAAAGGCCATTGGCGGGCCTGTCGGACGACCAGGCGTGGCCGTTGACCGAGTACCAGACGCCCGCCTCGTCCTCGTACTTCTCCTGGACCACGTGGGCGGCCCGCGAATTGGTGCAGAAGGTCCGTACCTTCTTCGGGAACAGGAACTTGGGGTCGTAGTAGTCCTTGACGACGGGATAGCGCTCCTCGCGCAGCTCCACCCGTACCCCGACGTCCACGACGTTATCCACGAAGGGCACGCCGTTGGAGCGCATCACGTCCTGCAGGAAGGAGAAGCCGGCGCGGCCGGGCGCGACGAGGACGGCGCCGAAGGACAGCTCGCGCCCGTCCGTGACCAGGACCCCGCGGGCCGCGTCCACGCTCAGGGCGGCCTCGCCCAGCGAAGGGGCGGCGCCCTTCGCGGCCAGCTCCGCGACGAGGCGCCGTATCAGGGCCAGGCCGCCGTCGGTGCCCAGGTGGGCCTGCCGTATCTCGAGGAGCCTGGCTCCGAGGCGCTCGGCCCTGTGGCCGTACATATCGACGTTGGTCCGCTCCATGATCGAGGGCGACAGGAAGGCCTCGACCCTGGCGAGATAGCGTTCGGCGAGAGCCTTGTCCCAATCGTCCTCCGGGAAGCCCACTGGCCAGCTGAAATTCATCTTGCAGTCGTTGCGGAGGCCGCCCGACGAATATTGATGGCGGTCTATGATCGCGACCCTGAGACCCGGCCTCGCCTCGAGGAGGGCGAACGCCGCTCCGAGGCCCGCGGGCCCCGTGCCTATGATTATTACGTCGTAGTGTTCCATACCGGGAAGGGATTCTATACGAAGCGGGGCCGATATGCTACCGAGGATTAAATCGGATCAGTCAGACTACGCTATGGCGAAGCCGCGCCTATCCGCCCGGCGCGCCGCGCCGAGGCTTCCTTGGCTATGGCCCTGAGCTGGGCCTTGCTCTCGGGCGATATGATTATGCCGAGGACCTGCAGTAGCCCGGGGCTAGGGCGCCTGATCCCGGGGCGGTTGAAATAGCGGACGAAAGTCATCTCGCGGCCCCGGACTACGACCGGGAGGAAATAGAACGAGGTAAAGTGCTCGAATTCGGACTGGTCCTCGCTCTCCACGAGCCTGGAGCGGATCCCCACGCCGCCGTCCGGCCGCCTATCCACGGCGTACTCGAACGTCGAGACGAACGCGACGTCGACGCCGAGGAACCTGATCCCAGCCTTGAACTCCAGCAGGGCCTCGTCGCCCGCCTCGCGTATCGTCCTGACGCCGAATATCCTGGGCATGAACGACGGGTACGACTCGTAGTCGGTCGTCACGGCCACGAGCTCGTCGATAGGGACGTCGTAGACGGCGACCACCTCGGCGTATCCCCCGAGCCGCCGCTCCCCGGTCTCCGGGTCGTCGAACAGGTAATTGGTCGTCCCGACGAGCGTCGGCCTATCGACGAGCCGGGCGAGGTCGGTGCCCTCGGGCAATCCGTACAGGTACTCGGCGGACGCCTGGGGCCCGGACGGCCGCGGCCCCGGGACATCCGGCTCGGACGCCTGCGGCGAGTCCGACCGGGGCTCGGCGCAGACCAGGCAGGGAAAGGATAGAGCCGCGGCGAGCGCTACCGAGGCGAGTATCGATTTTGCGCTCATGGCCTCGGTTCGCGACCTCTAGCCTGCGGCGCCGGGGACGCCCCGAGCGCCTTTATCCTGCGCGCGGCCTCCTTGGCGACCGACGACACCTGGGCCTTGCCCTCGGGCGGCGCGAAGAACTGCACGACCTGGAGCATCCCGAAGCCGGGCTTATTGATGCCCGGGCGGCTGAAGTAGCGAACGAAGGTCATGTCATGGCCGTCTACCGTCACGGGCGACAGGTAGAAGGAGCTGAAGTGCTCGAACACGGATCCGTCCAGGCTCTCGACGAGCCGCGTACGGGTCGCCCTGGCCCCGTCGTCGAACGACACGGCCGTTACGTCCTCGAGGGCGACGTAGGACACCTCTATCCCAAGGAAGCGAATACCCGTCGTATAGCGGAGGCGGTATACCGTGCCGTCGTCACCGTCGCTCGTCGCTTCTACGACGGAGCCGAGTATGCGCGGAGAGAAGCTAGGATAGGACTCGAAGTCGACGAGGACGGCCCAGAGGGCCTCCAGGGGCATGTCGTAGACGGCCAGGACCTCGGCGTAGCCCCCTAGGCGCTTGTCGCCGCTCGCCGGGTCTTCGAAGACGTAATAGGTCGTCCCCGCGAGGGTCGGCCGGTCTACGAGACGCCTTAGGTCCTGTCCCTCGGGCACGCCGAACAGGTACTCGGACGAGGCCTGCGGCGGGCGGGCGGCGTAGGAGGCGGCCTGCGCGGCGGCGGGAACGCCCGCTATAGCGAGTCCCGCGGCCAGCGAGACGGCCGCGGCGGCCGATCGTCTTATGGTTGAGATCAACGCTAGCCCCTCGATTCGGCCCCGGCTATGATACCGAAGACCCGGTCCAGGTCGTCCATGGAGAAGTACTCTATGACGATGGAACCCCGGGAGGCGTCTCCCCGGATGGCTACCTTGGTGCCGAGGCGGCCTATCAGGCCCTGCTCGAGGGCGGCCAGCTCCGGGTCTACGGCTCGATGCTCGGGGGCGGCCTTCTTCGCGCGCCTTGGTTCCGAGCCCCTGCCGCCCTTGTTATAGGAAGAGGCGAGAGCCTCGGCCTCGCGGACCGATATGCCGTCTTCCACGGCCCGCTTGAGCAGCACGTGCCTATCGGCCGGATTGACCGCGGAGAGGATGGCCCGCGCGTGCCCCGCGCTTATCGCGCCGGAGCGGAGAGCCTCCATAGCGTCGGAAGGCAGGCCCAGGAGGCGCAGGGCGTTCGCGACGGCGGGCCGGCTCTTGCCGACTCGTTCCGCCACCTGATCCTGGGTCAGGCCCGTGGCCTCCATCAGCTGGCGGTAGGCCTCGGCCTCGTCCACGGGGTTCAGGTCCTCGCGCTGCACGTTCTCCACGAGCGCGACCTCGAGGCGCTTCTCGCGGCCGTATTCCTTCACTATTACGGGCACCTCGGAGAGGCCGGCGGCCGTCGAGGCCCGCCAGCGGCGCTCGCCGGCTATGATGCGGTAGCCGCCCGAGCCGTCGTCCTCGACGACGAGGGGCTGGATGACTCCGTGGCGCTTGATAGACTCCGCGAGCTCCGCGATGGAACGGTCGTCGAAGCGCTTGCGCGGCTGGTCGGCGCACGGCGTCAGCCTCGCCACCGGCGCCATCCGGATGCCGGCGCCGCCCGAGCCCTCGCCCGACGGCCCCTGGGGGTCCTGCGCGCTCTCGGGGATCAGGGCCTCGAGCCCCTTGCCCAATCCGAATTTAGCCACGCTGGAGCACCTCTTTCGCTAGCTTCTCGTAGCTCTTCGCGCCTATGCACGCGGCGTCGTACAGGCAGACGGGCACGCCGTGGGAGGGCGCCTCGGACAGCCTGACGTTACGCGGGATGATGGTAGAGAAGACCCGGTCGCCGAAATAGCTGGACACCTGCTGGACGACGTCCTGGGCGAGCCTCGTGCGCGAGTCGTACATCGTGAAGAGGATGCCGGCTATCTTGAGGCCCTTGTTCATGCCCTTCTGGACGAGCTGGATGGTCTGCAGGATCAAGGACAGGCCTTCCAGGGCGAAGTACTCGCACTGGAGAGGGATCAGCACCTCGTCAGCCGCCGAGAGGCCGTTCAGGGTAAGCACCCCGAGCGACGGGGGGCAGTCGATGAGGATGAAGTCGTATTCCTCCTCCACCGTCGCTAGCGCGTTCTTCAGGTAGTCGTCGCGCCCTTCCTTGTCGACGAGCTCGACGGTGGCGCCCGATAGGTCTATGGAAGACGGGGCCAGGTAGAGCCCCTCCACCTTGGTAGGCTTGATGACGTCGCGCATCTCGGCCGAGCCCGAGATGACCTCGTAAGCGCCCTTGGCCTTCTTCTGGCCGCCCACGCCGCTCGTCAGGTTGGCCTGGGGGTCGAAATCTACGAGCAATACCCGCTTGCCCTCGCGGGCGAGGTAGGCTCCGAGGTTGATTACGGACGTCGTCTTGCCGACGCCGCCCTTCTGGTTAACGAATACAATTGTCCTGGACATCGCACGTCCTTGGCCGCTTCTGGTATTACCCGAGGATAGCACGGAACGCCCCGTTAGGCTACGGCCGGGGGGCGCGGCTACACGGCGCCGCTACGCGAACAGGTAGCCGTCGACGGCTACGGCCAGCCCGGCCCGCGCCCGCTCGGGCCTGGGAACGAGGTCGTCGACTATGTCCCTCGAGCCGCTCGCGCGCTGCCATAGCCCTCCCCAGGCCCAATCCTCGGCATCGACGGCGAGCCCGGCTAGGACCGGAGCCTGGTCGATGCGCCGATGCGCGTCGTCGAGGTCGCCCGAGTCCAGTACCGGCCTCGACTGGTACCGGCTACCGAACAGGTGGCCGGTTTCGTCGAAAACCCGGTTGTACCGCTGGGTGTACCCCCCGAATAGCCAGCTCATGGCCTCCGCGAGGGTAGTAGCCCCGTAGGGCCTGACGAGGAGCTGGATCCCGTCGTCCAGGACAGCGAAATTCTCGACGCGGCAGTCATGCCTCGCCCTGAGCCTCTTGAGAGCGTCTATAAACATGGCTTTCGCGCCCGGCGACTCGAGGTACTTCCTCCCGCCGTTAGTCTTGACAGTCACGTAGTAATACGCCCCGTCTATGATGGTCCGTTTGCGTTTCATAGCGCATGTACGCGGGCGCGCGCACCGGCGCTCTCAGTCGCCTAGAAATATTAAAAGCCGACTCTCCTCGTAATCAAAATAAAGAAGTTCTTATGGAAATCGAGCGCTAGCGGACCATTATCGATGCGCCGGAACGGGTCCGGCTTCCGCGCCGATCCTCTTGCCCCTCGGCGACCCCGACGGCTACAATCCCGGGATCAAGCGACGGCGAGGAGCCGGGAAGGTTCAGAGGCGATGCACAAGCCCGCTTTCGCGCGGTTCGAGGCTATCAGGGAAGACTTCAAGGATAGGGTAGCCGCATGGACCGCCGCCCTGCCGGGACTCGCGGACGCCCAGCGGGCCCTGGCCCGCGAGGCGGGCGACGAGTACGTCGTCGAGACGCCAATAGTCTACAACAGGGCGCTCGACGACGTCGGGCCGGGCGCGGACGTCTCCTGGGTGGTCGTCGCCGACAACCCGGGTAAGCGCGAGCAGGAAGCCGCGATGAACCGCTACCTGGTGGGCCGATCGGGGATGGTCGCCGAGCGATTCTTCGCGCGGGAGCTGGGCGTTGACTTCAGGCGGGAGGTCGTCATAATCAACAAGACGCCGGTTCATACGCCCAAGACGGTGCAGTTACGGAAGCTCGCCAAGCTATACCCGGAGGCCGCGGGCGTCCTCGAGGAGAGCCAGCGCTATATGGCGTCGATAGCGCCGGCGCTCCAGGCCTGCTTCGGCGCCAGCGTTTGGGTCATGGGCCTGTCCGAGGTACGGCCCAAGGGCCTGTTCGATCCATGGAGGCAGGCCCTCGTAGACGCGTACGCCCGGGCGGACGCAGGATCGGACGACGAGGCCGGTGAACCAAGCCCGCCCAGAAGCGGCCGCCCTTCCGAGCGGCTATACGGCTTCAACCATTTCTCCATGGGTAGCTTCGCGACCGACTTGAAGCGCCGCAGGCTCGAGGGCGAGTCGACGAAGGACGCCGTCCTGCGCATCGGCGAGGAGAACCGCTCGAGGATACTCTAGCGGTCCCGCTCCCCGTAGCGGCGACGCCTACCGTGACGCCTACCGTGACGCCTACCGTGACGCCTACCGCGACGGCGCCCTATCCACGGCGGGCCCTTTTTTGTACTATCGACGCGAGGCCGTCGGCGAAAAAGCCATAGGCCTCGATATCCGCGCTCCCGGAGTACCACCCCATGCACGCATCGACGCCCCGCATCCTAGCCTTCCTCCTATCGCTCGGCGCCCTATCGGCCCACGGCCAGACCCTCGTCGGCGCGTCCGACGGCCTGTATCGCCTGGACGGCTCCTCGAGGCCGGTCAGGATACTCTCGGGCGTCGAGGTCAAGAAGATAGTCAGGGCCGGCGACTCGTACTTCTTCCTGACGAGCCGCGGCGTGCTCCGCAGCCGGGACCTCTCGTCGTTCGAGGAGCGAAACTCCGGCATACCCGTCAAGACGGTCAAGACCTTCGCGGGGGGCGTCAAGGGCTTCGAGCGGGAGATCCAGGAGCTCAAGGACCTGGAGGCCGATCCGTACGACCCGGCCATCCTGGTGACCTGTACCAAGGACAGGGTATACCTGACGCGCGACGCGGGAGCCTCGTGGAAGTCGCTGCCGTCGCCCGCCCCCCAGCCCGGGATGAAGGCGGTCGCCGTCACGAGCAGGCCCGAGCTGCTCCTGTTCGCGTCGCATTCCATCAAGGGCCCCTTCGTCAGGACCGAGGCCGGCGCCTGGAGGGAAATAGGCGGGGACCTCGGCAAGAGCGACCCCTCCGCGAGCGCCGACGAGGTATCGGACATCGTCGTGGAGGCCCGCGCCGACGGCCCGGCCGTATGGGCGGCCAACTCCTTCCTGCCCCGCCTCTACCGCTACGACTTCGCCGCCGCGGCGTTCCGCGTACAGTACAAGGAAGGCGCCGAGTTCGCGGCCTTCGACTCCCTGCAGCCCCGTCCCGACGGGCTCCTCTTCGTCGCGGAGGGCGCCGTCATGCGCCTGGACACGGCGCGGGGCACGGCGACCAAGGCGAGCGCCGAGACCGCCGAGGTGCTCGCGGCAGCCTCGGGCCTAGGCTCGCAGCTGGAGGCTATCTACTCCCCGGGCGCCGCCGGGAAGCCCGCGCTCAACCTCAGCGAGCTGTGGCTCGCGTCGTTCAGGAGCGACAAGCCGTACCGCCAGGCGGCCGACGGGCGCCACGGCATCTACCTGCAGACCGGCTTCGCGGTGCGCCCCGAGACGCGGGCCAGCTACGACCGGCTGATGACGGAGCGAGGCCTGGACACGGTCGTCGTCGACCTCAAGGACGACTACGGCAGGCTCCGCTTCGAGCCGCGGGACCCGCTGGTCAAGGCGATAGGCAAGACGGTGAACCCGCTGGACGTGGAAGGCTTCACGGGCGAGATGAAGGCCAAGGGCCGCTACCTCGTCGCCCGCATCGTCGTATTCAAGGACCAGCGCCTCTACGAGCACCTCGGCGGCGCGTACGCCGTGTGGGACGGCCGCGAGGGAAAGCCCTGGAGGGGCTACGAGCTGGAGGAGAGGGAAGTGCCCGTACCGGCTCCGGAGGGAGCCCCTCCCTCGACCGCGGCCCCGGCGACCGAGAAGGTCATGGAGAGGAAGTACTACGGCGAGTACTGGGTGGACCCGTACTCGGAGAAGGTCTGGGAATACAACGTCGCCATAGCCAGGGAGATAATCGCCCGGGGCTTCGACGAGGTGCAGTTCGACTACATACGCTTCCCGACCGACGGGACCAACCTGGACGACGCGCGCTTCCGCTGGAAGGACGAGGGCATGGACATGGAGAGCGCCCTCATGTCGTTCCTATCCTACGCGCGCGCTAATATAGCCGCGCCCATCAGCATAGACATCTACGGCGCCAACGGCTGGTACCGCTCCGGCGTCAGGACGGGCCAGGACGTGGAGCTGCTCGCCCGCTACGTCGACGTCATCTGCCCGATGTTCTACCCTTCCCACTTCGAGCAGGGCTTCATGGGCTTCGAGCCCGCCGTCATGCGGCCGTACCGCATCTACCGCATAGGCACGCTGCGAAACTCGTACATATCGAGGAAGCGAGTGGTCGTCCGGCCCTACGTGCAGGCCTTCTACCTGAACGTGCGCTACGACAGGCAGTGGTACTCGCCCGCCTACGTCGCCCTCGAGGTCGACGGCGTCAGGGACGCGTCAAACGAGGGACTGCTCTTCTGGAACAACTCGGGCCGCTACGACGACATCCCCGTCATTCGGCGGGGCGAGGACAGGCGCATAGTCTCCGAGGCGCGCAAGGCCCCCGGCGCTTCGTCCGGCGCGTCGACGACCATCCTCGACTAGGGGCCGGGCGGGGCCGGGCCGCCCGGCGCGGCCCGGATCAGTAGCCCAGGTTCTCGCCTACGACTATCACTGTGAAGTCAGTGCCCAGCGGCCTCTTCCTCAGTATCTGGTAGGCCCTGCAGATCCTCGTATCGCCGTCGCAGTCCATGCAGACGCCCGACTTGACGCAGGGATTGGGCCTGGACAGGCGCTTATTGTTCATGGGGGACGCGTACGACTCTATGCGGGCGAAGGCCTCGTCGATGTCGCGGACGAGCTTGTTGACCCCCACGACGACCACGGTCTTGGCGGGCCCGAAGCTCAGCGCGGCGACGCGGTTACCGGTGCCGTCCACGTTGACTATCTCGCCCTCGAGCGTCACCGCGTTAGACCCCGAGACGAAGACGTCGCTCGTCAGCTGGCGCTTGAGGATCTTGACCTTGGCGTCCGGCTCGAGCCCCGGCGCGTTATGGTCGAGTAGCTCGCAGCCCGCCGCCGCGGCCAGGCCCTGTATACCAAGCCCCTTGACGGTCATGGAGCCGCCGAAGCCTACGGTAGCGCCTTTCTTGAGGAAGGCCGACACGAGCGCGGCGGCCTCCGCGCCGGTCTTGACGTACGAGGCGTCGAAGCCGTTCTTCTTAAGCGCCTTGACGGCCGCCTCGCCTATAGTATCGTTCCGCCACGCCGCAACATCGTCCATGATAGACCTCCTCGAAAAAAGCGTACGTAGATCATGTATCCTGGGGAGCCGTCTGCAGCTCCAATCGAGACAAGTACGATAGCGCCTCCTCGCGGGAAGAGCCGCACATCGCGGGTTCGGGCGCCAGGGACGAGCACACGGAAGGCCTGAGGACCGATCCGAACAGCGAGCACCGATAGGCCGGCGTCAGGAAGGGGCATGGTATCGAGGCGGGCTTACCCCCGGGCAGGCCGGGAAGGGCGGAAGAGATAGACGGCGCCTCGCAGCACGCGCCGCAACCAGGCCTACAGTCCATCGCTCTCCCCCGTATTGAAGAGTACCGGCAGAGGGGCTCGAACCCTCACGCCCTCGCGGGCAGCAGATTTTGAGTCTGCCGTGTATACCATTTCACCATGCCGGCAGCGGATACGCAACGCTTTTGTACTACGGCCCCGGACGGCTCGTCAAGGCGAGCCTCCGCCGAACGCGCGCGCGGGTCGCGCCCGCCCTTTTCCGCTTGCCCCTAGAAGCGCTCCCGGTTACACTGTCGCAATGAACGGCAAGGACGCCCGCGCCCCGGGCGCAGAGAACCAAGGCGCGCCCGCGCTCCTAGAAGAAGCCACGGCCGCCGAGCCGCTCGAACGGGTTCCCTCCAGGGCCGAGCGCGCCACGGCCCGCCGGTACGAGGCGCTGTTCAGGGGCCTCGTCCAGCACGCGGCCGACGTCGTGATGATCCTCGAGTCCGACGGCTGGGTCCGCTTCTGCGGCCCGAGCGCGAGGGCGCTCCTCGGCTACGCTCCGGAGGAGATAGAGGGGTCCGATTTCTTCTCGTTGCTCGGCGACGGCTTCTCCACCGAGCAGCGGGCTATGTTCTCCTCCAACCTCGTCGCCGAGCATCCCACGTTCACCGCCGGCTTCTCGATACGCAGGCAGGACGGCGTGGAGCTCCCCGTGGAGGCCGCCGCTTCCAACTACCTGCGCAACCCCGACATCGCCGGCGTCATCATGACCCTCAGGGACGTGACGAGGCAGAAGAAGGCCGAGGAGCGCGCGCTCTTCTACGAGTACTTCGACCCGCTCACCAGCCTCCCCAACAGGGAGTCGTTCATGCGCGACGTCGAGAGGAACATAACCATAGCCGCGAACCGGGGCCGCGTATTCGGCGTCATGGCCATCGGCCTAGACAAGTTCAAGCACGTCAACGACATGTACGGGACGAAGACCGGCGACGAAGTCCTCAAGTGCGCCGCGGAGGCTCTGCGCAACTCGTTCCGGAACGACGACGTGCTTTCGCGCTATCGCGGCGACAAGTACTTCGCTCTTTTCCCGGACATCAAGTCGCAGGACCATATCAAGGAGATAATAGCCAAGGCCAGGGCCGCGTTCGCCGACCCGTTCAGGATAGGGCTCGGGCAGGAGCTCAGGATCTCGGCGTCGATGGGCGTGGCCTTCTTCCCCAACGACGGCAAGGACGCCGCCGAGCTGGCCCGGAACGCCGAGACGGCGCTCTACATGGCCAAGGAATCGGGGCGGGACGGCTACAGGCTGTTCGACGCCAGGCTCAACGGCGAGATACTGGAGCGGCAGCGCATCGAGAGCGACCTCGGCCAGGCTATCGGCGAGCGCCGCTTCGAGCCCTTCTTCCAGGCCAAGGTGGACAGGTCGGGCTTCATAGTCGGCGCGGAGGCCCTCGTCCGGTGGCGCCTGGCCACGGGAGAGATAAAGGGCCCGGCCTCCTTCATCGACGTGGCCGAGAGATCGGGGAACATCGACAGGATAGGCTCCATGGTCATCCTCAAGACCTGCGAGCTAGCCGCGGGCTGGAGCGCCGTCGGCCTGCCGGAGATACCCATCTCCATTAACCTCTCGCCCCGGCAGTTCGGCCAGGAGTCGCTCGTCGAGGATATAACCGCCATCATCGAATCGACGGGCGTGGACCCGAGGCGCCTGGAATTCGAGATCACCGAGAGCGGCATCATGACGAACGAGCGGGAGAGCATACGCAAGCTCCTCGAGCTCAAGGACCTGGGCGCCGCCATATCGATCGACGACTTCGGCACGGGGTACTCGTCGTTCTCGAAGCTCAAGGACTACCCTGTGGACACGGTGAAGATGGACAAGTCGTTCATAGACCCGCTCCCGTCGGACAGGAAGGCGGCTATAATCGCGTCCGCCATCGTGGACCTGGCCCACACCCTAAGCTTCACGGTGGTCGCCGAGGGCGTCGAGAACATAGAGCAGATGAGCTTCCTGGACACCATCTTCTGCGACCAATACCAGGGGTACCTGTTCTCCAAGCCGGTACCCGAGCAAGAATTCCGGCGCCTCCTCTCCGAGGGCAAGGCGCTATTACCTCGATCGGCCTAGCGAGCCCGGCGAAAGGAGCTACTATGGAAGGCGTATTGAACTGGGGCCTCGACGTCGTGCGGGCCATCCAGACCATCTCGAGCCCCGGACTGACCTCCGCGATGAGGGCCCTGACCCTGCTCGGCTCCGAGTATTTCTACCTTCTGTTCCTGCCTATCCTGTTCTGGTGCATCGACGAGCGCTTCGGCGCCCGCCTCGGGCTCGTGTTCATAGCCTCCGCCTTCGTCAACGGCTGGACCAAGGCCCTGTTCGCCCAGCCGAGGCCGTTCAACCTCGACCCCGCCGTCGGCCTTTCGCACGAGACCAGCTACGGCCTGCCTTCGGGCCACGCCCAGGGCACCTCGACGTTCTGGGGCCTCCTCGCTCCCAGGCTGCGCAAGCCCTGGGGGCTCCTCCTGGCTATCCTGGTACCCCTGGTCGTCAGCTTCACGAGGCTATACCTGGGCGTCCACTTCCCCACCGATATATTCCTGGGCCTGGGCCTGGGATGGGGCTTCGCCATCGCGGCGTTCCTCCTCGGCGACCGGCTAGCCGCCGCGCTGGCGTCCTGGAACGTCCGTCTCCGCGTAATAGCCGCGGCGGCGATAGCGCTCGCCATGAACGCCCTCAATATGAACGATACGAGCCTCTCGGGCATATTCTTCGGCACGGCCGTCGGGGCGGCCTTCCTGTTCGACAAGCTGCGCTTCGACGCGTCCTCCGGCTCTACCGGCAAGAAGGCGGCGCGGCTCGCGCTCGGGCTCGCGGGGGTCGCCGTCATTTACTTCGGCCTCAAGCTCGTCGCGCCGGCGGCCGGGGAGCAGCTCTACGCCCTCTTCCGCTTCGTCCGGTACGGCCTCGTGGGAGCCTGGGTATCGTTCGGGGCGCCGTGGGCCTTCCTCAGGCTCAAGCTGGCCGATCGCCGCCCGGCTACGGAAGAAGCCGCCTCATGAGGCCCGATACCGCCTTCAGGAACGACGCCCGCGCCAAGGTCACGGGGCGCGCTACGTACGCGGACGACGTCTCGTTCGCGGGTATGCTGCACGCGGTGCCCGTGTACTCGGAGTATGTCTCCGCGAAGGATGTGCGCATCGACGCGGCGGCGGCCCTGGCCAGCCCCGGAAATGTCCGCGTTATAACCGCGGCCGACGTGCCCGGCTCCGCCACCTTCGGGCAGATAGAGAAGGACTATCCCATACTCGTCTCCGACCGGATACGGTCATGGGGCGACGTATGCGCCATCGTGGTGGCTGACACCCGCGAGGCGGCGAAATCGGCGGCGGCGCTGGTCAGGATCACTGCGACGCCCGTCAAGGCGGTGCTTACCATCGAGGAAGCGCTGGAGCCAGGGGCGCCCGTCGTACCGTCGTGGAGCGACTCCAACGTAGTTACCCACCACCGCCTGCGCCATGGCGACCCCGAGCCGCTGTTCGCTGGATGCGAGCTAATAATCGAAGAGGACTTTTCCACCCAGGCCGTGGAGCACGCGTACATGGAGCCAGAGGCGGCCGTCTGCGTGCCGCGGGCCGACGGGGTCGTGGAGATATACGGCAGCATGCAGCACCCGTTCAGCACGCGCCGCTTCACGGCGGCGCTCCTGGGCGAGCCGCTGTCGAACGTCGAGGTGTACACGATATCCGTGGGAGGCGGTTTCGGCGGCAAGGACGACAACGCCGCGGCAGTCTGCGCCCGAGCCGCGCTCGCGGCCAGGCTGACCGGTCGCCCCGTGAAGATGCGCTACGACCGCGAGTGGTCGATGCGCGAGACCTACAAGCGCCACCCCTACCGCCTGCACTACAAGGTGGGCGTCTCCAGCGAGGGCAGGGTGCTGGCCGTAAAGGCCGTTATGCACGCGGATTCCGGCGCCTACCTCTCGGTGACGCCCTGGGTCACCTGGCGCTCCACAGCCCAGTGCTTCGGCCCCTACTCCATAGACAACATCCACGCCGACGTTTACGGCGTCGCCACGAACAACATCTTTACCGGCGCCATGCGCGGCTTCGGCGCGCCGCAGGTGAACTTCGCCGTAGAGCAGCTGATGGACATGATCGCGCACAAGCTCAAGATCCACCCGTTGGGCTTGCGCCGGATCAACATGGTCAAGCAGGACTCGGTCACGGTGACCGGCCAGAGGATGAGGGGCCACACGGTCAGCCTCGAGGACGTGATGAACCAGGTCGTCCACGAAATCGGCTACCGCAAGAAGTACGAGACGTGTTCCTTCGGCAAGTCCGAGACCGACGAGCTCTACGGAATAGGACTGGCCATCAGCTACCGCGGCGCCAGCCTCGGAGCGGAGGGCATGGATTTCTGCGGCTGCATCATCAACGGCCAGTACGACGGCTCGATACTCCTGGAAGCCGGCGTCCACGAGAACGGACAGGGATCGGAGTCCACCATGGCCATCATCCTGGCCGACGAGCTGGGAACCGACCGTAAACGCATCCGTTACCGCCGCTCGTCCACCAGCTCCATCCCGGACGGCGGCACCACCGTGGCCACCCGAGGCACGATCATGGGCGGTTCCGCCGTCGTGGTCGCGGCCAGGCAGTACAAGGAGTTGCTGCAGAAGCACCTCGCCGAGCGCCTGCGCTGCAAGCCCGAGGAAGTGACTTTCCATGACGATAGGATCTGGGGCCTCAATTTCGAGTACAACCTGACCTGGGAAGAAGCGATGCGGGAGCTGTTCCTGCAGCGCATCACCCCCTATGCCTTCGGCACCTTCCAGGCGCCTCCCGTCAGCTGGGACGACACCAACGGCCAGGGCGACGCGTACTTTACCTACGTCTATTCATGCCAGGCCGTGGAGCTGACGGTAGACAAGAAAACAGGCAAGGTCAGGCTGCTCAACATCGTGGCTGGCCACGACATAGGCAAGGCTATCAACAAGGCCATGCTGCTTGGGCAGATGTACGGCGGCGTTACGCAGGGCCTCGGCATGGCGCTGATGGAGGACTTCGTCAGGGAAGGCGGCAAGAGCGCCTGCCTCAATTTCGACAAGTACCAGATACCCCGCACGACCGACCTGCCGGAAATGACCGGCATCATCGTGGAAAACCACGACCCCAATTCGCTGACCGGCGCGAAGGGCATAGGCGAGCCCGCCATTGAACTCATAGCCCCCGCCATAGCGAACGCCATCTACAACGCCACCGGCGTCCGCTACAAGGACATGCCGATACGCATCCGCCCGGAGGACCTGGCATGAACTCTATCAACGTCAACGGAACCGATTTCAGCGTCAAGGACGAGGAGCTGGAACTGTCGCTCCTCGATTACCTGCGGGAGCGCCGCTTCCTGACCGGCACCAAGAACGGATGCGAGAAGGGCCTCTGCGGCTCGTGCACCGTCGTGATAGGCGGCAAGGCCCTGCGCGCGTGCAAGACGCCGGTCAAGAAGGCCGTAGGGACGTCGGTCGTCACCATCGAGGGCATGGAGGGCCCGGGCGGCGAGCTGCACCCGCTCCAGAAGGCCTTCATGGACGCGGGAGCCATCCAGTGCGGCTTCTGCACCCCCGGCATGGTGATGAGCGCCTACGCGCTGCTGCTGCAGAATCCGGAGCCGAGCCGGGAGGAGATCCGCAAGGCCCTGCGCGGGAACCTCTGCCGCTGCACGGGATACCAGCAGATAATCGACGCGGTGGAGCTGGCCGCCAAGATCGTACGGGAGCAGGCGATACCGGTCGAGGCCGGCTGCGAGCGGTAATCCGGCGAGCCGCGGGCTCGCCCTCAGGGCAGCTCCGCCTGGGTAAATGAAGAATCCCCCAGCTTGAACACGCCCTTGGCGCCGGAGCTCACGTACACGCGCCGCCGCTCGTCTATGAACACGGCCTCGACGTGCTCCAGCGACTCCGCGAGGGCCATGCCCTCTTCCAGGCCGAGCGCGAACAGGGTCGTCGACAGTCCGTCCGCGTCGACGGACGACGAGCTGATGACCGTCACCGATACGAGCCCGTTCACGACGGGATAACCGGTCCTCGTATCGAGGATATGGTGGTAATGCCGGCCGTCTGCGCCTGTGAAGTAGCGCTCGTAGACGCCGCTCGTCACGACCGTTGACCCGCCCTCGAGCGTCGCTATGCCGATATGCTCGCCCCGCGAGTCGAAGGGGTTCTGTATGCCCACGCGCCACTTGGAGCCGTCGGGCTTCCTGCCCACGACCTTGACGTTGCCGCCGAGGTCTATGACGGCGGCCTTAACCCGCTTGGACAGCAGGACGCGCGCCACCTCGTCGGCCGCGTAGCCCTTGGCGATGGCGCCCAGGTCGAGGAGCATGCCTTCGCGCGGCAGGAATACGGTACCCGCGGCGTCGTCTATCCTGACGGCCCCGTACGCGACGAGCGGCAGGGCGGCCCTGATCTCCTCGGGCGACGGGACGCGCTCGCCGGGGAGGCCGATGTTCCACAGCTTGACGACCGGCCCTATCGTCGGGTCGAAGGCGCCGCGGGACAGCGCCGCGTACCATAGCGCCTTCCCGGCGACGTAGCGGACGTCGGCGGGGGCCGCGACGGGGGAGGCCCCGGCGGCGGCGTTGATCGCCGAGACGACGGTACCCTCGGCGTT
This sequence comes from Spirochaetota bacterium, assembly GCA_018816345.1. Classification (GTDB taxonomy): domain Bacteria; phylum Spirochaetota; class Spirochaetia; order Treponematales; family UBA12059; genus SZUA-370. Next base: position 5,674 of record JAHIWG010000011.1, on the reverse strand, counting down.
GGCGCTCATGGAGGCCTCTATCTCCCGGAGCCTCGCGAAGGCCGCGTCAAGGGCCTCCTCCGAGCCGCCGTCGAGGACGCGTACCGAGCAGACGGTGCCGAGCACCAGGTCGGTCCTATCCGCGGGCCCTCCCGAGCACGAGGCGGCGAGCGCGAGGGCGGCTACGGCGAGGATCGGCGCCCGGGGCGAGCCGCGGACGGTAAAGGGCAAAGAGTGCGGGAAAACTGCGGCTATCATCCGCGTGCCTCCGGTATTATCGGTAGTATCGCTTCTCGTGGCCGATGGTCGTCTGCTCCCCATGGCCCGGCCAGACGCGCACGGCGTCGTGGAGCGGGCATAGCCGCTCGCGTATCGAGTGCACTATCGTCGCCTCGTCGGCGTCGAAGTTATCCGTCCTGCCCCTGCCGTCGCGGAACAGGGTGTCGCCGGCCATCAGCGACGAGGCGCTCTCGGCCAGGAAGCAGGACGAGCCGCGGGTGTGGCCCGGGGTATGCAGCGCGACCACGTCGGTCCCGGGGAACGAGAAGCCGTGCCCGAAATAGACGTCGGCCTCGGGCATGTCTATCCAGTGCTTGCGGAAAAAGGCCATGGCGCCGATGCTCGTGAACACGCGCTCGTTCGTAGCCTTGGCCCGCTCGCCGAAATAGTCCCTGTCGCCCTCCGGAGCGTAGGTCTTGACCTCGGTCCCCGCGGCCGCGAACCCGGAGAGCAGGCCGGGCAGGCCGGCCACGTGATCGAGGTGCCCGTGCGTCAGCGCGACTATGACGGAAGGCGCCGACGAGCGGGCTATCGCCGCTAGCGCCTCGGAGAGGATCCGGTCGGGTTCGGCGCCCGGATCGACTATCACGAGAGGGGCGCCGGGATTCTCGATAATATAGACGTTTTCCCCTATGGGGCCTACACTGAAGCTTCGTATCATGCCCCGCCATAGTACCGACCGCGGGCGACGATGGCAAGCGGAGAGCCGATAGATGTTCGTACCCGTATTCCTAGCCGCCGTGGCGGCCGTACTCTTCTACGTCCTCCTACCCGTCGCGGGCGCCTTCGTCGTACGGCATCAATGGCGCCAATTCAGGAAGGCCGTGGTCGACTCATCCCGCCTGCCCGGATTGGGAGAGGCGCTGGGCCAGGCTCCGGGCGAGGCGGGGAGCGGGCAGTCGGACGGAGAGCTAGGCCGTTGCCGCGTCCAGGGCGAGGTGGACGCCATAGGCGGGCAGCACGAGCTCTGGATCTCGGGCCATGGCGCCGCCTGCGTCGTCGAGCTCAAGGACGCATGGGTATACACGCTGACCGGCCGAGCGGGAGAAGACGCCATAGCGCGGCTACGCTGGAGCTCTCTGCCTTCCATAGGGCCGGGCGCCAGGGCCTTCGTCGCCGGGAGCGCGACGCTCCGGGGAGGCCGCCTCGCGATAGGGGCGCGCGGGAAGGAAGCGCCCCTCGTCGTGCTCCACGACGGGGACGACGACGAGGTCGTCAGGCGCTCGGTCTGGGCGGGACGCCACGATAACGAGTACTGGAACCCGACGACTCAGGTCTCCCTCGCGCTGGGCGCGGCCGCCATGAGCGCAATATTGCCGTCCGCGCTCTCTGGCAAGGTTCCGTCCCTCGTCGGGGCCCTGACCATAACGGTCGCGTTCTCCCCTATCCTAGCCCTATTGCCGCCCGGCGTCGTCGGGTTCTTCCTCTATAGGCGCTACTGGAAGAGGGCGCGCTATTGCAGGGCCAGGAGGGATACCGAGGCGCTCGAGCATGGAAATGAAGAACTAAAGCGGGCGTGGCGCAAGCGGGCGTACGGCGCGACTACGGCCAGCGCCCTCGCGATGGCGAGCGCGCTGGCCGTTAACGGCTGGCTACTGATCTTCGCGCTCAGGCGATTTCTCTAGCTCGTCGTCCGCCGGGACGTCGCCCTCGGGGACGTCGCCCTCTGAACCGTCGGCCTCTGAACCGTCCGCATCGTCGTAGAGCGGCGAATCCTCTTCGGCACCGCTCCCGAAGGCGTCGAGCCCATCGGAGTCGTCGGATCCGGAATCGCGGTAATCCTCGCCGGAGTACCCCTCGGAGGCCGGGGCGTCGGCGTCGGCGAGCGGGGCCGGCTCGCCCCGCTTCCGGGCCCGATTGACCGCGAGCGTACGGCCCTTGAAATCGTACCCGTTGAGCCCGGCTATTACGAGGTCCTCGATAGCCGGATCGACGACGATGAAGCTATAGTTATCCATCGTCCTGATATCGCCGACGCTCTCGTCCGCGACGCCGGGTATCTCCAGCATGACCTTGACGGCGACCCGCGCGTAGAAGCGCTGCCTCCTGCCTGCGCTGACGAACAGCGTGACGCCTTCGCCGCGATAGCGATTCTCGCGCGCTTCGCGGGGCTCGCGGCTTTCCGCCGGCTCGCGGTCCTTGCGCTCCTCGCGGGCCAGGGGCTCCTTCTTCTGCTTATCCGCGTTCTTGGGCGCCTGCTGCTGGCGCCCGTCCTTGCGCTTGTCGCCGCCGGCGCGGGACTCGCCGCTCGGCCTGGCGTCGGGGCCCGATCGGCCGCGTCTGTCCGACGATCTCGGGGCTCCCTTGAGCGCGAGCGTCGCCGCGACGTAGGCCCTGAGATGCAGGGGAACCCGCTTACGGAAGATAGCGCGGCATTCCTGGAGCAGGGCGACGTCCTTGGCGGCGCGAACCTCGGCGAGCGCCTCGTCGAACGCCGCCTCGATGGCGGCGCGACGTGAATCTGGGAGTATCGAATGAGATGGCACGTGTGACTCCTTATCTTTAACAATAATCGAAGTGACCGCCTTTCCTCAAGCCCGCGTGCAAAAATATGCGCGTATCCATGCGGGCGCGTATCCTCGCGGGCGCGTATCCTCGCGGGCTTGCGGCGTACGGCTCGGCTCCGGTACAGTAGGTACGATGAAGCGCGCCGTGCCCTTGGCATTAACGATACTCCTCGCCGCGACCGCCCTGGCGACCGCGCAGGCGCCGGCGCCCGCCGTGCCCGAGGATCCGGCCACGCTGCTCGGCCTCAGCCCGGCTCAGGCCATCGAGCGATTCGGCCCGCCCGGCGGCGTGTTCGCCGTCCGCGGGGCGGAGGCCTGGCAGGACGACGTGGTGTTCGACTACGGCGGCGGTTTCTCGCTGTTCCTCTTCCTCGACAGGGTCTGGCAGGTAAGGGTCGCCGAGCCCTACGCGCGGCCCGTCCTGGGATTCGTCGTCGGATCCGCGGTCGACCGGGCGGTCTCGGCCCTCGGCTCGCCGGAAACGGAGCTACCCGATTCGTATGAATGGTCGCTGCCCGGCGAGGCCTGGCCGGTTCGCCTCAGGGGAGTCGTCGACGACGCGGGCGATATAGTCGAGCTCTATATCTACCGGGCCGATTTTTAGGAGGGCGCGTGCCTAAGATTTGCCTCTGCCTAACCGGCTCCACGATAGCCCAGGACCTCGCCGCCCTCGAGAAATACCGCGACAAGGTGGACATGGTCGAGCTGCGCGCCGATTTCCTGGATCCCGGCGAGCTGTTCCACGTGCGGGCCTTCCCCGAGAAGGCGAGGATCCCGAGCATTCTCACGGTCCGGAGGCGCTCCGACGGCGGCATGTTCGACATGGGAGAAGGCGTCAGGCTTGTCATATTCGCGCGGGGGCTGGCCTTCGCCGACTCGAACCGGGGCAAGAATTTCTCCCACGTCGACATAGAGTACGACTTCCATATCCCTTCCATACAAGAGGCCGCTCGCACCTTCGGCACGAAGATTATCCGCTCGAAGCATTGCATGCACGGCATGCCCGAGGACATAGACAGGGTATGGAGGGACCTTTCCGCGAGGCCGTACGAGATACCCAAGCTAGCCGTCGCGGCGGAGGGCCTGCGCGACGTCGACTCGGTGTTCAGGCTGTTCGAGGGGGGCGACGGCGGATCCGAGCGGGTCGTCGTCAGCATGGGCGCGTACGGCTTCTGCACGAGGGTGCTCGCCGCGCGGCTCGGGAGCATGCTCGTCTACGCGAGCGCCTCGGGATCCGGCCTCGAGCCCGAGGCTCCCGGGCAGCTAGAGCCTTCGAAGCTGCTGGAGACCTTCCGCGCCAAGGAGTACGGTCCCGACTGGAGCCTCTACGGCATCCTCGGCGGCCCGACCGTGATCCACTCGCTATCGCCCACGATCCACAACGCCGGCTTCTCCGAGCTAGGCCTCAGGTCGCTGTACCTGCCCTTCCCGGCCGACGACGTAGAGCCGTTCCTGGCCCTCGCCGACAGGCTGGGCGTGAAGGGCTTCTCCATTACCGTCCCGTTCAAGGAGAGGATCCTGCCCTACCTTACCAGGCGCTCCGCGGAGGTCGAGGCCATCGGCGCCTGCAACACCGCGATACGCGAAGGATCGGGCTGGGCGGGCTACAATACCGACGCGTACGGTTTCTCCGCCGACGTCCGCCGTTTCCTGGGCGTGGAATCTCTCTACGGCCTTAGGACGACCATCGTCGGGGCCGGCGGCGCCGCCAAGGCGGTAGCCTTCGCGCTCAGGTCGCTCGGCGCCAAGGCCTGCGTCATCAACAGGAACATGTCCAAGGCGAAGCACCTCGCGGAGAGCTACGGCTTCGAGTGGTCCGGCATGACGGAGCGGGCGGCGGACCTGATGGAACGCTACAACGACCTGATCGTGCAGACGACCTCGGTGGGACTCGAGGGCGGCCAGGCGGGCGATCCTATAGAATGGTACGAGTTCTCCGGGCGCGAGGCCCTCTACGAGACTATCTACAGCCCTACGGAAACCGACGTGATGCGGCGCGCGAAAGCGGCCGGCTGCCGCGTCTCCAACGGCCTCGGCATGCTCCAAGCCCAAGCCGAGGCTCAATTCTCCCTTTTCTCGGGCATGGACTATCCTCAGTCGCTACGCCGCGCCTAATCGGCGCGAAAGGAGGGCCTCGTGCCCGACATCCACAAATCAGCCTTCATAGCCGTCGTAGGGCGGCCGTCGGCGGGAAAATCCACCCTCGTCAACGCCATTTGCGGCCAGAAGGTGGCCATCGTCTCCCCGGTCCCCCAGACGACCCGGAATACCATACGGGGCATCAAGACGACGGAGGCCTACCAGCTGGTGTTCCTCGATACGCCCGGCCTCCACGACTCGGAGAAGGCCATAAACCGCCGGCTCCGGGACATCGCGGTGCACGCGCTCAAGGACGCGGACCTCGTGCTGTACGTCGTCGACACGACCCGCGCCCCCGGGGCCGAGGAGGAGTCGATCATAGCCAAGGTCGCGCCGTACGCGGGGAAGACGATCGTCGCGGTCAACAAGATAGACGCGAGGGAATCGGACATCGCCAGGGCGCGGCTGTTCCTCGAGGAGCGCATGCCGGGCGCCCGCGCCTTCGACATTTCCGCCGAGAAGGGCACGGGCGTCGAGGCCGTCGTCGAGGCCCTCGCCGAGGCCTGCCCCCTCGGGCCCGAGTTCTACCCCCCCGAATTCTACACCGACCAGGAGCCCGTGTTCCGCATAGCCGAGACGATACGCGAGAAGGTATTCCTCCACACGAGGAACGAGGTCCCGCACGCGGTCTACGTGGAGTACTCGTCCCACCATATGCTCGACGACGGCACCCTCGTCTACGAGGGCGAGCTGGTCGTGGAGCGCGAGACGCAGAAGGGCATACTGATAGGCTCCGGCGGCTCGATGATCAGGCTGATACGGGAGGAGGC
>JAHIWG010000106.1 GCA_018816345.1 Spirochaetota bacterium | reverse complement strand
TCCGAGGGTATTCCCAGCCTCGCCTTGAGGTCGACTATGGCCCTGACGAGCGACGCGGCGCCGGCCCCGGCTGGGGCGTCGGGACCGCAGGCCCCGAGCGCGGCCGCCAGGTCCCTCATCCTGGGCGCCGCGTCCCGCGCGAGCGCGGCCATCACGTAGGGTAGCAGTATCGCGTTCGCCTGGCCGTGGGCCACGCCGTGCCTCGCCCCTACCGGGTGCGCGAAGCCGTGGACCATGCCGAGGCCCGTCTGGGAGAACGCCGCTCCGGCGTAGGCGCTCGCCGCGGCCATGTCGGAACGGGCCGCGAGGTCGCCGCCGTCGGAGAAGGCCCTAGGCAGGGCCGCTCCTATCATCGATACGACTTTTATGTTAATTGCGTCGGATAGCGGATTGGCCCCGAGCGACAGGTACGACTCCACGGCGTGGGTCAGCGCGTCCATGCCGGTCGCGGCCGTAACGGCCGGCGGCATGGAGACGTGGTTCTCGGGGTCTATCACGGCCAGGCGGGGGAAGAAGGAGTCGTGGGAGAAGCCTAGCTTGCGGCCCGCCGCCCTGTCCGTGGTTACCGAGGCGGCGCTCATCTCGCTTCCGGTGCCCGCTGTGGTCGGTACCGCTATGATAGGAAGCGCGGGGCGCTCCGGCTTGGCCCGGCCGTATATCATGTCCAGGATGCCGGTCCCGTTGGCGGCCTCCAGCGCGGCGCTCTTGGCGCAGTCTATGGGGCTGCCGCCCCCGTAGGCCACGACCGCCTCGAGCCCGCCGGAGCGTACGGCGAGGGCTGCCTCCGCGACGAGCCCGGCGTCGGGGTCGGGCGTTACCTTGTCGAAGACGGCGCAGGCGACGCCGGCCGCCTCGAGGCCGGCGGCGAGGGCCGCGAAGCCAGCGGAGCGTCGCGTCGCGCCCGAGCCGCAGACGAGCAGGGCGGAACGCACGCCGAGGCCCGCGACGAGGGCTCCCGTCCCCCCGGTAGAGCCGGGCCCGAAGACCGCCCTCGTCGGGCAATAGTAGGAAAACGGATCTATCGATGCGCGCATGGTACCCCCGTCGGGCCCGGACGGCCTCCTTGAGCGTGGGCGCGGGCGCGCCTTAGCCTAGAAGTCCCATTCGTCCGAGGAGCCGAAGAAATCGTCGCCCGAGCCCATGCCCGGGAGGCCCGCCCCGCCCGCGTTCCGTAGCTCGTAGAGCTTCTCCGCGTAGCGGAACAGGAAAACCCGTTTCTCGAGGCTCGGGGCGTCGGCCCGGACCTTTCGGATGAAGTCTCCAGCGGAATAGCCCGTACGGATCTCCTGGCGTTCCAGGGCGGTGCCCATAACCAGCTGGTCGAGCTGGGCGATCCTATAATAGATACGCTCGAATATGAAGAGCACCTTGCGCGTGGCCATGAAGTCGCCCGATAGCGCCTTCTTCTCCTTCATGGTCGTCGGGTCGTTAGGGTAGGGAACCTGCCCCGCGGAGTCCTCGCGTATCCACTTGGATAGGACCTCGCTCTTCTGGAGGGGGGCGAAAGCCTCGTTGAACCTCGCGAGCAGGTCCGAGTAGCGCTTCTCGTAGTCGCCCAGCGCCTTGGCGGCGTTGGCCCTGAAGACCTCTATCTCCTCGGTAATCCAGCGCTTCTCGAATTCCTCGGCGGAGGAGACGGCGACGGGCACGAGCCTCATGCGCTCCCCGCCCCTCTTCTCGAGGGCCTTCCCGGCGGGTACGGCGACGGGGTCGCCCCCGTCGGCGCAGGCTACGGCGCCCTCGGAGCAGACGACGAGCACGGAGCCGTTCACCGAGCTCGCTATGGAGAATTCGGTGCCGCGCACGCCCATCACCACCGAGTCGGTCTGGACCTGCAGGCTCGGGCTGCCCGATAGCTTGGCCAGCTTGGAGCCTATCTGCCCGGCCACCAGGTCGATCGTGCTCTTGGGGCCGCCAGCGTCCGGCTTGAGCCTGATGTAGGCCACCGACTTCTGCTTTATGGTCAGCGTGCCTCGCATGCCGGTGCTCTTGTCGAGGGCTATCACGACGATGCCGTCGCTCGCCGTCTTTATCATGTCGTCCGGGAGTACCTCGTCGCCGATGTTGGCCTCTCCGAGCGACTTGCCCGAGCGCACGACGACGGCGCTCCCCTCGGCATAGTCGATAGTACCGAACGGCGCTACGCGCTGAGCGAAGGCCTGTAACGTCATGAGGCCGGCTACGGCTAGAATCGCGAGCCTTTTCATCGATGCGCTCCTTGCTACGCCGCCGGCCGCTCGAGCGGCCGGCGACTACGGACAGAGTATAACGCGATGACGCGATGAAATCGAGCGGTCTAGAACTTGACGCCTAGGAACCACTTTGGCCAGATCTCTATCCCGCGCCCGAATATCGTCAGCTGGTACGGGTCGGGAGACCCGAAGGCCGTCCTCATGCTCGCCGGGATAGCCTCGGAGCCGCTCGGCGCGAAATCCGCCTTGATGCCCGCGTACAGGCCGAAGCCCCTGCGCTTGCCGAAGCCGAACGTCGCCCGCAGGCTGCCGAACGATACGTTCCACGGGTCAATGGCCTCTATCGCCGCCATGTCGCGGGCCTTGAGCGCGCTATAGAAATCCGTTATGGCGGCCGTGTCGACCGGCGTCTCGGCCCCGAGCTCTATGTCGGCGGTGACGAAGAGTATCTTGAAGCGGTGCCCGAGGCCGGCGCCGAAGCTGAGCCCGTTCGTCGTCCTCAGGAGCTCGGCGGAGGGCTGTCCCGCGAAGAACGTGGCGTAAAGGAAGGGAGTCCCGGACCGGTAGGTGGCGTAGGCCGCGCCGGAATCGAACTGGTAGTCGAAGCCGATGTCGTGGATGCCGTTGCCTATAATATTCACGAGGCCTATCGCGACGCCGTCGAGCTCGTCGGCGACGTTGACGAGGCCTATCATCGCGCCCTGGGCGTTGTCGGCGACGTTTATGATGCCGGCCAGCTGGAGCCCGTTGACCTCGTCGGCGATATTGAAGACGCCCGCCATCTGTACGCCGTCTATCTTGTCTGCGATATTGAAGACGCCCGAGCCTTGGACGCCGTGGACCGACTCGGCAATGTTGAACACGCCTGCGCCCTGGAACCCGCGCACCTCGGCCCCGGCTAGGTTGAAGACGCCGGCTCCCTGCAGTCCCTGCACGCCCTCGGCGATATTGAACACGCCGGCGCCCTGGACCCCGAAGACCGAGCCCGTCGCCGCGCCTATAGCGGCGGCAGAGAGGGAGGTATCGTAGATCCCGTGGGGAAAGGCTATGCCGGGGGTGAAGCTGATGACGAAGGGAGAGTACCTGCGCCGGCGGGAGGAGCGGTCGCCCCGAGCGGAGGGCGACTGAGTCACCTCGACGGTCACCGTGGTGGTAAGCGCGGCGTCGCCGGCGCTCGGCCTTATCTCGACGACGGTCGGCCCCGAAGCGGCGGGTTCGGCGGCGGTCGGTTCTGTCTCGGTCGACTGAGCCGCGGAGGACGCGGCGTACTTGTCCCGCGCCTGCTGCAGGACGTAGTCATCGCTCGGATCGGTGCTAGAATCCTGCGCCCAGCTAGAGCCGCAAACGACGCATAGCGCCGCGATAGTCGCGTAGAAGCGTTTCATGGTCACCCCACAATGGCGAGTGTATTTCATGCCTCCATACGGAGCGCACGATGATTAATGTAACGCGGCCACCTTAAGAAAACTATCAAAAGAGTAATAATTTTGTTAAAAACGAGGGTTTTCGAAAATTACTTTTAATAATAACAATTGCTTGATGAAATATTGTGTCGTATAATCGTGCCGAAATGGAACCTAGCCTGGCCTCAAGAGACGATATCCTCCCTCGCGTAAACGCGTGCCTCGACGAGGGCATCGGCGGCGGCGTATTCCCCGGAGGCGCCGTCGCGCTGCGCCGCGGCTCGAAGCTGTCGTTCGCGGCGCGGGGCCGGCTTACGTACGCCCGGGCTGAGGCGGGGTCTCCCGCCGCCGCCTCGCCGCGCGTTTCCGAGCATACCCTCTACGACGTCGCGTCGCTGACGAAGGTCGTCTGCACGCTACCCGCGACGCTGCTGACGATACAGGCGGGCCGGATGGGCCTCGACGACGCGGCGAGCCGCCTCCTGCCCGAGCTCTCGGCGGGAAAGGGCGGTCGCTGGAACGCGGGCGTCACCGTTCGTAGCCTCCTATCGCATACTTCCGGCCTGCCCGCGTGGCGTCCTTATTTCATCCTCCTACGAGGCCTCCCCGCATACCTTTCCGCCATAGCGGACGAGGATCCGTCGTACCGGACCGGGAGCGCCGTGGAGTATAGCGACCTGGGCTTCATCCTGCTCGGGGCGGCCCTCGAGCGCGCCTGGGACGACGACTTGCCCTCGATCGCGGATAGGCTCGTATTCAAGCCGTTGGGCATGCTCGACACGACCTACCTCCCGGCCGCGAAGCGCCGCTTCGCCGCCGCCCTTTTCGCCCCGACGGAGCTCGGCAACGAGTATGAGCGGGGCATGGCCCTGGCCTACGCGGAGGGGCGGCCGGTCGTGGGCGGCCCGGGCTCGAGCTTCAGGATCGCCGCTTCCGACGTCGAGCGGCTCCCGTGGAGGAAGGCCGTCATATCCGGCGAGGTCCACGACTCGAATTGCCATTACGGGCTCGGCGGCTATAGCGGGCACGCGGGGCTGTTCTCCACCGTTACCGATATGGCTCGGTACCTGGATTTCTGGGCACCTGACGGGCCTCTCTCGCCGGGGCTCCGGGCCAAGGCCTTCGAGCGGCAGACCCCGGAGGGCGGCTCGGCGCGCGGCCTGGGCTGGATACTCGAGCCCGGCGGCGTCGCGTCGCACACGGGCTTTACGGGGACGTCCATACGCTACGATACGGCCAGGGGCGACGCGATCGTCGCCCTTACTAATCGGGTTAACCCGCGCGTCGCGGACGGAATAGGCGTGTGGCGGCAGCGGCTGGCCGAGGCAGCGGGAATAGGGAGGGACGGCGCATGAGAGTATCGCCGACGGTACGGGCGATAAGGGCGGACGAGGCCGGGGCCTTCCTCGAGCTGAGGAAGGCGACCGAGGCGCAGAGCGATTTCCTGCTCTTCGAGGCCGGAGAGCGGTCGACGAGCGTCGAGGAGATAGAAAGGCTCGTCGGAGACTTCCTCTCGTCGCCGAATTCGACCATACTAGTCGCCGAGGACGACTCGGGGAGGCTCGTAGGGTTCCTTTCGGCCCGGGGAGGCGCGGCTAGGCGCACTAGGCACGCCGTCGAGATAGTCATAGCGATACTCGACGGCTACCGCGGCCTGGGCGTAGGCACGAGGCTCTTCGGGGCCCTGGAGGAATGGGCCCGAGGGATAGGCGTGACGAGGCTCGCGCTCGGCCACATGGCGGATAACGACGGGGCCCACGCCCTGTACGTGAAGATGGGATTCAGGGAGGAAGGCCGGAAGAAGGCAGTGTTCCTCCTCAAGGGCAGGTACGTGGACGAGGTCCTGATGTACAAGCTGCTCGACGTATAATTTGGAATAGGAGGATCGTATGAAGAAACGCGTTCTCATGGCCTTCGCGCTCTGCGCCCTGGCCGTCGCCCTGACCTTCGGCCAGACCCCTAAGCGCGGAGGCATCCTGCGGATGACCCCCGCCAAGCAGGGCGTCCTGGTCCAGAACTTCAACCCGTTCAGCCCCGCCTCGCTCGAGTCGACGGTCGGCTGCTTCTACGAGACGTTGATCTACTTCAACTTCGTCGACGGCTCCGCCAACCCCTGGCTCGCCGAGAAGTGGTCCTGGTCCAAGGACCTGAAGACCATAACGTTCACGATCCGCTCCGACGTCAAGTACAACGACGGCAGCGCCATGACCGTCGAGGACGTCCTCTATTCCTCCCTGCTCGGCAAGGAGAATAAGGCGCTCGACCTGTCCGGGCTCTGGTCGGAAGGCCTCCAGACGGTCACCGCCTCCGGCAGGGACGTGAGCTTCACGTTCGCCGAGGTAAACGTCACGACGCTGGAGAAGTTCGGCGCCCTCGTCGTGGTGCCGAAGCCGGTATGGTCCAAGGTAGACCCCCTGACCTGGACGGGGAACCTGAGCCCGGTGTCCACCGGTCCCTTCATGCTGGAGGCGGGCTCCTTCAACGAGCAGTCCTACAAGCTCGTCCGCAACCCCTACTACTGGCAGAAGGGCAAGGACGGCAAGCCGCTCCCGTATATCGACGGCATCCAGTACGTATCGACCACCAACGAGCAGGTCGGCTTCAAGCTCCTGGCCGGCGAGTACGACTGGGCCGGCTATTCCCTCCCCAACATCGAGGACTACGTCAAGGCGGACCCGGAGCACAACAAGTATTGGTTCCCCGAGGGCAACCTCGTGTTCCTGTACATGAACAACCTCAGGGCTCCGTTCGATAACGTCGCCGTCCGCAAGGCTATCGCCGGGGCCATATCGCAGCGCGATATCACCCGCAAGATGTCCCCGAGCCCGGCTCCCGCCGCGATGAGCGCCGTCAAGTCGACGTTCTCCGACATAGCCAGGGGCGCCACGGCCAAGTACGACATCAAGCGGGACGTCTCCAAGGCCAAGAAGGCCCTCGAGGCCCAGGGCTACAGGCTCAACTCCAAGGGCGTCTACGAGAAGGCCGGCCAGGCCCTGTCGTTCAAGCTCTACGTGCCCACCGGCTGGACCGATTGGGTCGGAGCCGCCGAGACCGTCGCGGGCCAGCTCAAGGAGATAGGCGTCGAGGCGACCATCACCCAGGCCGCGTGGCCCGATCCCTACCAGTACGCGCTCGAGAAGGGCGACTGGGACCTCGCGATCAGCTTCATCTCCGTCGGGTCGACCCCGCATACGCAGTTCACCCGCTGGCTGCACTCCAGCCGCTTCGCCCCCCTGGGCGAGAAGGCGCTGACCTTCAGCAACATGCGCTACAAGAGCGAGACCGTGGACAAGGCCCTGGACGCGTACCGCTCCGAGCCTAACCCTGCCAGGCAGAAGCAGTACATGGCGACCGTCGTGGAGCAGTTCATGAAGGATACGCCCTGCGTGCCCCTGTTCTTCAACCCGACCTGGTTCATCTACAGCACCCGGAATTTCACCGGGTTCCCCAGCCCCGCGGATCCGTACGCATGGCCCATCGTCAACGGCATGCAGAAGACCCCGATCCTCCTCCGCCTCCAGAAGCGCTAGTCGCTAAAGGACATTCGACCCTTGGCCGCCCCCCCCCCCTCGGGGAGGGGCGGCGTGGAGACCGACCGACTTGAAATACTTCCTGAAGAAACTGGGGCTCCTCGCCTTTACCCTGTTCGTATCGGTATCGCTCAACTTCTTCCTGCCGAGGCTGATGCCTGGCGATCCCGCGCGGGCGCTGCTGGACAAGATGGACAACCTCCAGCCGGAGCAGCTCGATACCATACGCGCCGCCTTCGGCCTCGATACCGACGAGCCCACTATCGTCCAGTACGGCCATTACCTGCGCAACACGCTCAAGGGCGACCTGGGCACCTCGTTCTCGCGTTTCCCCATGCCCGTAGCGGAGGTCATGAGGGTAGCGCTGCCGTGGTCGATAGGGCTGATGGGGATTTGCACCGTCATCAGCTTCACGCTCGGCTCGGCGATAGGCATCGCGGCCGCCTGGAAGAGGGAGACGAGGCTGGCGTCCATGACGGTGGGCTTCTTCTCGTTCGTCAGGAGCTTCCCGTATTTCTGGCTCGGTCTCGTGTTCATCTATTTCTTCGCCTTCAAGGGGAGGCTCTTCCCCATAGGCGGAGCCTATACCGTCGGCGTCGATCGCGGCACGGCCGCCTGGTGGCTGTCGGTGCTGCGCCACGGGACGCTGCCCGCGCTGACTATATGCGTCAGCTCCCTCGGCGCCTGGATACTCACGATGCGCAACAACATGATCAACGTGCTCGCCGAGGACTACATAACGGTCGCGCTGGCCAAGGGCCTGCCCCTCCAGCGCATCAAGTCGATGTACGCCGCCAAGAACGCCATCCTGCCCTCGGTCACCGGCTTCGCCATGTCCCTGGGCTTCGTGATAGGGGGCGGCCTCGTCACCGAGATGGTGTTCGCGTACCCCGGGATAGGCTACATGCTCTACCAGGCCGTCAACGCCAAGGATTATCCCCTGATGCAGGCGATCTTCCTCTTCATAGCCGTCGCCGTGCTCATAGCCAACTTCGTCGCCGACATAGCAGTCATGCTGCTGGACCCGCGGGTCAGGGACGGCGCCAAATGATAAAGGACTTCTTCAAGACTCTCGTATCCAACAGGAAATCCCTCGCGGGGCTGTGCATACTCGGCTTCTTCGTGCTGGTCGCGCTGTTCGCGCCGGTCATCGCGCCGTACCCGCCCAAGATAGACAGGCTGGAGACGATAACGGCGATAGGGGAGCCGTCGCTCGACGAGGAGCTGGTCGCCGAGGACTACCCGAGCGACGCGCGGGACGTGCTGACCTACCGATCCACGCTGACCAAGGACTATACGAAGACGATAGACTACTTCCCGCTCCGCTCGCGCCCTAGCGCGGCGCATCCCCTCGGGACGAACCACGCCGGCAACGACCTGTTCAGCCAGCTCGTCTGGGGAACGCGCATATCGCTGGGCATAGGCCTGGCGACCGGGCTCTTCGTGACGATACTGTCGCTGACGCTGGCCCTGCTCTCCGGCTACCTAGGCGGCGTCGTGGACGACGTCATAGGGTTCTTCACCAACGTCATGCTCGTCATCCCGGGCCTGCCTTTGATGATAGTGATAGCGGCGTACATAACGATGAAGGGCGTGCTGCCCATAGTCCTAATCCTGGGCCTGACGGGATGGCCGTACCCGACGAGGCTCCTGCGCTCCCAGGTCCTGACCCTGAAGAACCGGGACTTCGTGCGCGTATCCAAGTCCCTGGGCGAGCGCACCTCCTTCGTGGTCTTCCGCGAGATACTGCCCAACATGATATCGATAGCGATGGCCGAGTTCTTCGCGACGAGCATGGCGGCCATACTCGGCGAGGCCACGCTGGAATTCATAGGGCTCGGCAACGTGACCGTGGTCAGCTGGGGGACGATCCTGTTCTGGGCCCAGGCCAACGGCGCCCTGCTATCGGGCGCCTGGTGGTGGTTCCTGCCCCCGGGCATATGCATAGCGCTGGTCGGCACGTCGTTCGTGCTCATCAACTTCGCGATCGACGAGATATCGAATCCGCGGCTGAGGAAGAGGTAGGGTATGGCGGACTCGACGATGCTCGAAGTGAGGAACCTGAAGGCCGGGTACGGTACCCGCAAGGGATTCGTGAGGGCCGTGGACGACGTGTCCTTCTCCCTGGGCCGGGGCGAATTCCTGGGCATAGCCGGCGAGTCGGGCTGCGGGAAGTCCACGCTGGCGTACGCCATCATGCGCCTCTTGCGCGACAACGCGCGCATCGAGTCGGGCTCGGTGCTGTTCAAGGACCGCGATTTCGCGACGATGCCGGCCGCCGACGTGGAGGCGCACCGCTGGACCGACATGGCCATGGTGTTCCAGTCGGCGATGAGCGCCCTGAACCCGGTGCTGTCCATTGGCGAGCAGCTGACGGACGCGGTCCACGCCCACAGGAAGGCCAGCGCCGCGGAGGCCCAGGAGCTGGCCGCCGAGATGCTCTCCCTCGTCGACATCAACGCCGACAGGCTCAAGAGCTACCCTCACCAGCTGTCCGGCGGCATGAAGCAGCGCGTGATGATAGCGATGGCGCTGATACTCAAGCCGGACCTCCTGATCATGGACGAGCCCACGACGGCCCTCGACGTCGTCGTGCAGCGCTCCATCATAGAGAAGATAGAGGACCTGCGGAGCTCGCTGGGATTCTCCGTAATATTCATAACCCACGACCTGTCCCTGCTCGTGGAGATATCGGACGCGCTGGCCATCATGTACGCGGGAGAGATAGTGGAGAGGGGCCCCGCCGGGGCCTTGTTCTCCGATCCGAGGCACCCGTATACGAGGGGCCTCATGGCCTCGTTCCCGTCGCTGACGGGCCCGCTCGTGCGCATGGGCGGCATCGAGGGCAGCGCGCCAGACCTCCTGGCCCCGCCCCCGGGCTGCCGCTTCTCCGCCCGCTGCCCCTTCGCGGAGCAGGGGTGCCGCGAGGGCCCGAGCCCCGCGCTCCGCCCCCTGGGCGGCGATAGGTTCTGCGCGTGCGCGCTGGAAGGGAGGCTCCGATGAGCGCCATGGCGTTGGAACTGGACGGGGTCGTCAAGCACTTCCCCCTGCGATCGCTCGCCAACTACGGCAAGGCCGTGCACGCGATGGACGACGTCGGCTTCGGCCTCGAGGCGGGCGGATCCATGGCGCTCGTCGGCGAGTCGGGCTCGGGCAAGACCACGACGGCGAGCGTCATAGCCCGGCTGTACGAGCGCGACTCCGGCGGCCTCGTCGTCGACGGGGAGCCGGCGCGGCCCTTCCGTAGCCGCAAGGAGTCCCTGGCGTACAAGAAGAAGGTCCAGCTGATATTCCAGGACCCCTTCGGCAGCCTCAACCCGACCCACACGATACGCAGCATCCTTGAGCGGCCCTTCCTGATACACGGCCTCGCTAACGGCAAGGCCGACCTGGACGCCAGGCTCAACGACGCGCTCGAGCAGGTGGGCCTGTCCCCCGCCGCGGAGTACCTACGGCGCTTCCCGCACGAGCTGTCGGGCGGGCAGAGGCAGCGCGTCAACATAGCGCGCACCTTCGCCGTGGAGCCGAGCATCGTGCTGGCGGACGAGCCGACGAGCATGCTTGACGTGTCCATCCGCATGGGTGTGATGAACATGATGCTGGACCTCAAGGAGAAGAAGGGCGTCTCCTATCTCTACATCACCCACGACCTGGCCGGGGCGCGCTACATGTGCGGCACCATAGCGGTCATGTACGCCGGCATGATCATGGAGATAGGCCCGACCGAGGCGGTCATAGCGGACGCCCTCCATCCCTACGTGCGGCTCCTCAAGTCGGCTTCGCCTTCGCCCGAGTCCGGGCCGGCGCGGGCCCGCCTCGAGGCCAAGGGCGAGATACCGTCGCTCATAGACCCTCCCTCCGGCTGCCGCTTCCATCCCCGCTGCCCCTTCGCCAAGCCCCTGTGCTCGGAGGCCGTGCCCGAGCTGCGGGACCTCGGCGGAGGCCGCAGGGTCAGGTGCGTCCTTCCCTAGCATGGTATCGACTATAGTACCGGGACTCGCGCGCTTCGTCTCCGACGGAGCGCGGGGAGGCCTCCGCTACGGCCTGGCGACCAACCCGTCGGCCATCCTGGCCGACGGGCGCGCCGCGTGGCGCGCCTTCGAAGGCTCCGGGCTCGGGCCGGCGGCCCTCTTCGGACCCGAGCACGGCTTCCTAGGCATGGCCCAGGACTGCGTGGAGGTCGGCGACTCGAGCTTCCGCGGGATTCCGGTGCACTCGCTCTACGGGGAGCGGCTGAAGCCCGAGCCGCGCCAGCTGGCCGGGCTCGACGCCGTCGTCTTCGATATCCAGGACGTCGGCTGCCGCTACTACACCTTCATCTACACGCTCGCGGGCCTCGTCGAGGCCTGCGCTGAGGCCCGCGTCCCCGTCATAGTCCTCGATAGGCCCAACCCCATAGGCGGGGCCGTCGTCGAGGGCTCTCCTATCGCCGCGGAGGCCTCGAGCTTCGTGGGCGGCTTCGGGCTGTGCCCCCGGCACGGGCTGACCGCGGGCGAATTCGCCCTGTACCTGCGCGGCGAGTTCTTCCCGGACGCGGAGCTGGAGGTCGTCGCGATGGAAGGCTGGCGCCGGGACATGTACTGGCCCGAGACCGGCCTGCCCTGGCATCCGCCGTCGCCTAATCTGCCTTCGCCCTCCTGCGCCCTCGCCTATCCGGGGACCTGCCTCTTCGAGGGCACGGGGCTGTCAGAGGGCCGCGGCACCGCCCGTCCCTTCGAGGTGTTCGGGGCGCCGTGGGTAGACGGCGATCGCCTGCGCGACGAGCTCGCCTCGCTGGCCTTGCCCGGCGTCGCCTTCTCGTCGTTCCCGTTCAGGCCTACGAGCTCCAAGCACGCGGGCCTGGACTGCGGCGGCGTCCTCGTGCACGTAGTCGACCCTGCCGCCTTCCGCTCGCTCGATACCGGCGTCGCGGCCGTGCGCGCGGCGCGGCGGCTCTGGCCCTCCGATTTCAGCTGGAAGGCCGACTGGGAAGGCGGCGCCCCGTTCTTCGACAAGCTCGCGGGCGGCCCCGGCCTGCGCCTTATGATAGACGGCGGGGCTCCTTTAGCGGAGTGCCTCGCCTTCGCGTCGGAGGGCCGCGAGGCCTTCGAGTCTCGCCTGGTTCCTTACCGTATCTATGGATAATGGAGATTCAATGATAACAGACGCCTTACGGGCCGCCGTCGACGCGGCGTATTCCGCCGGAACCTTCCCCTGCGCGGTCGTGTCCGCGCGCTCGGGCGAGGAGCCACCGTCCTTCGTCTACGCCGCTTGCCCGAGTTCCGATCCCGGCCAGGGTACTCCGGCCGTCCCGGGCGTCCCGGGCGTCCCGGGCGGCGCGCCCGAGTCCTGGATATTCGACCTGGCGAGCCTTTCGAAACCCCTGGCCACGAGCCTCGTGGCGTTACGCGCCGTGGAGGCGGGCGCCCTGGCGCTCGACGCGCCCCTGTCCCGCTACCTGCCGGACGCCGCCTGCTCCTCGCTCGGGGCGACGGTCCGCGAGGTGATGGCGCATAGCGCGGGCCTTCCTCCTATTCCGGAGCTTCAGCGTTTTTTCCCCGACGCGGCTAGCGTAGACCGCGACGAGGCGGTAAGGAGGCTCCTCGCTATCGAGCCCGACGGCCCGCCGGGCTACGGCGTGGCGTACTCGTGCACGGGATTCCTGCTTCTAGGCGTCGCGCTCGAGCGACTCGGCGGGGCCAGGCTGTCGGAGCTGTTCAGGCGGCAGGTCGCCGAGCCGCTCGGGCTATCAGACGGAGCGTCCCCGGCGGGCTCGGACGGCCCCGACCCCCGCGTCCCGAAAATCGGGGGCGCGGCCGCGGTCGCTACGCCCGTCGTCCCGGGCGCGCCGCGCGCCGTGGCGACGTTCCGGCCCTCGCCCGGCCTGGAAGGGCTCTGCGTCCCGACGGAGGAGTGCGCGTGGCGCGGCCGTCGGGTCCGCGGCGAGGTCCACGACGAGAGCTCGTACTGCATGGGAGGCGACGGGGGCAACGCCGGCCTCTTCGCGAACCTGGCCGGGGCGGAGGCCCTGTTCGGGGTCTGGGAAACGGGCGGCGGCCTGCTCAAGCCCGAGACCGTCGCCGCGGCCCGCGCCTGCGCCACGGACGGCCTCGGGCGCAGGCGGGGCCTCGGCATACAGCTCCACGACGGGGAGACCTGCGATACCCCCGCCTGGCCGGCGGACTCGTACGGCCATACCGGCTTCACCGGAACCTGCGCGTGGGCCGCGCCCGCGACCGCCGGCCGGCCGCGAGTAGCCGTCGTCAGCCTGACCAACCGGGTCTACCGCGGGCGCGCCCAGACGGCCGAGCTCATCGTCGCGTTCCGCAAGGCCCTGCACGGCGCGGTCGCCGGGTCGTTATAGCGCCGCGCCGCTACGGCGACCCGGTCGCCTAATGGCCGGGTCGCTATAGCTCTAGGGGGAGCTAGGGCCTTGGCGCCCCGGGAGTATGAACCCTCGACGAGCCGTCGGGCAGCAGAGCGGCTACGCTCCCGGCCGGGACGATCGTCCCCCGGTACGAGAAGGCCTTCCCGGAGAAGTTGGCTACCATGCGCAGTCCGCCCGCGAAGCTCGTAGACTGCGCCAACCCGTCGGGGGACAGCCGCTCGAACGACTCGAGCTTCGCCCCGGTGAACTCTCGTTCCAGCGGAGAGGCGAAGGCGTAGTAGGCCGCGATGCGCTTCCCGTCCGAGGCTATCCTGTCGCGGTTTAGGTTGTAGAGGGGCGACGAGAGGTATAGGGCCTGGAATAGCTCGGCCGCGTTTTCCATGCCCGCGAATTTAAGCGGGTCCGCGCCCCAGTGGTTCGCGATGACGACCGATTCGCGGAGGGCGGCCTGGAAAAGCGGCACGCGGGTCGCGGGGTCGAAGTACCGGCGCATAGAGCGCTCCTTGAGGCGCATAGGCTTGAACTGTATCGCGGGGGCCGACGGGGGCCAGTAGCCGCCCATGAAGTACGGCGACGAGCGGTCCTTGTACTCGGGCTCTTCCCAATAGAAGGCCGGCCCGAACAGGCCCTCGGAGACGTGAGCCGCCGTGACTATCGACGCGTCGCCTCCCTCGGTGCCTACCACGAGGCCCCTTTCGGCCGAGAGCCGCGCGAGCCTCTCCCTCCTGGCCGCGGCCATGGCCTCCGACGAGGCCGGTCGGCGAGGATCGTAGTCCTCGTAGATCTCTCCGGCGCCGTCGCAGTCCATGAAGTACGCCGACATTGACAATGCTGCCAGGTTCCGCGCGACGCGCTCCTCGAAGTAGGGCCCGGCGGCCAGGGGGCTTAGGAGCCTGCCCCTGCCCTTGAAGCCGGAGTAATACGAGCCGTCGGCTCTCATGATAGCCCCGTTCTCGTAGAGCTCCTGCGTGAAGCGGGCCGTCTCCCAGCTATCGTCGGTGCCCCATATCGAGGCCGGATGGACGCTATGGTACGAGTCGTATACGCCGAACAGGTATCCCGAGGCCTCCGCGGCCCGCGACGCCTCGGCGTAACGAGCCTCGGTCCCGGCCGGCGGCATGCCCGGCACGGTCAGCCTGGCTCTGTCTATGCCGAGCGCCCTTAATTCCCTAATAGCCGCGGCCGATATCCCCTCGCCCCACGAGCCGGGCGGGCTCAGGCAATCGCGATACCCCGCGTAGACGGCCTCGGCCCCTATGGCGGCTATCGCGGCGTCCAGGCCGCGGGCGAGCTGGGCCTTGGCGTAGGCTCCGGCCCATTCGTCGGCGACGAAGGCGGCCACGGCGGCGCGGCTCTCGCCGTCCATCGCCGAGAGGACCCGCGCGCCGAGCGCCGAGCCGTCCGATATCCTCAACGCTAGGCGCCGGAAGGCGGACTGCTTGATGTCGCGGGCTGAAATCATAGCGTCGCCCCACAGATAGGCGTGGAGCGCGCCTGGCAGGCGATCGCGGGCGGTCGGCGGTAACTTGGCCGCGAGCGTAGGCAACCTTCCCGTCGCGGCGAGCCTGTCGCGTAGGAGGAAGGCCGGTAACAGGGGCTCTATCCTATCGGATAGCCGAGCCGCGACGACGTAGTCCTCCGGCCCGAATCGGCATAGGAAGGAATGCTGCTGCGAGACTCTCCCCGCCTGTCCGTCTACCGCCGCTCTTGATGCACTTGCGCTTCCTGCGGTCCCCGCCGAAGCCCCTCGCGATACTGTCAGGACGGAGCGGTACGGAGTGTCGGTCGCCCAGGCTACGGTGCCCCGCGCGTCCGTCCAGCCCCAAACGGGGAGCCCTTGGCCTAGGTCGCGCTCGCCTTCTCCGACGAGATCGTCCATCCAGGCGGAGTCGTCCGTCGGTATGAACCTGCCGTCGGCCATCGGCCAGACGAGCCCGTCCGCGCCCGAGAGGGCCTGGGATGGCCAGCCCAGGACGAGCGGGGCGCTCGCGGCGAACCTGAAGACTATGTCGTCGCCCGAGGCGGCGACGCTCAGCTCGAGGGCCTTGCCCGGGTAGATGAGCGTCGCGGAGCCGGGCCCCGTCTTCCGCGCCCTGACGGAGCCTCCTAGCGTCGCCATGGCAGCGTCCCGCGATAGCCCGGGCGCTACGAGCCGCGGTTCAGATCCGGAGCTAAGGCGGTAGACTTCTAGGCTATCAGGATCGATCGATACGGTAGCGCCCGAGCCGGAATCGAGGACGATAACCTTCGATCCCTCCGCCGAGGCGGCTAGGGGAGCGGCCGCCAGGGCCGCTATGAGCAATAGTAATGGCATGTTCCCTCCATCGTCGTTTCGGGGAAGCATGGCCCGGCGGGACGGCGGGAACGCGGCGGGAACGCGGCTAAAACGAGGCGTTCCGCTATCGCTGGGCCGCGCGCCCGAATTATATCTCCTCTATGCCTTCATCGTCCGAGCACGAGTCTATCTTGAACGCGTTGACGCCGTTCAGGACCTCGAGGATCAATCGCTCGTTCTGCTCGGCTAGGTCCGAGGTAGACTCCACCGCGCGCGCGATGGAGGTCGTGCCGCGGATTATCTCGTCGTTGGCGGCGACCGCCTTGTCGGCCACC
This sequence comes from Spirochaetota bacterium, assembly GCA_018816345.1. Taxonomy (GTDB): domain Bacteria; phylum Spirochaetota; class Spirochaetia; order Treponematales; family UBA12059; genus SZUA-370. Next base: position 17,521 of record JAHIWG010000106.1, on the reverse strand, counting down.
GACTTGAGCGTCGAGACCTGCTCCAGGATCTGCCCGTTGCCCGCTGTCATCTCCTTGGCGCCTTCGGTGACCTGCTTAGTAATGGCCACGAGCCGGGTCAGCCCGTCGAGGACCTGCGAGCCCCCGGCGCTCTGCTCCGCTGTCGTCTCGCGTATGTCGGCGACGAGGCGGCCTACGTCCGCGGCGTCGGCCAATACCTTCCCGAAGGTTCCCGTAACGGCGCTCGTAGAGGCCTTGACCTTGGCGATAGAGGCGCCGACCTTCGCGAGGTCCGCGGATATCTCGGTAGCCTGAGAGGCGCTGCGCTCGGCGAGCTTCCGTATCTCGTCGGCTACCACCGCGAAGCCCCTGCCGGAAGCCCCGGCGTGGGCGGCCTCTATCGCGGCGTTCATCGCCAGCAGGTTAGTGCGCTCGGCGACGTCGTTTATGGTCGCCGCGGCCGCGGCGAGGCCTTCCGAGTAACGGGATATCTCCGATACGGCCGAGTCCATGTCGCCGAGGGCCTTCGAGCCCTCTCCGGAGGTCGACAGGAGGGCTTTGGCCGCCTCGCCGGCGGAGTCGGCGTCCGAGGCGACCTCGCGCACGCTGGCTATCATATCCTCTACGAGCGACGACGATCGCCCTATGACCGCGCCCTGGTCGCCTATCATGGCGAATAGCGAGTCGACGGTGCGCGCCAGCTGCTCTATGGCCGCCGCGACCGCTTCCACGGCGGCCGATTCCTCGTCCAGGCCCGCCCGCGACGAGGCGATCGCCGCGTTTATCCCCTCGACCGACCTGCTCGTACCGTGCATGTTCGCCGCGAGCTCCTCGCCCTGGCGGCTGAGCTTGCGTACCCGTTCCTTGACCGCGCCCACGAGCGTATTCAGCGAGCCTGTCAGCTCGTTGGCCGCGGCCGCTATGGAGCCGATCTCGTCGGATCCCATCGCGCCGATGCGCTCGGTGCAGTCTCCTCGCGCCATGTTGCCGAGGCTCTTGACGAGGGCGGCGAGGGCCCGGGTCATCGAGATCGAGAGGAGGGCCGAGGCGCCGAGAATAAGGATCGCTGCGACGGCGTTGACAGACAGCAGGGTCCGCCTGATCGAGGCGCTTTCCTCCGAGGCTACGCGATAGCTCTCGTCCTGGTCGCCGCGCTCCATGGCCTCGAGTATATCGAGATTCTTCTCCACGGACTCGTAGGCGGCGACGACGTCCTTCAAGGACGACTTCACGGCGGCTGGCTCGTCCCTGGCGGCCGCCCCTACCCGCGAGGCCGCGTCCGCGAAGGACTGGAGTTCCGCGGCTATCGTCGAGTCCTCGGATACGGCCGTGAACCCGTTGACGGCCTGTATGAATTTCGTCTCCGCGTCCTGGAGCCAGAAGAGCTTAGAGCCGATCTCCCCGTCCGGGTCCCCCGATAGCGAGACGCTCGCGAGCGATAGGACCCGCGCGTTATAGCTCGCCATCCTGGAACGGAGATCGGATACCGCGCGGTAGGTACGCATATGCACGACCTGGACGGTCTCTAGGGCGTCGCCTAGGGACCGCAGGCCCTTGTCCGCCGTTAAATACGTGGCGGCGAAGGCGGCGAGGAAGACCGCCGTTAGGAGCAGGAATTTCACGAATACCGGAACGTTGCCAAGGAAAGGGCGCTTCAATGTCGTATCCTCCGCAGAAATTAGCGCTATGCCGCGTCGATGATACGATACACTAAAAACGACTCGAACGGGACGATAATCGGGTCTACGGGAGCCTAGCCATAGCTCAGGCTCGGCTGCATGCTAATCGACTAGAAGCGGCTCTCCTTCAGGGTCTGCGTCTCTCTCGAAACGGAAGCCTCTCATCGGCCCGTATAGTCGCTTGCCCTCTATGCTCATCGAGCCGAGCATCTCGATATGGAAGGCGGCCATCTTCTCCGGAGCCGGTTCGCAGCCGCTTTGTAGCCATCGCAATAGCACGGTTGAGTGGGCGCCTTGCAGGTAATCCAGGATATACCTGTGCGCCTCGTGGGGAATACGGTCCATAAGGCCGTTAGAGCTGAGGAAGTCGAGGGTTTCCGCGATCGACGCCTCGATGCAGGAGTTGAATAGGTCGAGGCGGCCCGCGGCCTTGAGGAGGCGAATGACCCGAGCCTCCTTCTTCCATAAGGAAAAAGCCAACTCCGCCGGGAGCGTCGAGGTGAATTCTCCCCGGGATACCGCGCCTTTCAAGTCTAAAAGGTAGTTGGACGATAGCTCTCTCAGGTAGTCGGCGAGTACGTCGTCCTTGCTCGTATAATGCAGATAGAACGTGGTCCTCGCTGTCTTCGCCCTTTCGGTGACTGCTTTTATATTAATAATCTCGTAGGGGATCTCCTCCATAAGCGATAATAGGGCCTCGCGTATCCATTGCTTCGTACGCGTCGATCTTGGATCCATTATCATTCCTTTCAACAGTAGCATAGCCTATTCCTGTTCGGCCGATTGCATAGCCATATGAAGAATATCACAGGAATATTAAAATCCAGCAATCTTAGCCATAGTTGCTCAAATCATGAACAACTGATTTATAGTGTCTATTATACTACATACTTGGATCGACTTACACCAGGAACGTTGGCCGGGGCATAGGTCCGCTGTACGTTATCGAGCGTCACGTATGTGGCAGGAGGTTAGTATGAGATTCTTACGTATCGTTCCGGGCGTCGGGCTCGCTATCGTCGCGGCCCTGTCGATGGCCGCTTGCTCGGCGGGCAAGTCAATCGTCACCCTCGACGTACAGGCGACCGTCCCGGGCGGCGGTCTTCCGCGAGCGTCGACGGCGGTCGCGGGCGCGAGCCGGGCCGTGGCCTCGCCGGTCGTGATCCCGGTGATGGCGAAGGACGGGACCACTAAGCTGGGCGAGCTGTCGCTCCAGGTAGCGACTCTCGCTATCAAGAATATCGAGATAGAGATGGAGCCCGCTCAGGTAGACTCGCAGGAGGAGCGGGATCAGGAACTCGAGATCGAGTTCCCCGGCACCTATCTCGTCGACTTGCTATCGAATTCCGTGACGCCGGCGCTTCCCGACGTCTCGCTCCTGACCGGAGGCTACGACGAGATAGAGCTCTCGATCGATAAGCTGGACGGGACGGAGCTCAAGGCCGACGGTACCCCCCTCGTCGCGTCGGGCGATCCTATGTTCGGTCGCTCGATCTATGTGAAGGGCAGCTATACCGGAACCATAAAAGGGGCTTCGTACGTCGGCCTTCCCTTCACGCTCGCCTATGACCTCGATGAGGGAATAGAGCTATCCGGCGCCGATCCCGCCGTGGGCATGGTCGTCGACTCGGGCTCGCTCAATCCTATCATCATCGCTTTCAGGCTCAAGCAGTGGTTCGATTTCTCGAATACGAAGACAAACTCCGGCCTGGCTTGCGACCTTAACGACATCGTTATCGGGACCGAGAACGGGGCGCCCGCAATCCTCCTCGTGGAGGGCGCGACCGGTGCTAACGCGCTCATCCGCGAGGTGATAGAGGAGAACATCGAGGAATCGGCCGATTTCGGAATAGACGCCGACGGAGACGGAATCCTGCAGCCGGACGAGGACGACGACGCGACGGACGTGAACGATATCTAGCCGGATCGACGGGCCCGTTTTTCGGCCTACGGCGCCGCGCGGCATTGACAGGGCGCGGCGCCGCTTCGATTATTAGGGCATGAGAATACCATTGATTCCCTTGGCGGCGTTAGCCGTCGCTTCGTTCCTGCCCCTAGCCTCGTGCGCGCGTACGGCCGACGAGAGCGCTCCATCCTCCGCTCCCGCCGCCGTACCCGCCCCGGGAGCGCGGCCGGAAGCCCGCGCCGTCAGGGCGGAGATAGTCTTCGTGGACGGCGAGGCGAGCGTCGACGGAGCGGCGGCCGAGCCGGGAGCCGCCTTGCCCGCGAGGTTCGTAGTCAGGACCGGCCCCGGCGCGCGGCTCGACGTAGTGTTCAACGAGCGCAACGTCCTGAGCTTCAGCCAGAATACCGTCGCCGAGATCGACCTCGCGAGCGTAGCCCCGCAGGTGAGCCTGGAGAGGGGCGGCGTCGCCTCGGTTCTCAAGAAGCTGGAGAAGCTCGCGTCGGGCGACTCGTTCAACGTGTCTACCGGGCAAGCGGTGCTGGGCGTCCGGGGCACGTCGTTCTGCGTCTGGGCCGACGCCTCGTCCACCTACGCCTGCGCGTGCAACGGAGAGGTGCGCGCCATCGACTCGAGGGGCGGCCACGAGGAGACCCTCGTCTCGGCCCACCACCTGGGGAGGCTCTATACGTCGAAGGGCGTGGACGTCTCGGTAGAGGCGGCGGGAATGCTCTACCATACCGACGAGAGCGTGCAGTCGGCGGCCTCCCGCATAGGCTACGTGATCGATTGGACGACGGTCGACCGGTAGGACGCGAGCAGCTCCGGCCAGAAGGCCGAGAATCCGGCGCGAAGCGGGGCGTCGAGCCTTCGCAGTATCGCGACGCACTCCTCTAGCCTAACGTGCCCGCTCATGCGCGACGATATGCCCGCGAGGGTTCGCCCTATCCCGTCCAGGCGGGCGTAGGAGGATAGCCACGAGCCGCCGACGAGCCATGGATAGGCCCGCGCGAACCCGGGGCTGTGCCAGGCCTTGGCGCGCCCGAGCCGCTCGTAGACGACGGAACAGAAGCTCTCTAGGCCTAGCCCGCAGAGCGGCGCCCCATGAGTTTCCCAGTCCGACGCGAGCACATGGTCCCAGAAGACGTCGGCGAGGATGCCGGAGGTGAAGCGAGGCGCCCCGGCCTCGGAGATGGCCCTCCTGCACGACGCGAAGGCTGGATGTCCGTCCGTGAAGGCGTCCACGGCCCGATGCTGCTCTATGCCCGCGCGCACGCCGGCTGGATAGTCGTCGAGGCTCTGGCCGGTGAAATAATCAGCCATGAGCGAGCCCGCGCATTCCTGGCCCTCGGTATCGGGCAGCGTGGCGTAGGCTACGAGGGCGTGGGCGAGCAGGTTCACGGGCGGGTTTCCATGGGATCATGATATCTTCGCGCCATCGGAGGGGCAAGCGGGTTGGCGTGGCGCGCCAGGCGGACCGCCAGGCGGACCGCGGACCGTCAGCAAGGAGAGCGCCGGTCGCGGCGTCCTGGAAGCGGCGGAAAAACGCCGCGACCCGCCCGCCGGGCGCGCCGCGCGGGCTCATCAAATAGTCGAGATCAGCCTCTCCCGGTCGAACCGCGGCGCGACTCTCATGATCAGCGCGTAGTCCAGGGCCAGGACCGCGACGCCCGCGGCCAGGATCGCCAGCGGGCTTATGACGACGAGCCCGCCGAGCTGGGCCGCCACGAAGACGATGCACGGCAGGACCACGAGGGCGGAGGACTGCTGCGCCTCCAGGAAGGTCTTGGCCTTGATGCCGACCAGGAGCGTGGCGCCGAGGGCCATGAGCGACGCGGCCGGGCTCAGGACGAGTAGCGCCGGGATCCAGGAAACCGCCTCCAGCACGAAGGAGCCCCGGAGCGCGTACCACGCGCCGTTGGTGACCGCGAAGTAGGCGAGGAACGATACCAGGCTCACCGTCATCGACGGCACGAAGGACGAGAGGAGCTTTCCCAGGACGAACTCCCGGTTGGTCAGGGGCGTGTACAGGAGCGTCTCCAGGCTCTTCCGCTCCTTCTCTCCGGCCACGGAGTTGGCCGCTATCACGCCGGAGAGCATGATAGGGATGATTATGAAGAAGGGCATCATCGTATAGTTGAGGAATACGTACAGCATGCGCTCCACGGGATCGACGAGGCGGCCGGGAATGTCGTACAGGGGCAGGAGCCGCTCCAGCGACTGCGCGCCGCTCGACGCGATGGCGCCCAGCTCCAGGCCGAGGTACACGAGGAGCGCGGGTATGGCCACGCAGAGGACGAGGGGTAGTACCAACATGGGGAGGACGACGAATTTATTGCCGAGGGCTTCCCTCAGGTCCTTCCTGACGAGCCAAACGACCTTGCGATAGTTCATGTCAGTCATCCTTCCGTATGAAGTGGAAATAGAGCCGCTCGAGGCTCGGCCTCTCGACGCGGAGCTCGACGACGCGCCGGCCGCTCGCCATCAGCTCCCCGAGCAGCGCGTTGCAGTCGCCCTCCGGCGGGACGGGCAGGGACAGCTCCCCGGAAGTCGTCGCGACCCTGAGGCGGTCCGGGATGCCCGAGGCCTCCTGGAGCTCCGCGCGAGTGCCCGAGGCCCGGAGCGCGCCGCGGTCGATGAAGCCGTACGCGTCGCAGACGGTGTCGGCGAGGGCCAGGTCGTGGGTGCAGAGGAGCACGGTGACCCCGCGCTCCCGCACCAGCTCCCGGATGAGGGCGACGACCTCTCGGGCGCTCGCGGGGTCCAGGCCCGATGTCGGCTCGTCGAGGAAGAGCAGCTCCGGGTCGTGGAGCAGCGCCCTCGCGAGCTGGGCCCGCTTCTTCATGCCCGTGGACAGGTTCCCGAGCGGCTCGTCCCTCTTCGGCTCGAGCTCGAGCCTGCGCAGTAGGGCGTCGATCCGTTCCCCGAGGCCCGCTTCCGGGACGTCGTGCATGCGGGCGTAGAAGCGAAGGTTCTCGAGCAACGTGAGCGCCTCGTACATCCGCGCGGTCTCAGTCACCGTGGAGGTCCTCCGCCGGGTCTCCTCGCTTTCAGGCCGGGAACCGAGCACCTCTGCCCGTCCCGAGCTCGGGCTCAGCGTTCCGTTTAGGATCCTCGTCACCGTAGACTTGCCCGCCCCGTTCGGTCCCAGGAGGCCGTAGACCGTGCCGGCCGGGACCTCCAGCCCGAGCCCCGCGAGGGCGAGCGTCCCGCCCTCGTAGACCTTGCCGAGCCCCGCTGTCCTTATCGCGGTCACGCTGGCCTTCCGTCCCGGGCATCGCCGGCGCTGTCCCCGGCCGGGACGAGCCGTTGTCCGGCATCGGCGCTATCGTTCGCGTTCCATACCGGATCGCGGATCAGGAGCAGGACGACCAGCGCTCCGAGGGCGATGCTGGGCAGGCCTATGCCGAACGAGGTCAGGCTGTCGGCCGGCTTCATGAGCAAGATCACGATGAAGCTGAGGGTCTGGTTACCCAGCGCGTGCAGGTAGGCCGCGACCCAGATTCCCTTGGCCTTGAAGACGGCGTGCGCCAGGACGAAGGACATGATCACGGAGACGGCCGTCATGGCCAGGCTTCCGAGGACGGGATGGCCGGGGTAGTTGTAGCCCATCCAGATGACCGGCCAGTGCCAGGCTCCCCAGATGACGCCCAGGAGGAGGACGCCGCGGCGGCGGCCCATGCGGACGAGCTCGCCCTGGAGATACCCGCGCCAGCCGTACTCCTCTCCGAAGGTGATCACGAGGCCGAGCAGGGGGCCGAGCCCTATCGCGTTGAACGCGCCGAGGGCGAGGAAGGCCGGCCCCGGCATCGAGCCCATCGCTCCGGGGGGAAGGGCCGCCTCGAGGTCCACACGGGTCCCGAGGCCGGTGACGAGGTTGAGAAGGGCCTGAAGCGCGTAGAACGCTACGATGCCCAGTCCGTAGAGCACCCAGACCTGCCATCGCCCGCCGGCCAGACCCGCGCCCCGGAACCGTTCCCTGCCCGCCTTGCGGAGGTTGGAAACGACGAGGGCGACGAGCCCGATCATACCCAGGGCCATGAGGGCCTGGCTGATCGCGGGGGCGATCGATGGATTCGCGCCGGCGAAGATGGCTCCCGCGGCCTGGAGCGCGGTGAGCGCCATGAAATAAACGACGAACGAGCGCGGCGCGCCCCTGAGCCTTCCGCGATGGATGGCTGAATCTTCGTCAAAGAAGAAACCGAGCGCGATGGCGGAGAAGGCCGGAGTCATCATGCGGAACTGCATGATCAGCCCGAAAACGGGATTCTTAAGGCCGCCGCCCAGGAATACAGCGAGGTCCGCCAGCCAGGATAGGCCGAAAGCCAGGACGAGGAACCGGACTATCCCGGGCCAGTCGACGCCGCGGCGTCCGGCGCCTGTTGATAGATCTGACATTTGAGTCTCCTTGCGGTTACGGGTTCATCGCGACTGCCGGCCGGCTGCGGACGGAGCGCATGGCCGCAGTATCACCGCGGCGCGGGCGCGACGGTAGCTCGGTAAACACCGATCCCGCTCCAGCCGCATCCGAATCCGTAAACCTACGTAGCGGCTCAGTAGGACTACCGAGGCCCTCATCGCGGCACTTTCCGAGGGCGGCGATCCCGGTATAGACTGGGGCCTTGGGAGGCCCGAAGCGATGAGCATCTTGATCCTCTGGCTGGACATACTGGCTTTCGCCTTCCTGACCGCCGGCTTCGGGGCCGAGTTCCTGGCCTGGCTCAAGAAGCGGGAATCGTGGCGGGCCTATTACCTCCTGACGATTCTGGGCTACGCGGTCGTCCTTTTCGCGCTCTCCATAGCGTTCTTCTCCAACAAGTACTTGTCGGCGATACCGGCGGCGCTGCCCGTTTTCCTGGGATGGGTGCACACGATCTCTTCCGTGCTCATTTCCTTCGCGTTTCCGGGTTGCGTAGTCAGGGTCGCGGGCATGGAGACGGGCAAGATCGGCAAGATAATGCTATGGGCGCCGGTCAGTCTCACGACCGTTTCCGTCGTCATCGCGGCTTTCTTAGCGTCGACCGCCCTGGCGGTAACGGTCAATATCTCCTTCAACGCCGTAATGGCCGCCGTCGCCATCGCGGGCGCGCTCCGGGTCGGCGGCGGCAAGGGCCGGGGCGACCGTCGGGAGAGCCTGCCCTTCCTCATCCTGAGCGCGGCTGCGTACTCGGCCTTCGTCGCGCTGTCCGCGCTTCTCGTCACAGGGGCGATACCCAGGAGCGACGCGCTCGCCTCGCCGTTCATCACGGGGATCTTCAGCCTGGCCTGGAGCGCCGTCATCCTCGCTTCCGCCGTCCGCCGAGCCCTCGGCAACCGCGCCGCCCCGGACGGCCTCGGAGGGGCCTTCTTCGAGCGCTTCGGGCTTAGCCCGCGGGAGGCCGACGTCGCCAGGCTCCTAGTCGCGGGACGGACCAACCGCGAGATAGGCGAGGCGCTCTACATCTCCACGCGCACCGTGGAGTCGCACGTATACAACGCGTACCAGAAATGCGGCTGCCGCAACAAGGCCGAATTCGTAGCCAGGGCCGTCGGCTTCGGCGCGGCGGATAACGGCGACGGTCAGGTCGCCGGTTCCAGGGTCGCCGCCTCAGGGCTTGAACCGCGCTGAAAGGACGGCGGCCTATATCCGCGGGCCGGGACAGGCCGGGACAGGCCGGGCCTGCCACGTTAGCCGCATCCATCGCGGCGACCGGCGCTCGGCGACCGGCGCCCTAGGCCGCCGGGAGGACGGGAGGACGAACCGTGAGCTCGCTGTTCATCGCCAACATCCGCATGCGGGACGAAAACGAGTATGCCCGTTACCTGTCCGCCTGCGACGAGGTCTTCGCGCGCTACTCGGGCCGCTACCTCGCCGTGGCGGAGCCGCCCGTCGCGCTGGAAGGATCGTACCCGTATACCAAGACCGTGGTTATCGAGTTCCCCGACCGGGCCGCGCTTGACGCCTGGTACTATTCTCCAGAATACCAGGCGATCCTCGCCCACCGCCTGGCCGGGGCGGACTGCGATACCATCGTCGTCGACATACGGGACCGCTCGTGACGCCTCGCGGGCGGCTCCCTGCCGTCGGTTCGCCCGCGCGCGGCTTCCTATAGGTCCTGCCGCTCGAAGTCGCGGCGGGCGCGGAAATAGGCCGCTACGGTGAGCGCGACGTAGGCGAGCGCCCCCAGGGCCAGCGCGGCGAGCTTGAGCCCGAGCTCCTCCGGGTCGGGCCGGTCCAGCCTGTCCCGGAACAGGGGCACGACGTGGCAGGCCGCCTCGACTGCCGTTATATAGGCGAAGACCCACGCGCTGGCCGCGCCGAACGCCTTGCCGACCTTGCGGACGTCCTTGTAATAGATCCCGAAGAACACGGCATTGAAGATGCCGAGCGATAGGAGGGCGAAGCCGAAGAACGCCACGTTGGCGTCCATGCCGACCTGGTTGCCCGGGAGAGGCATCCTGGCCCGGAGGAGGGCGAAGGGAACGACGATAGCCGCCTGGACCAGCTCGATAGCGGCCACGAAGATGAAGCGCGCCTTGACGACGTCCGACTTCCTGACGGGAAGCGCCACGGAGTACGCGATATCGTGGTTCTCCCTGCCGCTCAGGCAGGTGAAGAATACCCCGAGGCCCGTGTAGAAGAACGTCACGAGGTACGGATAGTTGGGGACGAGGATCAGCGCGGACAGTCCCAGGAAGATGAGGGACGTCGGGTGCATCGCGAGCCGCAGTTCCTTTGACAGGAGCTTGATCATGACTGGAACTCCTTCTCGAGGTGGACCATGGCGGATTCCAGGCTGGGCTTCTCGCAGGCGAGGCCCAGGGCCTCGGCGTCGCTCTTCCTGAAGAGCCCGGACGCGCCGTCCCTGGTTCGCCTGAGTCCGGCGAGCGCCTTTTCCTGTTCAGGGGCGAAACCCTGCGGACCGGCGACGGCCAGCCTGTATTCGTCCAGGAAACCTTCTATCGTCGAGTCGGCCAGGAGCCGGCCCGAGCGGATGTAGAGTATCCTGTCCGCGCACTTATCCAGGTCCGACGTGATGTGCGTCGAGAAGAGAATGGTCACGCCCGACGCCTTGAGGTCCAGGAAGACGTCCAGAAGCTCGTCCCTGGAGACCGGGTCGAGGCCGCTCGTCGGCTCGTCCAGCACCAGGAGCTCGGCCTTGTGGGAGAGGGCCAGGCACAGCGAGAATTTCACCTTCATGCCTTCGGAGAGCTGCGCCGGCGTCTTCTCCGGGTCCAGCCGGAATCGATCCATGAGGCCCGAGTACGCGCCCGCGTCCCAGTTTGCATAGAAGCCCGCGGTGACCGAGGCGATCGTCTTGATCTTCTTCTGCGAGTAGTAGTCGACGCCCCCTGACACGAACCCGATGCGCGACTTGATCGCGGCCTCGTGGTCCTTGAAGCCCAGGCCGAAGAACTCGACATCCCCAGCGTCCGGGTGGACAAAGCCGAGCATCGACTTGAGGGTCGTCGTCTTGCCCGCGCCGTTCCGTCCGATGAAGCCCGTGATCCTGCCCGGCTCCAGATCGAAGCTAACAGGCCCCAGCGTGAATGCGGGGTACTTCTTAACGAGTCCCCGGACGCTCAGAATGCTCATTCCTCTTCTCCTTCCCCGGCGCCGGCCGAGCGTATGGCCTCCGCGAACGTCCCGAGGCCCGCCTGGTCCTCGCGCGGCATCATCTCGGGACCCCGGCCCTCGAATATGCCCTTGGCGATTTCCTCCATCGCGTCCTGCCTGTGCACCGCGATGCCGCGTCGGCTGTCCGCCATCAGGAGCAGGTAGTCGCCCGGTACGATGCCGAACATGTCCCTGATCTCCTTGGGTATGACGATCTGCCCCTTGGGACCTACTCTGGCGCTGGCCATGAGGTATTGGTTTTTCTTTGTATCTATAGTATCCATAGTGACACATGTAATACTAGTGCCACTCAATTGTCAAGCCCTCGGCGGTTCTATGAAGATAGAGTCGAAGCCTGGGTTCAGTATGGATCGGTACGCCTGGCGCTAGCTTCGCGGCGCGGGCTTCTGCGAGCTTCGAGGATGTATGCTAGCGTCAGCGATCGAAGCGGAAAGCCCGCAGCCGTGCGCCGGAGGCGCCCGGCGAGGACTTGCAGCGTAGAGCGCGGCCCCCTCCTCCGTAACCGGAGGAGGGGGAGACGCCCGAACTACTGCTTAGATGCGCTTCGTAACGACCTCGAGGACCTCTGGGAGGTCCATGCCTATGGCCTCGAGGTGCTCGGGGGTGGGGACGCCGTCGGGAGTCCAGCCGCGGCGCTTGAAGACCGCGTCGATGAGGGAGTCGTACTGCGCGAGGCGGTGCTCGCGGGTCAGCCTGACGCGCTCCGCGACGCTCTTGCCGGCCGGGTCGACGCCGGCCTTCTCCTTGAGCTGCCTGTCGTAGCGCTCTTCGCGGGCGAGGTACTCGTCCTCCAGCACCGGGCCCATGGCGCGGTAGGCCGGGTAGTCGTCGACGCGGCGGCCCTTGCCCTGACGGACGTTGAAGGCGCGCTGGAAGTTATAGACGCGCTCCGACTGCCGGATGAGGCCGTCCCAGTCGAGGTCCTCGCCCGTGATCGCCTTATAGAGGCCTATATAGTTGTGGACGTGCTCGGGAACCTTGTTGGACTCGGGCCACTTGGCGTTGTCGGCGGGCTCCACGTCGTTCCAGGGCAGTTTGCACAGGCCCTGGAGGCCGAACCAGGTGCGGAACATCGGGAAGTAATGGAGGGCCTCCGCCTTGTCCTCGAAGGTCGGGATCTTGTTGTTGACCATGTCCATGAAGATCAGCCAGGCCTCGTCGTGCTGGGGGCCTTTATTGGTCAGGTAGTAGCCGCCCTGCTGCGCGAGGGATTCCTTGGAGATGTACTCGCTCTGCTCGAGGCCCTTGCCGTGTAGCGCTATGTCCTTCATGAACTGGGCGTCGGCGCCGTACTCCTTCGTGAAGTACTCGGCGAGGAACTTCACGCCCTTGCCCGCGAGCACGCCGAAGCGCTTGCCGTCCGCCATGTCGTGCAGGATCTGGGCGGCGCCTTTCCAGTCGCCCCATGACAGGTCTATCCCGTCGGTACGTTCCAGGTTCAGGACTCCGTGCTCCCAGCATTCCATCAGGAAGCCGGTCATGGTGCCGAAGCTGATGGTGTCTATGCCGTAGGTGTCGCAGTAGAAGTTGAGCTCCAGGATGCCGTGCGGGTCGTAGACGTAGAGATTGGAGCCTACGCCGGCCGCCGTCTCGTACTCGGGGCCGTCGACGCAGACCTTCTGCCCCGCGTACGGGCCGGTCTCGAGCTCGAAGTGGTCCACGGCGTGGGCGCAGGCCATGGTGCAGCCGAACCAGCAGCCGTCCGGCAGGTTCTGGCTGAACAGCTTCTCCCAGACCCAGCTGGCTATCTCCGGGCCGCGCGGGTCCTGGCCGTACTTATGGTTCTTCGTGGGCAGGAGGTCGTAGTCGTTCATGACCTCCATGAGGTGCGCGGTGCCCTGCTTGCGCATCTTGCACTGCTTGTCGTCGTTGACGATTATCTCGCGGTGCAGCTTGAGCCCGAGCCGCTGGACGGCCGCGGGGTCGGCGGCGTCGTTGGCGTTCTGGACGACGCCCTTGTAGCGGACGACGAGGGCCCGGATCTTCTTGTCCCGGAGCACGGTGCCTATGCCGCCGCGGCCCGCCTGCTTGACGCGTATGCCGTCGCGGCGCTTGTCGTACAGGCTGAAGTTGAGCACGCCCATCGGCGAATGATCCGCGCCGCGGCCCGCCGAGATGACCGATACGGCCTGCAGCTCCGCCGGGTCCGCCGAGGCGCCGCCGCCGGCGAAGGCGCGGGTGAGTTCCTCGGCGAGGAGGTGGGTGTCCTCCTGGAGCCCGTCCGGGGCGTCGTAGAAGCGCACGAAGCCCTCGACGTTGTCGATGAAGACTATCGTCTCGCGCTCGGCCTTGCCCTGGACTTCCAGGGCGTCCCAGCCGCCGAATTTGAGGTAGGGCCCGAAGTAGCCGCCGACGTTGGAGTCTATGGGCACGCCGGTCATGGGCGAGAGGCTGACGACGAGGCTCTTGCCCGATCCCGGGTAGTTGGTATTGCCGCAGACCGGTCCCATGGCGATGACTATCTCGTTCTCGGGGTCGTTCCACCGCGTACTAGGCTTGGTGCCGTCCCAGAGCAGGCGCAGGCCGAAGCCCTTGCCTCCGACGAACTTGGCCTTCATCTCCTCGGAGACGGGCTTCTCGCGCACGGCGCGGGTTCCCACGTCGAGGTGCATGGTACGCATCGCGTAGCCGCGATGGATCGGTTTCTTCTCGAAGCGGGTCTCGGACAGGAGCTTGAAATCCTTCATGTCGAACGTACGGCTCATTCGGCGCCTCCCGCGTCTTTACGGACGGCGGCTGCGGCCTCGAAGGGGAAGCGCGACGCCGGGCTGTCCTCTTTCTCGGCGATCTCGAGCGCGCCCTTGGGGCAGGCCTTGACGCAGATCCCGCAGGCCACGCACTTGAACGGCGAGCTCTCGGCGGGGTAGTAGCGCATCGCCTCTATCGGGCAGACGGCGACGCAGGCCAGGCAGCCGACGCACAGCTTCCTGTCTATGACGACGACGCCTTGCTTGCTTACCGATATCGCCTGGACGGGGCACTCTGCCACGCACCTGCGGCATTCCTGGTCGCACGCGACGAGCCGGAACCTGCCGGCTCCGAGCCCCTGGACCTGGATCCTGGCCTTGGCCGGATTATCTTCCTTGGCGTAGGCCGTCGAGCACGCGGTGACGCAGCCCATGCAACCGACGCATTTCTGGTCGTCCATCTTCAGGTACTTGATCACGGTAGTTGACCTCCTTTTTAAGTCGCTTATCGTGCCTTTTGAAGTGTAATGGCAATTTGTGTATACAGACTGATGTATCAGACAGTCGACAGAATAGTATAGCCGCGCGGGCGCGATTCCGCAACGGGGGAAAGCGCTCCGTGGCGGTATGAAGCATAGTACGCGCGGTGTGATCCTACTAGTCCAGCGAAAAAAAAAAGGCCGCCTCCCGGAGGAGGCGGCCGAGCCGGCTAGCGGCCGGAACCGCTTACTTGAGCGGTATGAAGGCCTGGACGGTGAAGCTCTCGAAATTGAGGAGGTTCGCGTTCAGGCGGGCGTCGAAGCGGACGCCGCCGTCGAAGGGCACGGAGATGCCGAGGTAGTGGACTTCCGAGAAAGACGGGACGAGGGTGGTAGTGGCCTTCCCGGGATCGGTCGGGTTGGCCGTTGAAATATTCACGGCGCTGACCGCGCTCGCCGTGTAGGTCGTGGTCGTGGTCGTGGTTACCCTGGAGGAGGCGGTAGAGGTGGTCGACGTCAGGGTGACGGCCGGGTTGGCGCCGAGGAGGAGGTTGAACTTCCAGCCCTCGGGCTTCACGACGAGTCCCATCGGGAGCTGTATCGAGGGCATGAGGGTGAAGGTCTTGGCGGGATCGCCCGAATACGAGACCGCGGTGGTCGTGTAGGTCGTGGCGTCGTAGGCGCCGGTCGCGTCGAGGGGCTGGGTGGTGGTGGTATAGCCGGTCTGCAGGGCGGCTCCGCCGTTAGTGGTCGTGGCTATGCCGATCGTAAGCGTCGGGGCTACCTTGAAGGCCACGGCGCCGGAGGGCTGGAAGGCGAAGACCCGGCCGCCGCCCAGGCTGCCGCTTATATCGGTCGCCGTCTCGTACGTCTTCGCGTAGGTCGTGCGGGACCCGCCGGCGAGGGCCGTCTTGGTCGCGGCGACGGAAAGGTCGTACGGCCTGGAGAGCGAGTCGTAGCTATAGGCGGCCCCGTTGAGTCCGAGCCCGAAGGCGGCCTGGGCGAACCACCTATCGCCCGCCGAGCCGACGGGGATGCCGAGCGCGTAGTTGAGGGCGATGTCGGTCGCGCTCGAGGTCGAGGTGAGGTTAAGCGTGCGGTCGGTAGCGGCTCCGCCGCCTCCGGCGACGTGGGCCGTCTCGGTCAGGCTGTAGGCCCCGGAAGCGACCGAGCTGAGCATGGTCGCGTCGATGTAGAGCTTGTGCTCGAGCGCGCCGGTGCGCATCGCGAACGGGACGCCAATGCGCAGGGTATCGGTGAGGGTGGCTGCGCCGTTCGCGCCCGCGGCGGGAAGTGCCGCCGGGTCCACGTTGGTGGCCGACGTGGTGGTCGTATAGTTGGCCGACGAGACGGGAGCGACTCCGGCGATCGCGGTGTTGTAGAAGTAGGCGTCGGTCACGGTCCTGTTATAGCCGATGGCCGCGACCGTGTCGGCGGCGTTATTGTCGGCGGCCAGGTTGACGTAGAGTCCTATGACGGCCGGGCCGAGCCTGGTGATGGCCTGGAGGGTCGCGGCGAAGTTATTGAAGTAGATAGGGTTGGTGGCGGCGTACGAGGTCTTCTGGTCGAGCCACTCCATCCCGGTCGTCGTCGTGCCGGCTACGACGTTAGCCGTCGAGTAGGAGTCGACCGCGTAGTCCGCGGCGATGGTCCTGGCAGCGAGCTTGTCGAAGCTCAGGGTGGTGAAGAGCGAAATAGGCAGCTGCCCGGCCATGAAATAGCCCACGCTATACGGCCCGGTGAAGCCCAGGTCGAACGCTCTCTGCGCGATGAACGGGGCGTTCCCGGAGATAGGGTTGCCGAGCCCGGCGAACAGGAAGCTGTCCTTGAGCGTACCGAAGTCGACGTTAGCCTGGAACGACTGGTCGATCTCGTTGCTGAAGGTCCCTGCTGTCATGCCGTACTCCATCGACTGGGGTACGAACTGCCCGAACGCGGGGGCCGCGAGCGCGGCTACGAGTAGGAGTGCTAATAATGCGCGTTTCATCTGGTTCCTTCCTTTATTCCGTGAGTTGCGCCACCAGGTACCGGAGTAGCCCGAATCCATTGAGCGCTTCCATAAATATAACGCGGGGCACTACGAAAGCAATGCGTTCGATAGATGAAACCGCGTTTCGGTGTCGTGGAAACAGCCCCTAGACGGGGAATTCGACCATGACCTCGGTGCCGCCGCCCGGAGGCGAGGCGTAGCGGATGGAGCCGTTGAGCTGGGCTACGAGGCCGGCTACGAGCTGATCCCCAATGCCTTCGCCCGACACGGCACCGGCCTTGCCGACGCCGTCGTCGGAGACCGACAGGCGCCACATGGCGCCTTCCCTCGAGAAGCGTACCGAGACCGCGCCTAGCTCGCGGCCCGGGAACGCGTGCTTGAGGGCGTTGACGACGAGCTCGTTGACGACGAGGCCGCAGGGGATGGCCTTGTCCAGGGAAAGGGCGGCCGCGTCGTCGACGCTGACGGCGATAGCGGTCTCGCAGGCGCCGCGGTCCCGGCCCCAGCTTAGCGTCTCGCATATCCTCTCGAGGTATCCCGACATGCCCAGCTCGACGTAGGATCCGGTGCGGTAGACCTCCTCGTGCACGAGGGCCATCGCCTGTATCCTGTTCTGGCACTCGTCGAAGGCGGCCTTGGCGCTCTCGTCGTCGAGGCTGCCTGACTGGATCGACAGGATGCTCGAGACTATCTGGAGGTTGTTCTTGACGCGGTGGTGCACCTCCTTGAGGAGCACGTCCTTCTCGGCGAGGCTCGCCTCCAGGGCGCCGAAGCTGTCGTCCAGGCGGCCCTTCATGGCGGCGAAGGACCGGGAGAGCCGCCCTATCTCGTTATCGCGCGAGGCCAGCGCCTTGACGTTCTCCGGGATGTCCTGTCCAGGCAGCAGGATGTCGACGCCGTCGGCCATCATCCGGATCGGCTTGGTGACGTACTCGACGACGAGCCAGCCCACGAGGAGGGCGGCCGCCAGGAAGAAGGCCAGGATGACGAAGTTCCTGAGGTCGGCGCTCCGGAGCTTCTCCGAGTAGGCGCTCTCGGCGACGGCGAGGACTATGGTCCACTCGAGGCCGGGTCCCGGGGAGAACGGCACGACCCGGCCTAGGTAGCGCTCGCCCTCGGCGACGAACGACAGCCGGCCGGGATCGGCCGCGGCGCCCGACCCGCTCGTGGCGGCGAAGGCCGCGCC
>JAHIWG010000105.1 GCA_018816345.1 Spirochaetota bacterium | reverse complement strand
GTATAATCCTTCCCTGTGAGCTTTCTTCGCTCATGGCGTCCTCCTTGGTCAGTTTTGTGTGGTAGCTCAACTTAACCAGACGAGGACGCCTTTTTCAATGACCGATAAATGTGCGAAAGATATTGTACGCTACCACGGATCGAGCGCCTCGGGAGCGCTAATCGTTACCCGGCTAGCGGTGGGGCTTCGATCCTTAATCCGGGCCATTCCATGCTTACCATGCGCGGTACGCGCCGTGCCTTGACTTATCTTCCGCTTCTATACTATCCATATCCTCGACGAGTCCCGGAACGAGGAACGCGGTTAAAATCCGCGGCGGACCCGCCACTGTAAGCGCTACTGTCTAGACCGGCGCCGTCGCGATAGCGACGGGCGCGGCCATTGCCGCCCGAGTAGGGCGGCGAGAAGGCGTCTAGGGCAAGGTTAGACGCGCGAGCCAGGATACCGTCCGGGACTAAAGGCTCCGCCGATAGGCGGCGGCGCCGCCTTCGAGGATCGAGGAGTCCCGTATGAGACCCGCCTGCTAGGCGGGCCGGCGCCGTCGCGACGGCTTTCCGGCCCGCGACCGAACCGCGCATCTATAGGCTCATCGTCCTCTCTCGCCCGCGTAAAAAGCGGGCGGAAAGGATAGGACATGCGAAGGAACGCATGCATTTCGACCGTCGCCGTAATGGCGGCTGTGACGGCCATGACGGCGCTAGCTCAGGAGCCGACTGGCCAAGGCGAGCCTAAGCGGCTCGAATTAGGCGAGACGCTCGTGACCGGAGCTCTCTGGGCTCCTTCCAGCCTGTCGCCGACGGCGGCGGCCGTCGTCATAGACGCGACGGCTATCGCGGCCTCGGGCGCGGAAACGCTCGCGGATATACTCGCGACGATTCCCGGCGTCGAGGTTCGCGATAACGGCTACGCGGGCTCCGTACGGACCGCCTCGGTCCGCGGAGGCGCGGGCGGCCACGTCGTCGTGGTGGTAGACGGCGCGCGCCTAAACGACGCGAGGACCGGCTCGGTCGACCTGTCGGCTATCCCGCTGGCCGGGGTAGAGCGTATCGAGGTGCTCCGTTCCGGAGCCTCGGCGCTGTACGGCCCGGACGCGGTAGCGGGCGTGGTCTACGTGACGACGAGGCGGACCGGCCGGGACACCCTCTCGGTCGGCGTATCGACGACGGCCTATCCCCTGGCCGCCGCGAGCGGGCTTGACGCCCTGCTGGCTAGCCAGGCGTTCCGCGCGGGCGGCATCGCGTCGCTAGGGTCGGCCACCCTGAGCGCTTCCGGCGGCGTCGAGCGGGCGGCGGGTTCGCTGCCCGTGGCTACCGACGGCTCGAGCGGCTCGGTCCGAGGCAATACCGCGCTCCTGTCGGCGTACGGCGACCTGGGCGTCGTGGCGCCTCTGCTAGGCGGCGTCGGCAAGGCGAGCGCCTTCGGGCGGTACGCCGACAAGGGCGTCCCGGGGAGCGTGTCCTACCCGTCCCTCGTCGCGGCGCAGTCCGAGTACCAGGCCCGCGGGCTCGTCTCGTGGTCCAGCGACGCCCTGCTAGACGGCGCGGCGTCCGTCTACGCCGACTTGAACGGCTCCTGGTCGCGCCTGCGCTACGAGGACTCCGATTACGGTACGGACGATACGCACGACTCGCTAGGGGCCGAGGCTAACCTGCGGACCGAGGCCTTGCTGGGCCCGGTCGTCGGGCGGGCGGGCCTCGCCCTCGGCGTAGACGGCGCCGCGAGCACGGCTATCGGCGACAGGAATCGCCTCTCCGCGGGCGCGTACGCGGCCCCGGAGCTGGCGCTAGGCGATTTCACCGTAGCGCCGAGCGTACGGTACGACCTCTATAGCGACTTCCTGGCCGGGCTGAGCTACGGGATCGGCGCCGCGTGGCGCTCCGGCTCCTTCGTCGTCAAGGCTAACGGCCAGAGCGCCTATAAGGCCCCGACCTTCAACGACCTCTACTGGCCGGCCGATTCCTGGACGGCGGGGAACCCGGAGCTGGGGCCGGAACGGAGCTGGAGCGCGGAATTAGGCGCGGAGTACGCCGCCCCCGGATTCTCCGTCGGCGCCTATCCGTACGTCCGCTACGTCGACGATATGATAGCCTGGGTGGACGCCGACGGCTGGATGGGGCCGGAGCCGTCCAAGCCGGTCAATATCGATACGGCCCTGTACCTAGGCGCCGACCTGTCGGCCTCAGGCGAGCTGGGCCCGGCGTTCGGCTCGCTATCGTACGGCTACGCGCTGGCCAAGGATCTCTCGGACGGCTCGGCCTTCGCTACGGCCGGGCGGCTGGCGCTCGTGCCCCTGCATACCGTCAAGGCCGAGCTCGGCGCTCGCCTAGGGGCGCTTAAGGCCTCGTTCGACGCGTCGTACCGGATTGGCCGGCTCGATTCCTCCGGGGACGCCATGCCCGACGTCTTCCTCCTCGGCGTATCGGCGGAATACGAGGCCGCGGAGGGCGCTTTCGTGGGCCTATCGTGCGATAACCTGCTAGACGCGGCCTACATTGAGAACCCCGGATACCCTATGCCGGGGCTATCGGTGACGCTCTCGGCTCGGCTCGTCAGATAGGCTAGGGCCTCGTAGCGTTAGGACGACCGGCGGCGGGCCCGGGTCAAGGACCGAGGCTCGCCGCCCCTGCCGCGAAGACGGCACGTAGCGATAGTTCCAAGGCGACTCCGGGGGCGCTAACCTCGGCCACCGCGAGCGCGGCTTCCCTGGCCGCCTTGTCGAGGATCGCGCTCCCCGAGCTCGCCGCCACCCGCGCCCCGGCGACGCGGCCCGACGCCTCCAGCAGTACGACGAGTCCGACGGAGCCGCTCTTCCCGAGCCTTCTCGCGGCCTCCGGGTAGGCGAGGGTCTCCGCGAGGCGTTCCTTGAATTCAGCGCCCGCCTTTTCCATAGCCGTTACATCGTCGCTCCTCGACTCCGAATCGTCTTCATCGGGCGCAGGGGGTAGGAGCGTGTCATCCCAAGCGTCATCGGCTCTATGCTCATCCTGATTATCGGCCATGGCGATCGTCCCTGCCTGCGCGGTCTCGACCGGGCCGGCAGTATCCGCGCCTATCCTTGCGATCGAACCGGGGACGGCCTCGGCGGGATCCGGCGCGGGGACTGCCGGTGGAAGTGCCGTCGGCGCTGGATTCCCCGGCGCGGGAGCCGCCGATACGACGCGAGGCGCTATCAGGGCGACGGATACAGGCCTAGGCTGAGCGAAAGAGGATGCTGCCGGTTCCTGCCTGGCTCCTATGACGGCCGCCCCTATCGCGAGGGCGGCGGCGTGCGAGGCCAAGGAGAGGGCTATCGAGACGGCCGAGGCGGAGCGGTTTCTGTTCATAGTAGATTCCGAGGCGGTCGGGCTGAGGCTCGAGCGGTTTCAGGCTCGCGCGGGACAGTATCCACGCGCCCGCGTATCCACGCGCCCGCGTATCCTCGCGCCCGCGTATCCTCGCGCCCTTCCAAGACTTCGTCGGGTTGGTATACTATAGGAGGCGTTCCCGCGCGTCCATAGAGGACGGGATCAGGAGCTAAGCGTTATGGATATCGCGGCTTTATTAACCCGGGGCGGCGTATGGTACAACATACCGGGAGCTACGTCGGCCGATTTCATAGAATCGATGGTCGCGTCGGTCTCGTTGCCTGCCTCTATCGGCCGAGAGGAGCTAGCGCAGGCCTGCGCCAGGCGCGAGGCTAATTCCCCTACCGCGATGGGCCGCGGCCTCGCCTTCCCGCATCCAGGCATCCCGATGGCGAAGGGCCCCGAGGAGGCCTTCGTCGCCGTGGCGTACCCCCGCTTCCCGATCAACTGGAGGGCGCCCGACGGGGCTCCGGTCAAGGCCGTATTCCTCATCATATCGGACTCGCGCAACGAGCACCTGACCACGCTCTCGAGCCTCGCCAAGCTGTGCGGCGACGAAGACTTCTACGCCGCCCTCCTCGCGGAGGCGCCCCTGGAGGTCCTGGCCGGGCTGGTCCGGGCCAAGCCCGCCGGCAAGAACTGACTATTCGTCCTGCTCTACGAGCCCGTCCCGTATCCTGACTATCCGCCCGCAGCGCTCGGCGACGTCGGGATCGTGGGTGACGACGACTATCGTGGTGCCCCGGGAGGCTATCGCCTCGAACATCCCCAGTACCGTCTCCCCGGTCTTGGTATCCAGGGCTCCGGTCGGCTCGTCGGCGAGGAGGAGCGACGGATCGTTGACGAGGGACCTGGCGATGGCCGCCCGCTGCCGCTGGCCGCCGGATAGCTGGCCGGGCCTATGCCTGATCCTGTCGCCTAGCTCCACCGTCTCGAGGGCGGCGCGGGCTCGTTCAAGCCTCTCTCGCCTGGGGACCCTGGCGTACATGAGCGGCAAGGCGACGTTCTCGAGTATCGAGAGGCGGGGCAATAGGTTGAAGGCCTGGAAGACGAAGCCTATCTTCCTGCTCCTGACGGCTGCGAGCTGATCCTGGCCCATCCCGGCTACTTCCTCGCCGTCGATAGCGACGGCGCCGCTCGTCGGCGAGTCAAGGCAGCCCAGTATGTGCATCAGAGTCGACTTGCCCGAGCCCGATGGTCCTATGATCGCGAGGTACTCGCCCCTGTCTATGGCGAGGTCGACGCCGCGCAGCGCGTGGACCTCCTCGTCTCCCACGCGGTAGACGCGGCGGAGGGCGGTCGCGGAAACGACGGGCGTCACGGCGCCGCCTCGGGGAAGTCCCAATCGGCCTTGACCCGCTCCGCCCGTATGGCCGCGTTCCACGCGCTGGCCTCGAGGGCGGCGGCCGCCGCGTACATCTCGGCGCCGGCCTCGTCGAGCTCGGCGAAGCCCGCTAGCCCAAGCCGCTCCAGCTCGGCTATCTCCAGCACGGCCAGCCTCGCCTCCTCGTAGGCGGCCGCGAGCCTATCGCGCTCCACGTCCGCGATGGACGACTCCAGCCTCATGTCGGCGAGCTCGGCGGCGGCCGCCTCTACCGTCGCGCGCAGGTCGGCCTCGGAGGCGCGAAGCGTCGCGGCCGCGGCCTCCTCGCGATAGGCTTCCGCCTTCGCGTCGCCCGGGACCCACGATATCCTTAGCCCGACGTACGGCGCGCCGTAGAGGCCGTTCCATCCGATGGAGGCGCCGGCCTGGAGGCCGTCCCTCTCTACGGAAGCGCCTAGCGAGGCGTCGAGGCCGGATTCGAGGCCGATCTCCGCCCGGGCCTCGGAGGCCGAGGCCCGGGCCAGGCTACCCGTCCACGATACTCTTGGCGGAATCGAGCCCCATTCAGCCGCGTAGGCGAGCCGCTCGAGCTCGAGCGAGGCTTCCGCGGCGGCTACCGAGGAGGAATCGCCCGGCCCGAGGGCCGAGAGCTCGGGATAGGCGATTCGAGGAGGTAGGGGCGCCCGCTCGTCCGGCTGGAAGCCGCACAGGGACTCTACGGCGGCGCGCCTGCGATCCAGCGTCCGCTCGGCCTTCCTGACGGCTAGCGAAGCCGCTAGCGCGGCGTTCTGGAGCCGCGTGAGGGCTACCGAACCTGAGCGGTACTCTCCGAGCGATATCGCCGCTCCGAGGTTCCTCGACGCGGCCTCGGACGCCGAACGGGCCGCCGCTAGCTCGTTCTCCGCCGCCGCCCAATCGCGCAACGACGACAGGACGAGGGCCGCCGATTCGATACGGGCCGCGCGCAACGCTATCTCCGCGCCGCTCGCCGCGAGTGCCGCGCGCAGCGTGGGGAGGTCGGGCCGCTTCCAGAGGAGCTCGCCTATCTCGTGCGTAACCGAAAGCGACGGCGAGACGGCCGCGGCGGATCCGTCCAGGCCTAGGGAGGTAGGGACCGAGGCCTTGACGACGAGGTTGACGGGAGCCGCCAAGGCGACCTGCGCCCACGGGCCGAACGAGACTCTCGGGCCCGATCCCGAGATTGGGCTCGCCGACGAGTACAGCGCGTCGCCGCTGCCCGCCGACGCGACGGCCAGGGCCTTCGAGTCGAGGGCGGATAACGAGCGCCTCGCGGCCTGGAGGGAGGCCCGGCGCGACGCTATCCGCTGATCGCGGGCCCTCGCGGCCTCGATATACGACGATGGGGGCGTCGACCCGAATTCCCGCGTAGCCGTCTGGGCCTCGCCCGCCGGGGGCCGGGCCGCGAGCGCGGCTAAGGCTATAAGGGCTAGTGGCAGTCTCATGGAAGGTATCGCGCTATCCTTTTTTTCGATTCTTATTAATGCGCCGCCAGCTGCTGCCCCGGCGATCGCATATCCTCCGTATCGACGACGAGCGCGGCGGGGAGCGGTAGGTCCCCCCGAGGCCGCCGCGGCTACTTCTTTCCTTGCCCTACGAGATAGGTCTCGAAGCTTACCGACCTGCAGGCCTCGGGCTTGAAGGCCCTCGCGCTCGCGAAGGATTTCTTCATGCGGTCCAGGAGCTCTCGCTGGCCGCCGCCCATGAATAGCTTGGCGACGACGGAGCCGCCGGGCCTGAGGAATTCGTCGGCGTAATCGAGCACCGCCTCGACGATGGCCTCGGAGCGGTCGGTGTCCAGGCCCTTGTTGCCGCTGGTCGCGGGCGCGGCGTCGGAGAGCACGACGTCGTAGGGTCCGCGCTCGGCCAGAGCGGCCTTGACCGACGCGTCGTAGAGGTCGCCGCGGAGGAAATAGAAATTGTCGTAGCCTGGGCTCACGCCCAGGGCCTGGAGGTCCACGGCCGCGAGGAAGCCCCGGCCGGCCAGCCGCTTGAGGACCCAGAGGCTCCAGCTCCCCGGCGCCGCCCCGATGTCCAGGATCCTGGAGCCGGCCTTGACTATGCCGAACTTCTTGTCGAGTTCCTCGAGCTTGTAGACGGACCTGGCTGGATAGCCTTCCTTCCTCGCCTTGATCGACCAGAAATCGGGCTTTTCATAGTTTGAAGCGGCCATTCGTACTCCCCTGAAATAATTACGTCCTAGAGGCTTTCATCGCGCGCATCCGGGGTCTATACTATAGCCGGAAGGAAGCATGGGTTCCAATACCTTCGTACGGGCCGACGTGTGGACGGTGGCCCAGACAGACCAAGGCAACGTAGTCCTCATCCGGCCTAAGGAATCGGACCTCGTGGTCCCGATATTCATTGGGCAGCTGGAGACGCAGTCCATCCTGATAGGGCTCGGCCAGGTGGAGATGCCGCGGCCGCTCACCCACGACCTCATGATGTCCGTGATCCACGCCCTCGAGGCGGACCTCGTCAGGATAGAGATACGCGACCTCCGGGACCGCACCTACTTCGCCAACGTGGTGCTACGCGCCGTGGAGGGCGAGATAACGATAGACGCCAGGCCCTCCGACGCCATAGCCCTCGCCGTCCGCTGCCGCTCCGAGGTCTATATAGCCGAGGATATCGTCGAGTCGGCCGGGGTGCCCGTCGACATGATACGGGAATCGTCCGTCGCGGATGACGCCAAGGCCGAGGACGGATTTGCCTCTGTCCTGGGCGGGGCGGAGAAGGCCCCGGCGGATGCCGGAGACGAGCGCGAGCGCCTGTGCGCGGAGCTGGAGTCGGCGGTTTCCGCCGAGGATTACGAGAAGGCGGCCGCTATACGCGACAAGCTGCGCGGTCTCTCGTAGCGGCGCGCGCCTCCTTTTTCGCTTCCATGGCTCGCCGTTTACGCGGTACAATATCGCCGGGGGGCAACGTGGCACGTAGACTGGGGATTATCGCGGCATTGCTGGCGACCGCGTACTGCGCCGGCGCGCAGGAGGTCGACCTGAGCGCCGTCGACGCGTACGTGAGGCCCGGCTTCTCCCTGGAATGGGTCTATCAGACGCCACTTCCCGGCGAGGCCGGCTGGACGGTCGTGCCCGGCTCCCCGGGCGATCGGCCCCTCGTGATGCGCGACCTCGGCCTTCCGGGCGCTCCCGAGCGTCGGCTCCTGCCCGTCGGCAGGGAGGCCCCTAGGAAGTATTGCGTCATGCTCCCCTTCGTCGCGGGGGAGGAGCTGCTGGCGTCGAGAACCGGCGTAGGGCTCTACATCGCGCAGATAGGCCAGAACTGGCAGATTTACCTGAACGGGGCCCTCGTCCGCGACGAGACGTATACCGCCGGCGACGGTACCATGCGCGTGGAGAGGGCCGTCCGAGGCGCCCTCGTGGAGCTCGATACCCGGTACCTCAAGAAGGGGCAGAACCGCCTGACCATCATGGTCGCGGGCGATCCCCGGGACGATCGCACCGGCATGTTCATGGGCGGCCCGTACCTGATAGACTCCTACGGCAAGCTCGAGGCGATGAGGAGCGAGGGCCTCAAGCTCATACTGATAGGCATCTATTTCTTCTTCGGCCTCTACCACGCCATCCTGTTCGCGCTGAGGCCGAAGGCTAAATCCTACCTATACTACGGCATCGCCACCGCGCTGCTCTCGGTATACCTCTTCTGCCGTACCTACCTGGTCTACGAGATAGTGCTCGATACCCGTATCATCAAGGCGTTCGAGCTAGGGGCACTGTTCCTCCTCGTTCCCGCGTTCATGGCGTTCTTCGATTCGGCGCTCGGCAAGCCGGTGTCGGCGTTCGCCAAGGTCTACGGAGCCGCGTTCGGCCTGGCCGCCGTCCTTCGCGTCTTCTTCTGGAGCGAGGCCTTCCTGCGGGCGTGGCAGTATACGGTCGCCCTTCCTATCCTCTACATCGTCGTCGCCGACATAGGCGCCGCCATAGCGCGGGCCGTGCGGGACTATTCCGGGCCCGGGAAGGGCAGCTTCCCGAGACGCCTGGCCGGCGGCGTAGCGGGCGCTGACGCGTCCAAGCTCCTCGTCGGGGTGCTGGTCGTGAGCGCCGCGCTCCTGCTCGATATCGTGGGGCTGAATTCCGGCCGATCGGTTACGTACTCCGATTACGCGTACCTCCTGCTGGTGTTCGGCACGGCCGCTACCCTGGCCGGCAGGTTCGTACGGGCCTACGAGGATAGCGAGGCCCTGGGAGCCGATCTCGCCGGCCGCGTCGAGGCGCGCTCCCGGGAGCTCGAGTCCACGCTCTCCGACCAGGGCGAGTTGAGCGTCCGCCTCTCGGAGACCAGGACGCGGCTGCAGTCGCGATTCGACGCGGCGGCGAAGGATATGCGCGTCGCGGCCCGCGTCCAGCAGGGGTTCTTCCCGAGCGTAGCCCCGCGGAACGCCCAGTGGGACTCCGCCTTCGCGTTCCTGCCGGCGAGCGGCATATCGGGCGATTTCTACGACTTCTATACGCGGGGCGAACGGCTGGACGGCATGGTCGTGGGGGACGTCTCGGGGCACGGCATAGCGTCGGGGCTGATTACCGTGCTGGCCAGGTCGATATTCCATCGCAATTTCCACGAGCTCAGGAATAGGAGCCTCGGTTCCATCCTCGAGTCGATCAACCAGGAGCTGATACCGGAGCTGGCTTCGGTAGACAACTTCATCACGGCGGCCATGCTCCGCTTCGGGACGGACGGAGGGGTGGAGTATTCGAGCGCCGCTCATACGGAGGTCCTGTACAAGGGCGCGGACAAGATACGCGCCATGCCGCTCAAGCCCAAGGGCTCGCGCGACTACAAGGGGCCGCCCCTCGGTCGCGAGGGCATCGAGGCGCCGTATACCTCCATCCGCTTCAACATGAAGCCGGGCGACGTCATCCTGGTGTATACCGACGGCTTCGACGAGGCCAAGAACGTAGACGGCGCGCCGTTCGGCGTCGACGGCATGCTCGGCGCCCTGACCTCGGCGCCGGAGGGCGACGCCGCGCAGATGCTCGATTTCATAGTGCGGGAATGGCGTTTCCACGTCTCGGGCTCGAAGATAGCCGACGACGCGACCGCGGTGCTGTTTAAGAAGCTATAGGCCCGGTGACTTATGCCCGGCTACTTAAGTCCCGGCTTCAGCTCGAACGCCGGGCAGTGGAGCCCGGTGGCGGCGAATACCTCCGCGCTGGGCATGAGCCGCGTCTTGATGCCGAAGACGGAGCAGGAGCGAGGGTAATCCGCGTCCCAGGTGACGCGGAAATTGGAGCATTGCAGGCAGTTAGGCGCCCTTCCGGAGTTCGTCGGCATGGACCCGGATTCTATAGATAATCCTCGAATCCGGCAAGTTCCGGCGATCCGCGCCGCGCGGCTAGCAACGGCCGACGATTTTTCGTACATTAATAGCATGACTTTCCTACAACGAATTAGAAAGCCCTTCCGCTTCACCAGCGGCAACGTCACCCTGATACTGATCGGCGTGAACGCGCTCGTATTCGCCCTGACCAGCGTCTTTAGGGACGCGTTCGTCTACCTGGCCCTGATCCCCGGCGCCGTGCTGCGGCTCGGGTGGATATGGCAGCCGTTTACGTATATGTTCGTGCACGCTAGCCTCAGCCACCTCTTCTTCAACATGCTAGGGCTGTTCTTCTTCGGCACGGCCGTGGAGCGATCCCTGGGCTCGAGGGAGTTCGCGCTGTTCTACCTGCTGACGGGAACGCTCGCCGGGCTCTTCTCCCTGGCGGCCTTCGCCTTGGGCGGCGCCCTCGGCGTCCGCCTTGTAGGCGCCTCGGGAGCCGTCTACGCCGTCCTGCTGGCGTTCGCCGTCATCAACCCGCGGGCCAGGATATTCATCTGGGGCATACTGCCGGTACCCGCTCCCTTGCTAGTCGCCGGCTACACGGCCATAGAGCTGGGCTCGCAGCTGCTCGGCGCCGGCGGGAACATCGCCCACCTGACGCACCTAGCCGGGTTCGCGTTCGCGGCCCTGTACTTCCCCGTGCGGCACGGCGTGAACCCGATCAAGCGCCTGGCCTCGGGGCGCTGATCCCTCTATGACGAAGCGCGGGAAGGTCCGGGCCCGGGGCGCGGCGGCCGCGATCGCGGCTTGCTTCCTCGGCGTCGGCCTATCCGCCGGAGCCCAGGATAGAGGCTTCCCCCTTCGCGGCGACTTCTACGTCGACCTCGCCGCGCCGCCTTCCGCCCTGGCGTTCCAGGGCGTCGTGGACCCGGCGTACGAGGCCAGGATTCCCGACGGCGAGGCCGCCGCCGCCCTGCTGGACGAGGCGCGATGGACCTTCTCCGGCATGGTATGGGGCTTCTCGTACGTCTATACGCCCAGCGATAGGGCCCGGAGCGTAGCGGAGCTGTTCGAGATAGAGCCCTTAGCGCCCGCCGCGGCGAGCGCTATCGCGCCCAGCGTCGTCTCTACGAGGCTAGAAGGCACGGCGCTAGTCGCCGAGCTGGAATACTACCTCGACCGAGCCAAGAGGCTCGAGCTGGAGGCGTGGAAAAGCTCAAGGGCCGTGGAGCAGGGAAGAGGCTCCTCGCCCGCGTTCTCGGTCCCGTCGCTGGAGTCGGGGCCCCGGGAGGAGGGGGACGGAAGCCCGGCTCCCGTCGCCGGCCGCCGCGCGGCGGTCGTCGCGGCGGTCCGCGAGGCGCTCAGGGCCTACCTGCGCGAACTGACCCATAATAAGCCCAGGGAGGTACGCGGGTCGTTCGCGTTCGCCTCCCCGCCGCGCATTTTCCTCAAGGAAGGATCGTGGATAGCGAGCGTGCGCATCTACGCCCGCGTTGACGAGATCGTATCGTACGGAGCCTATTAGGCCGGGGTAGGCCGGCCGGCTAGGCCTTCAGCGTCCGCTCTACTCCTTCGTGCATCGCGTCGAGCTCCGCCATCACGGCGTCCACTACGGCCTGCTTCTTGTCCGCGTCCGGCGGGGTCGAGGCCTTGATCGCCTCCCTGAACGCCGAGCACGGCTTCGGGTCGCTCACGTCGATGACGACGCGGTCCTTGCAGATCAGGTCCTCGAGCATCTCTCCGTCGGGATTGATGCGCAGGATGTTGCCGTTGATGGTAACCAGGGACATATAGTCGAACGAGCGTATGTACGAGTCTATCTCCCTGACGCCTCGCTTCGAGGCCGGGTCCCAGGGCCGGAACCGGGTGCCGGCGGGGAAGACGAGCACGAGCCTGCCCTCGGTCCTGAGCCGGGCCAGCTCCTTCATCGACGCTAGGTTGATGGCGTTGGCCTTGGCCGTCTCGGCGGCGCGCCTGGCGGGATCTACTATCTTGGTCGCTAGCTCGTCGATGGAGCGGCTCGGGTAGATGACGAGCCTCGAATACGCCCCGGTGAACGCGGTGACCACGGGATTCGTCTCCGACAGCTTTATCCCCGCGATGGCGACGATGCTCTCCGCTATCCGCTCTCCCTCGGGGCCGGCCTTGCGCAGGAGGAAGGAGAAGGCTGGCAGGTCGAAATTGCTGTAGTGCTCGACCAGGAGCAGGCACTTCGCGCCGTCCCGGGATAGCGAGGCGAGCCTCTCCAGGTTGGCGAACGACCTTATGCCGCTCCCCGGCTCGAGGTTCTCGGCTATCATCGCGTCGATGAAAGGCAGGATGCGTTTGTTGCCTTCCTGGTATACCTTGTCGACGGTAACCGAGCCCGTATCGGCGGCGTGGGCCATCATCCTAAGGATCGTATCTTTATATCGGGCGCTTATCGGTTCCATTGTGTCCTCCGGCCGCGGCGCGGCGGATAGCTTAGGGATCGGCGGCAAGTATAGATTCGGCGTCCTAGAGCTGTCAACGACGGGGCCTCGGCGCTACCGGGGCAGCCTCACGCCTATCCACGCGGAGGGATCGGCCTGGGACGCGTCTATCCTGCCTATTCCTACCTTGGCCGTCGTCTCGGCGACGAGCCATTGCTTGCCGTCGAAGGGGAACCTGGCCCCGGGGCCGGGGGCGTCGACCGCGGCCAGGGCGTGCTCGTATTTTAGCGATATCATCAGTATAGCCTCTACGCCCTCCTTCTGCAGCAGGGTCGCCATGACCAGCGCCCGCGAGTCGCAGTCCCCGCGCCCTTCGAAGGCCGCTGATATGGGGTTGACCACGTCCGATCCGGCCGGGTCGCGCTCGTAATTAAAACCCTGGACCCAGGCGAGCAGGGCCTCCGCGTAGGGTCCCGGCGAGGCCGCCGCGCCGAAGCGAGGCCCCGCGGCTTTCTTCTCTACCTTCGCGCCCGTCGCCGCGGGCCTGCCGGCGCGAATGGAGGAGGCCCGTTCTCCCGCCCAGGCTCCCGTCTCCCAGGCGGCCGAGAGCTCCAGCGCCAGCCTGTCCAGGGATGGAGCCGCGTCGCGGAAGGCCATGCGGTAGAACCTGGCTATGGCGGCGTCGAGCAGCTCGGGCGCCTCGGCGTACGCCGTCAACACCCGGTACTCGCGCTCGACGAGAGCCTGGGAGATCGCCGCCTCCCGCGGGTCCCAGGGGACGCGTACCGTCGCCTCTCCGAACGCTATGGCCGCCGTCCGGGGCGCCGCCTGGCCTAGGCCCGCCCGCGACGCGGATCCTAGCGGCCCCGGGGCGGCCCTGCGGGAGACCCTGAGAGAGAAGCCGTCCATCGCGGAGCCGACGACGTCCGCGTACGCGCCGTAGGCGGCGGCGGGGGCGTACGCGAGCACCGCGAGGTCGTAGGTCCGCTCCGGCGCGGCGGCGTCGGCCGTCGAGCGCGGGGCGGAGGCCCCGTCCACGAAGAGCGCCCGACCTCGGTAGGCGCCGTCCCCGAAGCTTATCTCGCCGACCGCGGCATCCTTGCCCTCGTAGCGGAACGATTGGAAATCTCCCCGGCCGGAGAGCCTCCTCATCGTATCGGCCGCTCCTGAGCGCGCGTCCGAGAAGCGCGCGGGGGGATACACTATCATATCGACCCGTACCGCCCCGTCCGGGGACCCGAACGAGAATTTCGTCGATCCGTCGCCCTCGAGGTAGGCGAAGCCCTCCGGGAGGTCGATCGAGAAGCCGTGGTCGGAATAGTACTCGTCGCAGGCGGCCGGCCTCGCGGAAACGAGCGCCGCGCACGCGAGGGCGATGGCCAGGGAACGGGGGCGTCCTATCATGGCCCTAGTATAACCCGCCTCGGCCTCTTATGGGATACTCCCCCGCTCCGCGGCTCTTTATCGCCGTTGCCGGGGCGACCCCGCCCGGTCGCGCCGAGGGTCTCGTCCGCGGCGGCGAGCGCCGCCGCCTTGAACGCCTCGTAGCCGGGAGGGACGTCGAAAGACGCGCGTATACGGGAACCCTCGGCGGTGGAGACCGTGAGGCGCCAGGAGCCTAGTATATCCGATTCCAGGTCGACGGCGAGTACCGGCTCCGAGCCGCCCTTCTCGAGGTAGAAGAGCCTGTAGCGGTAGCGGTCGAAATGGTGGGCGTCGCTTGGCGCGACCGAGACGCAGACTACGGAGAATTTGCCCCGCTCGAAGCGCTCGGCGGGGGACGAAGCGTAGAGCTGGCGCATCCACGATCTATCCTGGAGGGCGTCCATAGTCGCCTCCTCTCCATATAAGAATATAGTCCGGGGCGATCTCCGGGGCAAGTATAAAGCCCGCGCGCGCTTGCTCATCGCCGCCTTACAGGAGTATAATGGTACCAGGTTCGACGGTCGGGTGGCGCTAGCATCCGAACGGGGCCTGCGTTTCCCGTACGGGATACGATCCGCGAAGCGCATATGGGGAGGACGTCCATGCCGGACCCGGACAGTAGTTCCAGGCAAGACATTCCACCATTCCTACGATGGCCCCCGCGCGAGACGGATCGCCCATAGTCCCTACGAAGCCTTGGACGCCTAGGGAACCATGGTCCGACCGCCCTCCGGGGGCGGAAGGGTACCATCATGATCCGATATTGGAAGAAGGACGGGGCCGCCTTGGTCGCCGTCGACGCTCCGGGAAGAGACGTGTGGGTCGACGTGCGCGACGTGTCCCGCGACGACCTCGACGCGCTCGAGAAGGATTACGGAGTCCTTCCCGAGCACCTGCAGGACATGCTCGACGTGGACGAGCGCTCCCGCATCGAGAAGGAAGACGCGTACACGATGCTCATCCTCCGTCTCCCCATCTACGACGCCCGGTACGAGGTCATATACTTCACCGTCCCGGTCGGCGTCATCCTGTTCAAGGACCGCGTCGTCACGGTCTGCGCCTCCGACTGCGAGGTGCTCCAGGAGCTGTCCAGCGGCAAGGTCAGGGACCTCTCGATAGCTAATAAGAGCGCCTTCGTACTAAGGCTGATGGGGCGCGCCGCCATAGTCTACCTACGCTACCTGAAGGACCTGAACCGCCGGACCAGCGCGATAGAGCTGGAGCTCCAGCGCTCGGTCAAGAATAACGAGCTCATCAAGCTGCTCGCCATCGAGAAGTCCCTCGTGTTCTTCACGACGTCGCTACGCTCCGACGAGATGGTGCTGGAGAAGCTCCAGAAAGGCGTGGCCGTACGCTTCAAGGAAGACGAGACCGAGCTCTTGGAGGACGTCGCCACGGATTTCAGGCAGGCCATCGAGATGTCTAACATACATAGCGACATACTATCCGGCATGATGGACGCGTTCGCGTCGGTCATCTCCAATAACCTGAATATCGTCATGAAGCGCCTGACCATAGTCTCCATAGTCTTGATGATCCCCACCTTCGTGGTCAGCGTCTTCGGCATGAACGTGCCGCTCCCCGCCGCGCTGACGGGCTCCCCGTTCTCGTTCGCGGCCATCATGGGGGCTTGCGGCGTCTCCGCGGCCGTAGGCGCGTTCCTTCTGCGCGACAGGCGGCACCGGCCGAAGAAGCCACTGCTCGCCCCCGCCGCCGGGGCGCTGGTCCTGCCGCCCGCCAAGCGCTAGCTACGGCGGGTGACGGGAAGCGGGCGTAGCGTCTCCGCGTCGGGATTGCGCGTCGGGGGGCTCCGGCGCGGGCTTGCGCCGGGGAGGTCATATGCGTATGCTTTTGCGCCATGATCCAAGCCCTGTACGAAGACGACGATTTCCTCATAATCGATAAGCCGGCGGGATTGGCGGTCCAGCCCGGCGAGGGGGTCCGCGTCAGCGTGCTGGACGCCGTCGAGAGGGATTTCGGTTTCCGCCCCTACCTCGTGCACAGGCTGGACAAGGAGACGGCGGGCTGCCTGCTCGTGGCCCGCTCGCCGCGCGCCGCCTCCGAGCTGTCGGCTCTGATGGGCGGCCGGGGCGCCGTGAAGACGTACCGCGCCGTCGTCGCGGGTCGGCCCGACCCCGCCGAGGGCGCGTTCAGGGGAGACGTGCGCGTCAAGGGCGAGGCCGTGAGCGCCGAGACCCGGTACAGGACCGTGGCGACCGACGGCCGCCTGGCCCTCGTCGAGGCCGTGCTCGGCACGGGCAGGACCCATCAGATACGCCAGCATTTCGCCCAGGCGGGACATCCCATAGTCGGGGACGACAGGCACGGCGACTTCAAGCTAAACAAGGCCCTGGCCAAGGAGCTCGGGGCCAAGCGCCTCTTCCTCTACGCGGCCAGCCTGTACCTCCCGCTCCGCCCGCCCGTGGAGGCGCGCGCGTCCTTGCCGCCTCACTTCGCCGCGTTCTTCGAGCGCTGGGGCCTAGGGGGCGACGCGTGAGCCGCTTGGCGCCCTTCGAATGGGCCCGCGGGGCTGCCTGGCTCTTCCCGGACGGAAGCCTCGCCATAGTCCCCGGTTTCCACGACGAGTGGATAGCATCGCACCAGGAGGAGGCCCCCGGCTGCGCCAACGTCGCCGACGTGGTGATACGCCTCGGCTGGCTATCGGTGGTATCGTATTCGCAGGGCTACGTGGAATTCATGATACGCTCCAAGGCGGACGAGCGCTCGGTTCACCTATGCGCCGAGCACCTGCGGCGCAACCTCGGGAAGTGGGAGAACGCCCTCGTCATGACCATGGACGAGGAAGGCTACATCAAGCTGACGCCCGCCGATTTCTCCCCGGGATCGTTCCCGGAAGGCAGGATACGCGGCGCTTTCTCCATGGACTGACCGTTCGCTCGGACTCGCTCGAGTACGTCATGGCGAGGGCCATGCTGCTCTCGGCGAGCCCCGCCGGGGCGGACGGACCCGCCGGGGCGGACGGCGCTATTTCCGCCTGATGAGCATCATCGTGAGGTCGTCGTACTGCTCGTCCTCCTTGAGGTGCCCGTAGTACAGGTATTCCTTGCGCCTCGGGTCGGGGTGCGGGCGCTTGTCGCCGCAGAAGCGGCCATACTGCTTCCAGCACTTGGAGAGCACCTCGTCTATCTTGGCGTCGACTATCACCTTGTCATCGGCGCCGGCCTGCGGGTCCGGCAGGAAGCGGAACACCTTCTCGACCGCGGCCAGGCCCATGACGAGGTCGTTCGCGCCGGCGTCGAGGGCCGAGAAATCGAAGTCGTAGGCCGCGTCGGCCCCGAGCGGGTCGCCCTCCTTGCGGAGCGAGTACGTCCTCCGGCCCATTATGGCCTCGGTGATCTCCTTGATGCGCTCCTCGCCCAGCTGTTCCTTCATCGGCTCCTTGTGCTCGGTCTCGGTACCGTCCCTGTCGCGCATCTTCTTTATCTCGAAGAGCGGCTTGAAGTCGGGCCCGTACATCAACCGCGTCGATTCCTCGAAGCCGTCCGTGTACAGGAGGAGCGTGTCCCCGCGGTCGAGCGGCAGGCTGACCTGGCGGTACGGCGACGTCGATTCGACCAGGTCGTTGGGGAAGGTGCCCGCGGTCGGGGCGCTTGGAAGCGTATGGGTTATGACCAGCCCCTGCTTGGCGTCGTAGATACGCAGGAGGTTGTCCCCGGCGTGGCATACGTGCACGGTGCCGGCCTGGGAGTCGTAGATACCCATGATGAAGGCCGCGAACCTGCCCTTGAAGCCCCGCTTCTCGATGAAGTCGTTTATCTTATAGGTGATCCTGTCCAGGTGGATGCCGTGCTTCTTGAACGACCAGCCCTGCAGCTCGGTCGTGAATATGGTGGCGACGCCGACCATGATGAGCGCGGCCGGGATTCCCTTGCCCGAGACGTCGCACTTGATGAAGGCCCAGAAGCGGTCGTCCAGCCTGGTATAATCGAAGTAGTCGCCCGAGACGCCCTTGGCTCCCTCGTAGTAGCCGAAGAAGGTGTGCGAGGGCAGGTCGTCCAGGCCCGTCGTGAGCTTCTCGCCCAGCTCGTTCGTCACGAGCGGGATGAACATCTTCTGCACTTCCTTGCCGACGGTGAGGAATTCCGCTTCCTTCGCCGCCTCGACGAGGCCGGCGGTCATCTCGTTGATGGTGCCGGCGAGCACCGACAGCTCGTCGCGGGACCTGATGTCTATCGTGAAGCCGGCCAGCTTCTTCTTGTCGGACTCGTCCCGAATCGTCTCTATGCCTTTTACGACCCGCATGAGCGGGCCGACTATGATGCGGGACAGCCCGAACGAGCCGACTATGCCGATGAGGAGGGCTATAGCGGCCACGACGCCGACGCTCCTAAAGAGGGTCGCCCTGGCTTCCTTGACCTGGGCGACTATCGTCTCGGTCGAGACGGAGAGCCGTACCAGGCCGCGGTAGTACACGGATTCGCGGCCCTGCCTGAAGAGGATTGGCTTGTAGAAGACGTACTCGGAGGCCGTCGCGCCTAGCGCGGTGGAGTCGAAGGCGGGCTCCGAGGCGACCGAGGCGTCGGAGATGGCGGCGAGCTTCTCGCTGAGGGTCTTCTCGAGGTCGCGGGCCGAACCCGCTATCTGGGCGAGCCGGGCCTGGCTCTGGGCGTCCAGGTTGGCGGCGAGCGCGCGGCCCTCGTCCTGGAGCTGCTGGATGGCCTCGGCTATGGCCCCGACCTCCTCCTGCGCCTTGGCGTTAATCTCCGCGGCCATCGCGGCGATGCGAGGAGATAGGGGATCCGAGAGCATCGAAACTCCGGGCGCCAGCGCGGGCCCGTCTATCTTCGCGGCTATGCCGGGATCGTTGCTGGCCCATATCACGTCGGGGTCAGTCGTGGCCGTCGCCCCGAAGCCCGTAATGGTCATGTAGCGGGCCTCGGCGACGGCGCTGGCCTGGTTGGGCAGGAGCGACAGCTCGAGCACGTTCTTGGCGGGCAGGTACGACTTGCCGCCCTGGACAGCGCTCTCTAGCAGTACCCTCGCCCGTAGCTCGAGGCCGCGCGCCAGGATCTCGCTCTGGGTCCTGAGCATGCGTATGCCCAGCGGGATCGACACGAGCAGCACGATGAGGATCACGAGTAGGCTGATGGTCAGCGTGAATTTCGCCGCGAGGCCGGCTCCCCTGCGCAGGGCGCGCTCCGCGGCTCGTTTGCGTTCTATGGCGGGCATAGGCTTTCCTTCCAGTAGGGCTACGGCCTCTAGGCGAGCCGCCTTGAGCTCCCCGACGACGATCAGGACCTGCCTGAGAGTCAGTACCAGCCCCAGCGCCGGCAGCGCCAAGGCCAGGATCGTGAATAGCGTAGTAAGGCGAACGAGCGCGTCCGCGGGCTCGGCGAAGGTCCAGGAGGCCTTCCACGGGGCTCCGCGCTCTCCGAATTTCATCGTTCCCGAATAGTCGACGGTCAGCCGGGGCGGGGTGAAGTACCAGCCGCGCGCCGGGTGGTAGAGCCCGACGCGATAGGAGCCGGCCTTGAGGTCCGCTACCTCCGGCACGCGCAGGAGCCTGTCGGAGATGATCGAATAGCCGCCGGCCGGGAGCTCGTACAGGACGTCGAAGGGCTCCCTGCCGTCCTCGTCGATGGCCAGCCTCGTCACCGACCCGTCGTCGGAGAAGCCCCGTCCGACTATCGACATGCTGACGGAGCCGAAATCGTCGCGCGCCGAGGCCACGTCGGTGATTGAGGTGAACGGCTTGAACTTATCGGCGCGCAGGAGCGCGCGCGCGGCGGCCCCGACGTTGCCGACCCCGTCTATGGCCGCGACCGAGAAGGCCCAGTAGCCGTCGTCGATGTTTGAGAAATCGGCGCGCGGCGCCCGGGTCCTCAGGGTCGGGGGAGGGAATACCGGCTCCCTCGCGGTCCAGACGCGCCGCTCGTACTCGGTGGCCGGGGATAGCGCGTACTGGCCGTCCTGGAGGGCGGGCGACCGCAGCTCGGGCGCGTCCGCGGGGCGGCGGCGCGCGGGGGGGCGGTCGAGCGGTCCAAGGTACTCGAGCGACCAGGTATAGCCCGCCACGTCGGGCTCGGGCGGCGGGGTCCATGACAGCGAGAAGCTGTTGGAGGCTAGGAAGCCGTCGGCGGAGACCTCGGGAGGGTTCGGGAAGGGCGCACCGGGCGGCGTGGTATCGCGCACGAACCGTATCCTCGAGGCACCCGACCAGTTGCCTGCGTAGTCCTGGGCCCGCAGCGAGAAGTACCAGTCGCCGTCCTCGTCGGCGTCGTAGGCCGCGCGCGTTAGCGTCTCGAGGGCCATTACCGATTCCGGCGGTTCGGCCGCGGGGTCCCTCGACCAGAGGTACGAGAAGCCCAGGATGCCCGACGAGTCCTCGGGGACGGTCCATCGGAAGCCGGCGCGGCCGCGCCGAGTCGGCGCGCCCGGCACGAAGTCGACGGCGGAGAGGGCCGGCTCGCGCACCGACGTATCCGGCACGAGCCCGATGACCGACGAGGCGGCTCCCGATCCGGTCTGCCAGAACGCGTAGAGCCCGCGCGGCGTATAGACGGCCCTGCCGAAGGCCCCGTCGCCGCGGGAGCGGCCCGAGAGGTCCCGCTCCGTCCAGAGCTGCCCGGAGCGGAAGGCTGTGAACACCCTGCTAGCGCCCCTG
>JAHIWG010000104.1 GCA_018816345.1 Spirochaetota bacterium | reverse complement strand
CAACGAGTTCGGCTTCGACTACCTGCGCGACAACATGGCCATGGAGCCGTCGAGGCGCGTCCAGAGGGGCCACCACTACTGCGTCGTCGACGAGATAGACTCCATCCTCGTCGACGAGGCGCGCACTCCGCTCATCATCTCCGGCGCCGCGGAGGACGATACCTATAAGATTAACGAGGTAGTCAGGCTGACTCCCCAGCTCGTCGAGGTCGAGAAGGACCCCAAGACCGGCGAGTACCCCAAGGAGGACGAGGGGGAGCCCCTCGTAGGCGACTACAAGATAGAGGAGAAGAGCAAGAAGGTCTCCTTCACCTCCGACGGGCTGGCCAAGATGGAGACGGCCCTCCAGAAGCGGGGGCTCATCCAGGGATCCCTCTTCGACGAGCAGAACTTCGAGTTCGTGCACTACTTTACCCAGTCCGTGCGCGCCCGGGAGCTCTTCCACAAGGACACCGAGTACGTGGTGCAGGACGGGCTCGTGCAGATAGTAGACGAGTTCACGGGCCGCATCCTCC
Organism: Spirochaetota bacterium; assembly: GCA_018816345.1. Classification (GTDB taxonomy): domain Bacteria; phylum Spirochaetota; class Spirochaetia; order Treponematales; family UBA12059; genus SZUA-370. The sequence continues at coordinate 13,012 of JAHIWG010000104.1, read as the reverse complement.
ACGGGCGCCGCTACTCCGACGGGCTCCACGAGGCCATCGAGGCCAAGGAACGCATCAAGATAGCCCGGCGCAACCGAACCCTGGCGACCATCACGTTCCAGAACTACTTCCGCCTGTACGACAAGATAGCGGGCATGACGGGCACCGCCGAGACCGAGGCCGTGGAATTCCAGAAGATCTACGAGCTCGACGTCACGGTCATACCGACGAACAAGCCGGTCGCGCGCCTCGACGAGGACGACCTGGTGTTCCTCAACGAGTCGGAGAAATTCGAGGCCATCTGCGACGAGATCGCCGAGGCCCACGCCAAGGGCCAGCCCATGCTGGTAGGCACCGTGAGCATCGACAAGTCGGAGCGGCTGTCCGCCGCCCTGACGAGGCGCGGGGTCAGGCACGAGGTGCTCAACGCCAAGAACCACGCCAGGGAGGCGACCATCATCGCCGAGGCCGGCTCCAAGGGCGCCGTGACGATAGCGACGAACATGGCCGGGCGCGGTACCGATATCAAGCTCGGCGGCAACCCCGAGTACCGGGCCCGCAAGAAGGCGGGCACTAACGCCGACGAGGAGACGTTCCGCAAGGCGCAGGAGCAGGAGTACGAGTCGTGGCGCAAGGACTACGAGGAAGTGAAGGCCGCCGGAGGCCTCTACGTGCTCGGGACCGAGCGGCACGAGTCGCGCCGTATCGACAACCAGCTCCGCGGGCGCTCTGGACGCCAGGGCGACCCGGGGCGTTCGCGCTTCTTCATCTCCCTCGACGACGACCTGATGCGCCTCTTCGGCGGCTCCAACCTCAAGGGCCTCATGATGAAGGTGGGTATGAAGGAAGGCGAGCCCATCTACCATCCCCTCCTTAATAGGACGATGGAGAACGCCCAGAAGCGCGTAGAGGAGCGCAACTTCGATATACGCAAGCACCTGCTCGAGTACGACGACGTGCTCAACCAGCAGAGGAAATTCATCTACGACCAGCGCGATACCATAGTCAAGGACGGCGACCTCGCCGCGCGCGTCGTGGGAGCCGCCCGCGAGATGCTCGACGTATCGCTCCAGCGCTACGAGGACGAGCTCAAGTCGGACCAGAAGACGGCCTACGGCTCGCTGCAGGACGACCTCAAGACGTCGTTCGGCTTCGTACTGCCCTTCAAGTCCGACGCTCCCGAGGCCAAGCGCATCGACGACCTCAGGGCAACGGCCCTGGCGGAGCTAGACCGCGACCTAGAGGAGAAGCTCGCCATGGCCGGCGCGGCCAATCTCAACCATTTCCTGCGGTGGAAGTACCTGGCCGCCATCGACCAGAAATGGCTCGACCATCTCGAGAACATGGAAGCGCTCCGCGAGGCGGTCTACCTCCGGCATTACGCCCAGAAGAACCCCCTGCTCGAGTATAAGCTCGAGGGCTTCGAGCTGTTCGACGTGATGATCGAGGATATACGCAAGAGCGTGGCGAGCACCCTATACCTCGTACGGATCCAGAAGCAGGAGGACAGGAGCATTCGGCCCGTGGCCTCCGGCGGGCAGACCCGGCACGACGAGATGGGCCAGTTCGGCGGGGCTGCGGCCGGAGCCCAGGCGGCCAGCGCGGCCAGGGCCCAGGCAGCTTCCGGAGCCATGGCCCAGGGCTCGGCCCCGAGCAACGCTACCGTGGTGCGCAGCTATCCCAAGGTCGGCCGTAACGATCCCTGCCCCTGCGGTTCCGGCAAGAAGTACAAGCACTGCCATGGCGCCTAATAGGCGTACCGCGTTTTTTTTACGCAGAGCCACAGAGAAGACGAGATAGGAAGAATACTAGGAAATTTAGGTACGGAGCCACAGAGAAGACGAGGAAAAGAGTGCGAGAAAGAAAGAGAGATGCTACGTTTTCTTACTATCCCGGCGCTCTTGACTTCCCGCTTCTCGTAGTACCTGCGTCTCTGCGCAAATTCTCCCTATCTTCTCTATTTAAAAATGTTCTCTCGCCTCATCTTCTCTGTGTCTCTGTGTTAAGATCCTTGAGCAAGGCCTTCCATGTCGCTTAATTGGCGCGAGATCGAGCTGGTACTCTCCGAGCTCGATCTCGTCGGCGCTCAGATTCAGAAGGTCGTCCAGCCCTCCTACGATACCCTCGTCCTGTCGTGCTATAAGCCCGGCGTCGCGACCGAGCTCCTGCTCTGCGTCGCGCACGGAGCGTGCCGGATCCACTCAACGAGGATGCCCGTCCCCAAGGCGGAGAAACCCCAGCGCTTCATGGAGCTCCTGCGCTCGCAGGTCAGGGGCGCCAGGATCGAGTCGATAGGGCAGCTCGGCTCCGAGCGCATCGTCATGATACGCGTAGGGCGGGACGCCGGGGAGCGGATACTCTACGCCAGGCTCTGGTCCGGCGCGGCCAACGTGATCCTGTGCAAGCCGGACGGGGAGATCATCGACGCCCTGGCCAGGAAGCCGTCCAAGGGCGAGCTTAGCGGGGGTCGATACGCCCCCGAGCCGAGCGGAGCGCCGCCCAGGGAATTCGCCGTCCGCGACTTGCCGGGGGGTGGCTCCTTCAACGAGCGAGCCGACGCATTCTACGCCGAGAACGGCTCGGAGCTATCGCGCGTCGCCCTCCTCGAGCGGGCGCGCAGGTACTTCGCGCAGAGGCGCGGCCAGCTCGACGCGAGGCTAGGCGCCCTCAAGAAAGCGGCCGCCGAGTACGCGGGCGCGGAGCGATACCGCGAGCTGGGCGACATCCTGATGGCGAACCAGGCGGCGAAGCCCACGGGACAATCGCTGGTCGCCGAAGATTTCTACCGCGGCGGCGAGGTCGTCATACGCGTCGACGCCTCGAAGGGCGTCGTTGAGAACGCGAGGGCCTACTACGATAGATCGAAGAAGGCCCGCTCGGGCGCCGTGGAGACGGCCGCCGAGCTCGACGAGCTACGGAAGTCGATCGAGTCGCTTGAATCGGAGCGCGAGCGCGTCGAGGCGACCGAGAACCCCTATGCCATACGCGCCTTCCTCGCCAAGCGGAAATCGGCGCCGTCGCAGGCGCCCAAGCGCTTTCCAGGCCTGTCGCTCGAGCGCAACGGGTGGCTCATCCTGATAGGGCGCTCGGCCGCCGAGAACGACGTCCTCCTGCGCCGCCACGTCAGGGGCAACGACCTGTGGCTCCACGCGCGCGACTACTCCGGCTCCTACGTATTCGTCAAGGCCAGGCCGGGAAAGAGCGTTCCCCTGGAGATACTGCTCGACGCCGGCAGCCTGGCGCTGTACTACTCCAAGGGACGCTCGTCGGGGGCGGGAGACCTCTACTACACCCAGGCCAAGTACCTGCGGCGCGCCAAGGACGGCCCCAAGGGCCTCGTCCTCCCCACCCAGGAAAAGAACCTTCGAATACGGCTGGAGGAACCGAGGATGAGGGAGCTCAGGCGCCTGATCGGCAAGGACGACGGCTAGGCGGGCGCTCGGCTAGGCGGGCGCGCGTTCAGGAATCCGCGTCCTTCGCCGAGCCGACCGGCTGAGACGACGCCCTGGACGGCTTGGATGCCTTGACGATCAGCGCCCCGTCCTTCTCCCGTATCCTCACCGTCGTCCCGGGAGGGCAGTTCCCCTCCACCACGGTCGCTGCCAGCGGATCCTCTATGAGCTTCGTGATGAGCCGCCGCATGGGCCTGGCCCCGTACGCCTCGTCGTACCCGTCCGTGACGAGCCTGTCCACGGCCTTCTTATCCAGTTCCAGGGCTATGCCCCGCTCCGCGAGCCGGCGCCTCAGGCGGGATAGCTCGAGCTCCAGCACGGCGCGAACCTGGTCGCGGTCCAGCGGATGGAATACCACCACCTGGTCGACGCGGTTGATGAACTCGGGGTTGAAGAGGCGCTTTAGCTCGGCGAGCGCGGATGACTTGACCGCCTCGTAGTCGAAGCGCCTGCTTTCCGAGCCGAAGCCTAGCCTGGCTCCGCTGACCAGCTCCCTCGTCCCGGCGTTGCTCGTCATTATGACGACCGTATTGCGGAACGACACGGCGTGGCCGAGGTTGTCCCTGAGCTCGCCTTCCTCGAGGAGCTGGAGCAGCAGGTTGAACACGTCGGGATGGGCCTTCTCTATCTCGTCGAACAGCACGACGCTATACGGCTTGCGCCGTACGCGCTCGGTGAGCATGCCGCCTTCCTCGTACCCGACGTAGCCGGGCGGCGATCCGACCAGGCGGGCCGCGTTGTGCTTCTCCATGAAGTCGGACATGTCGATGCGTATCAGGGCTTCCTCGCTCCCGAACAGGCTCTCCGCCAGCGATTTCGCGAGCAGGGTCTTGCCTACGCCCGTAGGCCCCAGGAAGATGAAGGAGCCCAGGGGCCTATGCGGATCGGAGATGCCGGCCCTAGACCGCCTGACGGCCGCGGCGAGCGCCTTGACGGCGAAGTCCTGCCCTATCACCCGCCTATGGAGCTCCTCCTCGAGGCTGGACAGCCGCTCCGACTCTCCCTCGGCGATGCGTTCCACGGGGATACCGGTCATCTCGGAGACGACGGCCCTCACGTCGTCGACGCTCACCGTGAATCCGTCGCCGGAGACGGTCCTCGAGCGCAGGGACTCGAGCTCGGCCTTGAGCGTTCTCACCCTATCGCGGACCTCGGCCGCGCGCTCGTAGTTCTGCGTCGACACGAGAGCCAGCTTCTCCTCGGTCAGCCGCCTGATCTCGGCCTCGATGCCGCCGAGCTCCGTACCCCGGACGGGGTTCTCGACTTTCTTCCTCGCCCCGGCCTCGTCCATCACGTCTATGGCCTTATCGGGGAGGAACCGGTCGCTCACGTATCGATCCGCGAAACGGACCGAGGCCTCGAGGGCGTCGGGAGCGTAGCGGACGCCGTGATAGCGCTCGTAGCGTTCCTTGATACCGGATAGTATATCGATGGATTGCTCTATGGTCGGTTCCTCGACGAGGACGGTCTGGAAGCGGCGCTCGAGCGCGGCGTCCTTCTCGAAGTACTTCCGGTACTCGTCGAGCGTAGTCGCGCCGATGCACTGGAGCTCCCCGCGGGAGAGCGCGGGCTTGAGCATGTTCGACGCGTCTATGGTGCCCTCGGCGCTGCCCGCGCCGATTATGGTGTGGAGCTCGTCTATGAAGAGGATGACGTTGCCGGAGGCGGCGATCTCCTTCATGATTCGCTTCAGGCGCTCCTCGAATTCTCCCCGGTACTTGGTACCGGCGACGATGGACGCCATATCCAAAACGAGCAGGCGTTTGCCTATGAGGCCCTCGGGGACGTCGCCTCGGGCCATCTTCAAGGCGAGGCCCTCGACTATGGCCGTCTTGCCGACGCCGGGATCCCCTATCAGCACGGGGTTATTCTTGCCGCGCCTGGAGAGGATGCGGACGACGCGCCTCGTCTCCGTCTCCCTGCCTATGACGGGGTCTATCCTATCCTCGCGGGCCCAGGCTGTCAGGTCCCGGGAATGCTCGTCGAGGAGGGGCGTGGCGCCTCCGGCGGTTTTCTTCTGCTGCGCGGCCTGCGGGGGAAAGGGCGAGCGGATAGCCTGGGCGGGCCGGGGCTCGGCGCCATCCCTCGGCTCGTCCTTGGGGCTCGAGGAGATGAGCTTCAGGGCGACGCGGAGCTGCTCGTAGAACACCCCGTACCGCGTCAGGTACTGCTCCAGGACCGAGCCGCTCTCGCGAGCGGCCGCGATGACGAGATGCTCGGTGCCGATGTACTCGCCTTCCATTATCCTGGCTTCCTCGGCGGCGGCCTCGAGCATCGACTTGAGCCTCCTCGACAGCGGCGCGTCCCCGAGCAGGAAGCCGCCCTTTCGCCCCGAGGCGGCCCGCTCCAGCTCGAGCGTCAGCTCCCGCAGGTCCATCTTCAGGGAGGACAGCAGCCGGAAGCCGGTCCCCTCGCGGTCCGATATCACCGAGAGGAGCACGTGCTCCGGCGCCAGCTCGCCGGCGTGGAAACGCCTCGCCTCTTCCTGGGCCAGCACCGTCAGCACGCGCTGCGCGCGTTTAGTAAGTCCCTTAAACATCGTTATACCTCTCGGTGAACCGTATACCCGTGACAGCCAGCCTGAGGGCCCTCGCGCGCTCGGCGGCCTCAGGCTCTTCCTCGGACGAGACCTTATCCCGCTGGACCGTAGAAGGCCTGACCCGGAGCGACGACCACAGCTCCGTAGCCGACTCGAGGCCCATGCCTCCTAACGCTCCGCAGGCCAGGCCGAGCCTGAGCCCCGAGACTATCTCGGCCGCCTCGTCCCTCGATACCAGCCTCGCGCCGGCGGCCCGGCCGGCGGCCCGGCCTACGACGTCGAGGATATCCCAAGGGCTCCTCGCGAGCAACTGCTCGCGGGCCCGGCGCTCGTAATCCGCCAGGGCCTTCGCCGCGACGGCCAATCTCCCCATCGCCTCGAGTTCCGGGTCGCGATGGGTCGACGGGAGAGACAGGTCGAACAGCGCCCCTCCCGCGGAGGCCGTATTGGAGTAGGCGCCCGCGACGATGAAGCCCGCCTCGAGGGCGCGCTTCAAGGCCGTCTCGGCCAGCCCCGAGATGACGAGCGCGGGCATATGGAGCGAGAGGGTCGCCTGGAGCCCGCTACCGCAGGCCGCGGCCTCGGTCATGATGAAGCCGAGGTCCGGGTCGAAGGCCCATTCGCCGCCCGAGGCCCCCGACATCGAATCGTCGGCCGCCGACGCGTCTTCCCAGGCCGCTTCGAGGTCGAGCCCGGGCCGGCACGCGCGGAACGACACGTGGTTCGCGTCGTTGACGGCTATCCAGAGGGGCTTGCCCGGGCTCAATACGGCGTAGTGATCGTCGTCTAGCAGGTACGGGCGGGAGTACAGTTCCCTCTCGGCCAGGTTGGACCTGGAACGGCCGTCCAGATCCCCTATCCTCGCGACCTCGAAGCCGCGGCCCCTGGCGGCCCCGCATAGCCTCGCGGCGATCTCCGAGGCCTCGTCCCTGCGCAGGGCGTGCGGGAAGCGGCGGCCCTCGAGGTTCCTATCCAGGGCGACGTAGGAGCGGACGACGACGTCGAAGGCGTTATGGTCTCCCGCGGGAAACGGCCTGGAGGCGGGCCCTGATACTGTCACGGGCCGGGCCTCTCGGCGGCCGCCCTGAGCCTGTCCCGTATCTCCGCGGCCGCCTCGAAGTCCTCCGCGCTGATGGCCCGCTCGAGGGAAAGCGACAGCGACTCGGGCGATTCTCCGTCGGCGCCGCGATGGACCGCCTTCCTCGAGACCTTGCCCTCGTACGGGCCGCCTACGCCCGCCTGCCTGAGGGCGGATAGTATCTCCGGCCTAAAGGCCTTGGCGCAGGCCGAGCAGCCTAGCCGGCCGGTGGAGCGCAGGCGCTCGGCGGTCCATCCGCAGGCCGGGCATGACCTCGGACTCGCGGCTCCGACCCCGCTCAGCATGGAATCGAAGCGCGCGCCGAGGCCTTCCCCTATGACGGCGTGCCCCCCGGCCACGGCGCAGGCCCTGCACATGCGCAGCTCGCCGCCCGAGCCGTCGGGCTTTATGAAGAAGACGCTATCGCTCGATCCGCAGACATCGCATCGCATGCTATCTACTATATTGGATAATGCGCGCCGATGAAAGCGCTTTCTCCCGCCGCACTTGTCCCCGCGTCCCCGCGTCGGTATCATCTATACGCGGGCCGCGCGCCCGACGAAAGGATCTACAGTGAAACGCTTCCTCGCGACCGCGATGGCGGTCTTTTCCCTTTCCCTCCCGCTTTTCGCCCTCGGCGGGAAGGAGCCAGCCGCCGAGGCTGCCGCTTCCCCCGCCCCGTCGGCCCCGTCGGCCCCGTCGGCCCCGTCGGCCCTCCGACCTATCGCGATCCGCGTCGGGGCCCTCAAGGGCCCGACCGGCATAGGCATGATAGGGCTCTTCGAAGCGCCCCCGAGCCTGCCCGACGGAGCGGCCGCGTCGTTCGAGGCCGTGGCCTCGGCGGACGCCATGGCGGCCAAGCTGCTCTCCGGGGAGCTCGACGCGGCCGTACTGCCCGTGAACATGGCTGCGAAGCTATACAACTCGGGCCTGCCGTATCGGCTCGTCGCCGTCGTGGGCAACGGCATGGTAAAGGTCGTGACTACCGATCCCGCCATCCGGTCCATCGCCGACCTGCGCGGCCGAGACGCCTTCGTGGCCGGCCAGGGAGCGACGCCGGAATACCTGCTGCGCACGGTGCTGCCCAAGGCCGGCCTCGACCCTTCCGCCGACTTGCGCCTGATCTTCAGCATGCCGTACCCGGAGATAGCCGCCAGCGTCGTCGCGGGCCGGATCGACCTGGCGGTCCTGCCCGAGCCCTTCGCCACCCTCGCCCTCAAGGGCAATCCGGCGGCCCGCGTGCCGTTCTCTCTCTCGGCGCTCTGGACCGAGGCCACTGGCCAGGCCGACTACCCGATGAGCGTGCTCGTCGTACGCGCGAGCCTCGTCGCGGACCGCCCCGGCGCGGTAGCGGCGCTCATGGACGCCTACGCGGCCTCGATACGCGGAGCGCTCGCCGACCCGTCCGCCGCCGGCCTCCTGGTCGAGAAGCACGACATGGGCTTAAAGGCCCCTATCGCGGCCGCGGCGATACCCGCCTGCGCCTTCGTATTCATCCCGGCGGCCGAGGCCCGGCCGGCCGTGGAGGCGCTGCTCTCCGTGTTCCTGGCGGCCTCGCCCGCGGCTATCGGCTCTAAGCTTCCCGACGGAGGCTGGTACGCGACGGTCAAGCGCTAAGGGCGACGGGCTCCTGGCCATCGCCGTCATATTCGCGGCCTGGAAACTGGCCGCGATAGGCGTCGGGGCGGATATAATACTGCCTCCGCCGGAGCGAGTGCTGTCGTCGCTGGCGGCCATAGCCTCGACGCCGCGTTTCTGGGCCGCGCTTGGGGCGACGGTCCTCAGGGGCCTCGCGGCCTTCGGGATCTCCATGACCCTAGGCTCGGCGATAGGCTTCGCCGCCGGGGTCTCGCGCCGTTTCGAGGCGCTCGCGGCGCCAGGCCTCACGATCGTACGCGCCACGCCGGTGCTCGCCGTCATCCTCATCGCCCTTATATGGTTCCCCTCGGGCGTCGTGCCGGTATTCGCCGCCGTCGTCATGGCCTTTCCGGTCGTCGCCGCCGATATGGCCGCGGGCGTGCGATCGGCGGACCCTCGGCTCCTCGACATGGCGCGCTCGTTCGGCGTTGCAAGGCGCGACGCGTCGCTGTTCATACGCCTCCCGTCGGCCATGCCCCACGCGGTATCCGCGGCGAAGAACGCCGTCGGCCTCTCGTGGAAGGTCGTAGTCGCCGGCGAGGTCCTGAGCCAGCCGCGCGACGCGCTCGGCACGGGCATGCAGGGCGCGCGGATCATGCTGGAGACCGCCGAGGTCTTCGCCTGGGCCGCGGTCGGCGTGCTCCTCTGCGCGCTCTCCGACGCCGTCTTCGACACGATCTCGAGGAGGCTATCGTGGCCTACGAAGTAAGGGGCCTCAGGAAGTCGTACGGCGATAAGGAAGTCCTCGGCGGCCTCGACCTGTCCTTTCCGGAAGGCCGGATCACCGTCGTCCTCGGCCCCTCCGGCTGCGGCAAGACGACCATGCTCAATATCCTCGCCTCGCTCGACACCGACTTCGAGGGGGAGATCGTAGGCTTCGGACGGGACGAGGCCAGCTACGTGTTCCAGGAGGACAGGCTATTGCCTTGGATGGGAGCGGCCGACAACGTCGCGTTCGTGCTGCGGCGCCTGATGGAGGCTAGCGACGCTCGCCGCGTGGCGGAGGAGGCCCTCTCGGCGGTAGGGCTGGCCTCGTCCGTGGACGCGAGGCCGGGAGCGATGTCGGGAGGCATGAGGAGGCGGGTCGCCTTGGCCCGGGCCTTCGCCTACCCGTCGGAGGTGATGCTCCTGGACGAGCCGTTCTCGTCCCTCGACCTCAAGACGCGTATTTCGGTCATGGACCTCTTCCTCGACCTCAGGGCGGAGGACGGGCGCAGCGCGGTCGTCGTGACCCACGACGTGCGCGAGGCGCTGTACCTGGGCGACCGGATAGCGACGCTCTCCGACAGGCCCGCCAGGGCCAGGGACTCCTTCGACCTCGAGCTGGACCGGGCCGCCCGCTCGTACGCTAGCGGCTCGGCCGCGGAGATAGAGGCCCGCCTGTACGCGTCCATCCTTTCCTAGCCGGAACCGTCCAGCAGGGAGGCCAGAGCCGAAAGGAGGGCCTCCTCTCGGAACGGCTTGGACAGGAAGGCCTCCTTTGGCCCGCGAGGATCAGCGGCGACGTCGCCGTCCGCGGAGGCGCGCTCTTCGTCCTCGGAGGCGTACTCGATATTGCGAAGATAGAGCGCAGGAAGGTCCTTATAGGTTATCCTGAGCCTCGACGCCAGGACCGGCCCGTTCATCAGGGTCATCGCGTTATCGGCCACGAGTATATCGGGCGCGTGGGAGGGGTTCTCCGATAGCAGCAAGGCTTCCCCGGGTTGGCGCGCCGAGAGCACTCGATAGCCGACCCTATCTAGCAGGGCCTCTATTATGGCGCGAACCGAATCGTCGTTCTCCACGAGCAGTACCACTCTACCGTTCGCGGCGCCGTATCGGGAATCCCGCCACGACTTCGCGGCCTCCCGCTCGGCCGTCTCGCGTTCCTCCTCGGGGCCGCCCTGCCGGGGTACCTCGGCGCGCGGGAACAGGAGCCGCATCGTGGTTCCCACGCCTACGCTCGACGACAGGTCGACGCGCCCCTTGGCCTGACTGACTATGCCGACGACGGTGGAAAGCCCGAGCCCCGTGCCCCTGTCGGGCGGCTTCGTGGTGAAGAAGGGCTGGAAGATGCTCGCTTGGTCCTCGGGCGAAATGCCCGTCCCCTCGTCCGAGACCTCGATGAAGCTCCATTCGCCAGCCGGTATCTCGTCCAAGGCGCCGCGACGGGCCTCATCGATGCGCTCGACGCCCGTCGCTACGACGATGCGGCCGCCTTCCGGCATGGCGTCCCTGGCGTTCGCCACGAGGTTGACCACGGCCTGCTCCAGCCGGGCGCGGTCGGCGAGCACCGTGTCGCTCCCGTCGCCCGAGCGGATGACGAGCGTCGCCCCTTCGCCGACGATGCGCCTCATCATGCGCTCGTTGTCGCCGGCCAGTTCCGACAGGGAGAAAACGCTCGGCTTCGTCTCGTCGCGCCTGGAGAACATCAAGAGCTGCCTAGAGAGGGCGGCGGCGCGCTTCGCCGCGTGGTCGATGCCGTCCAGCTCCTCTAGGCCCCTGCCCTCGTTCTCGAAATCGGATCTGAGGAGCCTCGAATACCCCATGACGGCCGTCAGCACGTTGTTGAAATCGTGGGCGACCCCGCCTGCGAAGCGCCCTAGCGCGGATAGCTTCTGCGCGTGAACGAGCTGATCCATCAGGGTCTTGCGCTCCGTTATATCGACGGCTTGGCACTGGTAGGCCCTCGTCCCGTCAGGCAGCTCGATAGCGGCCGCGCTCAGCAAGGCCCAGGCCTCCCGGCCGTCGGCGCTCGTAACCTTGACCTCGCTCGGGCCGTACGCGTTGCCGTCCTCCATCGACTTGAGGAGCAGGGCGCGCTCCGACTCGTCGCTCAGGAACTCCTGCACGCTCGAGGCGCCCGCGGAGAACTTCGAGTACGCCCTATTCGACTCGAGTATGGTACCGCCGCGCTCCACGAGCATCGTCGCCGCCAACCCGTTCTCGAAAAGGCTCCGGTAGCGCACCTCGTTCCTGCGTAGCTTCCGCTCCATCGAGGCCCTGTACAGCCCTATGGAGATTGCGGTCTTGAGTTCCCGCTCGTCGTAGGGCTTGAGGATGTAGGCGTAGGGATGCGTCAGCTTGGCCCTCTCGATGGTAGGGCCGTCCGCGTAGGCCGTCAGGAGTATCACCGGTATGGCCCATCGCTCGAAGAGGACGGCGGCGGCCTCGACGCCGTCCATCTCTCCCTGGAGGTGGATATCCATGAGGACGAGGTCGGGCCTCGTCGCCTCGGCGGAGGCCAGGAGGTCCTCCGCCGCCGCGTATATGCCGGGGACCTCGTAGTCGTTGCGCTGCAGGAAGGCGCGGATATCGAGCGCTACGATGCGCTCGTCCTCGCATATCGCGATGCGGGCCTTCGGCTCGGGTCCTACGCTCATGGGCCGCCTACGACGCGGCCGCGGGCTTAATGCCGAGCTTACCCAGGGTGGACCGTAGCTTGAGCCTATCGATGGGCTTGACGATATAGGCGGTCGCGCCGCCCTTGAAGAAGGCTTCCACGACGTTCTTAGGATCCTTGAGGACCGTCGTCATGACGACCGGGACCTCTTTCGAGGGCGCTATCCCATGGCTCTTCTCGTCCTCGCGAATACGCTTGAGCGCTTCGTGCCCGTCCATCCTCGGCATCATGATATCGAGCATGACCAGGTCGTACGGATTCGACTCTTCCAGCGCCAGCGAGAACGCGTGGACGGCTTCCTGCCCGTCGACGACGACGTCGGCCTCGCCGTATTCCTCTAGTAGCTTCTGCATCATACGGCGACTTCCGAAATCATCCTCGACGATCAGTATGCGCGCCATAATTACCTCCGTTTATTCTCATGGATAGTGCGGTCGCGATACGCTTGTCTACGCCTTTACGGACATCGAGCGATATCGCGAGGGCCAGCTTGGCGCAGGCTACTGCGCCCGCGTCCGCGAAGCCGTCGTGATAGCGCTTCGCCATCCGCTCGATGGAAGCGGAGTCGCCGGCCGCGGCCGCGTCCGATATTGTAGACAGCATAATGTCGAACTCGTCTACGAGCCCGAGCTCGGCGGACTCGGCCGCGGATTGGTCGAGCAGGCCAGAGTAATCCCGTTCCGCGGAGCCGCTCAGCTTGGCCGCCGCGAAGCGTCGCGGCGTATAGCCCCGCGACGGCTCCGACGCCTCGAGCGAGCCGGCGCCGTGGCCGCCCGCCCCGCCCCCTCCGAGCGCGGCCGAAAGGGCGGCCGAGACGACGGCGAGGCTCGGGGGCGACGGCAGCGGCCCGTCCCCGGGCCGTTCGGGGGACCAATCGCGGGCGCCCGGCCCGCCTATCAGCACGAGCGGGCGGCCTAGCAGGACGCCCTCGCGCCTCGCGGGGT